>JAJDEA010000024.1 GCA_029260035.1 Phycisphaerae bacterium
GGCCTGGTCTATATGCGCGCGGAGCGATATGAAGAATCGGAAGTGTTTTATCGTGAGCTGATTCGCGACATCAACAATACGTCTGTTGGTGACCTCCCCTGGAATCTCACGCCATCCGCACACTTGGCCAATTCACTCCAAGGCCTTGGTCGCTTACAGGAAGCCCTGACACTTTCGCAGGAGAATCTGGATCGTGCCCGGCAAGTTTTCAAACCAGGCCGATGGACGATCGGCGTCTTCACATTGAGTCTTGGCAAAACATTTGCTGGAATGAATCGATTCGCGGAAGCGGAGAAGTTAATGCTTGAAACCGTGAGCCTATGGGAAAAATCGCTGGGTCGGCACAACCCACGAGTACTCGAAGCCTTGCAAGACCTGATAGACTTGTACGATGCTTGGCAGAAACCGACCGATGCATCGAAATGGCGCATTCGACTTAATGAAAACTCGGATTCCACGCATGATATAGGATAGTGGTATTATTACATAGCCAGGGAATAAACAAGGCAAGTTGATAGTATGAGGAGTTGGTTGGAAAACGATAGATCCTTGATCCACTCGCGCGTCGCTAAGCGAAGACTGCGAAAATGAAAGCCGGGGACACCAGAACAGATTATGATTGAGCAAAGAAGAAACCTACACTTCGGACACCTTGCAGTCATCACAGCAGTCCTTGCTTCGGGCTTAGTTGCCCGCGCCGATGGTTTCGATCCATGGACTCAGCCCGCAGAGTATAAGCTTACGCTGAGCGCATCCTTGAATGACCTGGCTTCTGCCAAAGAAGACAACGTGCGCATATGGGTTCCGCTACCAGCCGAAAACGCACACCAGCAAGTATTGGCACAGACAGTCGACTCACCTTGGCCTTATCGAATTACGTCCGACGCGCAGGGAAATCGCATGCTGTATCTAGAACGACCGAACAACAAGGCGACAGCTGGTGAGATTGTTCTGACGTTCTCCGTTCGACGTCTGCCCATTATGCAGGCCTACAATGATCGGACAGAATCGTCGCCGATCGGCTTGCTTCCATCGCGCTACCTTGGTTCGCAATCCCGTATTCCATTGAAAGGCAGAATCAGCAAGATCGCCAAACGCGCTGCCGAAGGCTTAAGGCTGGAATCGCAAAAGATTCGCGCTTTTTACGACTACGTTTACGAAAACATGAGCTACAAGAAAGAAGGTGAAGGCTGGGGGAAAGGGGACGCCATCTGGGCGTGCACAGCCAAGTACGGAAACTGCACTGATTTCCACTCCCTGCTAATCGGCCTTGCGAGAAGTGAACGAATCCCCGCGCGGTTTATCATCGGCTACCCAATTCCTCAGGGAAAACCGTCCGGCGAACTGCCCGGGTATCATTGCTGGGCTGAGGTGTTTGATGCACAACGCGGGTGGATGCCTATCGATGCAAGCGAAGCGTGGAAATCGAAGCAACGGGATCGCTACTTCGGCTCCATTCCAAGCGACCGCGTTGCGTTTGCGCTCGGTCGAGACTTGACGCTGGAACCACCTCAGGCAGGCCCGCCTTTGAATTTCTTCATCTATCCATACACGGAAGTGAACAAGAAGCCGAACCAAAGCCTCCAATGGAAAATGCTGTTCCAGCGCGGACTATAAGATTTCGACCATCCGTTGACTGATAACCAAAGCCGAAGAGCATTAACGCCTCCAGCTGCGCAAAAGGCACGTTCCCATAACATCAAAAACAAACAGTCCGGCACGCAGATTGCCGGATAAAACTATGTATATATGGCTTAATAAGACCTGGAGGCCGAAGCGATGATCGCTCTCCCGATCGTCCAGCGTTCAACCTATACTGTCCGCCACGCCGACACACAGTCGGGAAGATGGGGGCGGGCTCCACTTGACCGTCAAACCAAACGCGATCTCCGAATCCTCGCGCAGTTCATCGACATTTACTGCTCGGAAAAACACTCTCAATGTGATAAGCAGCCGGTTCGTATTGGCGAAACGGACGTATCCTCGATGGTAGATCACCCTACCAAACTTTGTTCAAAATGTGCGAAGCTATTGGCCCATGCGTTTGTCAAACGGATGCACTGTCCGATGGACCCGAAGCCAGCCTGCAAACGGTGTCCGAATCACTGCTACCATCCTGCCTACCGCAAGCGCATGCAGGATGTAATGCGATACTCGGGCCTTCGACTGATCTTCTCCGGCCGACTAAGTTACCTATTGCACTTCTTCTTTTGACGCCAAAGCAATGGTCGGTCATGCGTGGGGGCAAGTAGCTCATAAACAAGAGTGAAAGCGCGCTTGTGAACAGTTCAAGTGAACAGAGCTTGCTCTAGTCGAAATCGAATTCTGGCGTTATCGCAACCTTTTTCATACGTTCAAAATCACTTGCCCGCTTGTACATAGCCCATCAGCTTATAGGCAAGCTTCGCCGCGAGATTTTCCGTTACGGCTTGCCCCGGAATGGGCATCACCTCAACAATATCGGCAGCTACGATTTCCTTTTCCTGAGCGACAAGCCCAAGCAGTCCCGTGACCTGATACCAATGCAATCCGCCAGGCTCCGGCGTGCCTGTTCCCGGCGCATAAGCGGGGTCGAAGCCATCAATGTCGATCGAAACGTACACCTTGCCTCGCAAGCCTGCCAGCACACGATCGATCCAATTGTCGCTGGTCATACAATCGCGAGCTGTGACGACATCTATTTGTTGCTGATCTATGAATTGACTTTCCTCAAGCGAGATGCTCCGAATCCCGACAGGCACGACATTGGCACCGAACTCAATGACTCGCCTCATGACACATGCGTGAGAGAATGGCGAGTCTTGATAGGTGTCTCGCAAATCGCAGTGCGCATCGATCTGTAGAACGGATATTTCCTTGTGTTTCGTCATGACTGCACGCACCAAGCCGGACGTCACGCCATGTTCACCCCCCAACCCGAAAAGGAATTTCCCATCCTGCACGATTTCCTCCGCTCGCTTGAAGATTTTTTCGTGCATGGCCTGCGGATCTGCTGCATCGGGCTCGACCGGCCCAAGCGTTGAAATGCCGCATTCGTGGCACTCAAAGCCTAGTTCTTCGTCATAGTCTTCGAGATGGTGAGATGCAGCAATAATCGCAGCCGGACCATACCGCGTGCCGGAAAGAAAGGATGTAGTCGCATCATAAGGAATGGGCAACACCGCAAAGTCGGCGGTTTCATATTGGGCATGTCGGCCTTGCAAATCCAGAAAACTATTCGACGACACGTTCATGGAGGGGTTTCGCTGCAGGGTTCAGTTTGGGCGAAAATATTATAGTATCAGAACGGCTGCCGCGACGGCGGTTGTCCACAGGCCGTTCTTGTCCCCTTCAACGGTCTGAACGGTGGCACGGGTTTTGACGACAAGCCCCTTGGCGCGATAGATATTCATTCGTTCGTTGTATGCTTTGTCCGGGTCGAGGTCGATGCCTTGCGTGGTTGCGAGCATGGTAGCTGCCATATCTTCGACGTAATCGGCACAAGTTCGTTGCGTCATACCGAATCCGTGATGTTCCGAGATATAGCCGTGTAAGTCCTTATCCGCCGGAAGTGCCAAACCAATGCCCGAACACGCAAGACGGTGTGGTTCATCGGTTCGGGTCTCCGCCATAACACAAAACACGATCTGTCCGGGACTGAGTTCTTTAAGCCCTCGTTCCTTCGAGATGATTTTGCAATGAGGCGGCGAGATGCTGCTTACCCGCACAAGATTGAACGCAGCGATACCCGCATCGCGCAACGACGCTTCGAAAGACTGCAAGCTATCTTTGTGTCTTCCGGTCCCCTTTGTGAAGAACATCTTCTTGGGAACGAGATCTAACGCCAACGATTTACCTCCGAGAGTCTTGCATGTGACGGAACGGTTTCGACATATGATTGTACTTGTCTAGGTTTTCCCCACAAGCCTTCCGTCGATTCCAGAATGAATCGGGGAGAACCTACATTCACATCAGCCCGCTACTCGACGAATAGCTTCTCGATCTGCTCTCGAAGTGAACGCAACGCCTGACCTCGATGGCTTATGGCGTTTTTTTGTTCGAGCGGCAACTCTGCAGCGGTATATCCCAACTCGGGAATGAAGAACAGGGGATCATAGCCGAAACCGTCCTCGCCTCGCGGCTTATCGAGAATCGTACCCTCGACGGAACCTCGCGCGACAAGCATGAAATCATCCGGGCCTGACAGCGCCATCACGCAGTGGAATCTAGCCGAGCGAGCTGATTGCGGAATACTTTCCAGTTCCATAAGTAACTTGGTGTTATTTGCGGCATCGTCACCCTCTTTCCCCGCAAAGCGAGATGAATACACACCCGGTGCACCGCCAAGCGCATCAACTTCCAGCCCGGAGTCGTCTGCCAAAGCCCATCGATTCGCATGTCCGGCGTAGTACGTTGCCTTGAGGCGTGCATTGCCTTCAAATGTCGTTTCACTCTCCACAGGCGGAGCAATCGCGTCAAGCTGTGTAAGTGTGACAAGTTCTATCGAAAAACCCGCTAGCGCCGCCTCGACCTCACGAACTTTTCCCGCATTCGATGTGGCGATAAGAATGGACGGAGGTTTTACCATTGATCGGAGCCATCTTTCCCGGGAATTTTTACCAGTCGTGATTCGACCCTGACCTTTTGCCCCTTGTCCGACATAGCTGTATATACCGCTCCGTTGAGTCGATTGTACCTCAGCAGTTCGTTGGATTTTTGGAGAGACTTCACCTTTGCACTGTACCTGCGCAAGCCTTTCTGTTGAGTGATCAGAGCATCTTCGCCGAACAACCCAACGGTCACCATGCTCGATGCGTCGGCGTGGTAGAAATACGCCTCAAGGTTCTGCTTTCGTAGGTACTTGCAATATTCCGAAGCTGCTTGCTTGCAATCCCAAAAATCATCCGTCGGCTCGAAGACGGCTACTTGCAGCGTGTAGACTCCTTCCGCGTTTTTTAAGTCCCAATCAGGATTCCCGACGTTGGGCAAAGGCATACGCACTTTGCGCGCTCCCAGGAAGAACGACTGCCCGCTATCACCAAGCTGCTTGATGAACTCAAGGTCAGTGACCAACTTTTTCGGTATTGACCGCTTGCCCGTTTTGGGGTTCGTACGTCGGTAATATGTACCGTAATAGAGCCGGGCAGCGCCATCGTCCTCGTCGCGCACGAAAACTTCCTGCGAACGCACACCTCGCGAACGCTTGAGCGTTTCGGCAATCTGCTGAACGTGCAGCATACGACTTGGCCCTCGCATCTCCAGACAAAGGATCGTCCAGGGCGCCCCCTTCGGACGAAAGAATGATCGGCTTCCCTTCTGATTTTTTCCCGATGCGGTATTTGGCCCGGAAGCTTGACAGCCTTGAAGAAGAAGCATGAGCAGCGTCAGCGCTGCAATGCCAGGACGATTGCATTTTTCGTGTACTGGACGAAACATGGAAGTTAGATTCTCTTTCGCATCGCTTTTTGTTGTAATGCGATGAGCTGCTTGATGCCTCGCGACGCAATCCGCAAGAGCTTGTCCAACTCCGCTTGAGTGAATGTCGCTTCTTCCCCTGTTCCTTGCACTTCGACGAAGCGACCTGCGCCTGTCATCACGACATTCATGTCCACGTCAGCCGTCGAGTCTTCCTCGTAGTTGAGGTCCAGCAGAAGTTTGTTTCCAACTCTGCCCACGCTTGTCGCACCTACCGAATCGACAATGGGCGATTTCTTGATCCAGCCGTTCTTCTTGGCAACACGAACCGCATCGCAAAGGGCAACATAAGCTCCGGTGATGCTGGCCGTGCGCGTTCCGCCGTCTGCCTGCAGTACATCACAGTCAATCAAGATCGAGTTTTCGCCAAGAATCGAAAGATCAACCACGGAACGCAACGATCGACCGATGAGTCTTTGAATCTCCTGCGTTCGTCCGTCGATTTTCGTGCGATTTCTTCTTCGTCGGGTATTCGTGGCCGCTGGCAGCATGTCGTATTCAGCGGTCACCCACCCTGTACCCTCTCCCATTTTCCAAGGCGGAACTTTCTTTTCCCATGAAGCGGTGCAGAGCACGGTGGTCTCGCCCGAGCTTACAAGCACAGAGCCGGCAGCGTGTTTCGTATAACCTCGAACGAACTTGAACGGTCGAAGCTCATTAGGTTTTCTACCATCAATTCTAGCCAAGAGTTATTGCTCCCATACAAGAAGAAAGTCGATTTCGGTGCCGAATGGTCTAGCAATGGCTAACCACCCCCGACCATTCATTTCGGCAGGGCGGACGATAGACTTGCGCTTTTGCACTGTCAACGCTCACTCTTCCGAATGGCCTCCAGGCATTTGATAGCGGTTGGCCCGAATGCGGAAAAACTGAACTCACGCGATAGGCTCCCTGACGGCGCAATGGCGATCGAAAGGTGCTGCGTTGGCAACACTTCGACGACACGATCCGCCCACTCGACGAGTACGGCGCTATCCTGCGTCGCAAGTTCATCGAAGCCCAACGATCGAAGCGCGTCCGGGCTTTCCAGCCGATAGGCGTCCAGATGATAGAGAGTGAGCGTTCCGGGATATTCATTGATGAGCGTAAAGGTCGGACTGGTGACACCAAGCGCAGCGCCATCGCCGTTGGCGTTTCCTGCAGCAACCCCTTTGACGAACTCGGTCTTTCCGGCGCCCAGCGGGCCACAAAGGCCAACGACCAAATTCCCGGTCAATACTTCACCAAGCAATTGGCCAAGCTGCTGTGTTTCTTCGGGTGATTCCGTCTTCGTATGCCAATGTGAAGTAGTTTGCGTCAATGAACATACCCTTTCGGTTCCAATGTTGTTACGCTACCATCCAGTTTCGAGAATGACAGACCTGAGTTTGCTATGTGACCAATTGGTGTCGCTTGATCTATTCGGACGTCGCGGTTCGCATCAACGGCAAGGAGCAGTTCAAAATCCTCGCCGTCGTGCAATGCGTGCTCCAACGCGGTTCGCTCATCGGCATCTGCTGCCTCTTTCGCATCGTCATGAATCACCAAAAGCGCCAGACCTTCCTCCACGATCGCTCCAACGCGTGACGCCTGACATAGTCGCCAGAGGTCCAGACATAGACCATCGCTGATGTCGATCATCGCGTGAAGACTTGAGCCGAGGCATTCAGCTAGTTTTCGCGCTTCGTGGACACGAGGTGTAAACGACAGATGTCGCCGAAGGCCACTTCCGCCGAGTTTGCCCGTAACATAAACACGATCCCCCTCGCGCGCGCCTGCTCTCGTGATGGGATCAATAGTTGGGAACGGTTCTGCGTGGATAGCTATGTCAATAGCCATGGGGTGCTGCCAGCGAGTCGTATCGCCGCCGACGATTGCAAGATCGAACTCCTCAGAGATAGCGAACATCCCATCGAACAGGGTCTTAACTTCCCGCAGATTCATGCTGTTCGGCAATGCGATCGAAATCGTCGCCGAGACAGGGCGAACCGCCATCGCCGCACAATCGCTCAGGCAGCAGGCAACCGCTTTTCGCCCAATCATCGATAGGTCTTGCGTTTTCGTGTCAAAGTGTACGCCGTCAAGGAGCATATCCGACGAAACAGCATGGAACATCGCATCTGAATGAACGACCGCCATGTCGTCGCCGATACCAAGAGCGACGGATCGAGCGGGTCCTTGGCGCTGTCTGAGCCAATCAATCAGTTCAAGCTCTATGCACGTCTTCATAGTATGATTGTATACGAGACGTGGCGGTCTTGCACCGTGGGGATGGATTACGCGGCGTGGGTGCTGCCTGCGTTACGGAACAAGCAGGTTTTGGAATCGGGCATAATCTTGAAGGTCGAGATCGTCGTCGGCGTTCTGATCCCCGCACGAACAGCCTGTCGTCGCGCTAACGTTTGGCCCCTGGATGCAATTCGTAAACGCCTGCAAGTCAGAAAGGCTTACAATCCCATCGCCAAGATAGTCACCTGCAGTCACATGCAGTTTGAGCGGCGCGGTTCCTGCGCCAGCGAGGTTTTGCGCACGAATAGTTACATCATACGGCGTTAGTGCAGGTATAGGATCGAGCCAGGTAACGCTGCCCGTCGCTGGATTAATAGTGAGCCCCGCCGGCCCCGCATCGATCGACCAACTGACACCAAGGGACATGCAGCTGGGCAAGGTCAATGCGGGGGGCGGGCCCACGTGTGCAGGGGAGCACGAGACAAACTGGTCAACCATCGTACCGATCGCCGGTATCAATGGAGAAACGTTCAGGAATAGCACCGCAGTCGAGCCGCCAGCTGAATTCGTAGCGCGAACGGTGACGGCATAAGGAAACGCGGATGGGACGGGATTGGGCCAACTTACAACGCCGGTTGTCGGAACGATTGACATTCCCGGCTGGGGGTTGTCCAACGACCAGGTAATTGGCGCCATGTTGAGCGGGTGTGTGACACTTGGGGCTGATCCGGTGTATGTTTGGCCGCACACAGCACCGTCCTGACCTAACGTATTGATGATCGGCTGCAATCGCGCGATCGTTAACGGACTGCAATACTGAGCTTCGTTGTTATCTTCAAACAACTCGGGAATGAGATTCAGATCGTCAACGATGGAGCCTAAATAGTATGTGCCAGCGGCCAAATCCGCGGGCATTGGCGTCGCAACGCCGAACTCAACCGCGTCGCCAACCACCAGACTCCATTGGAGCGACCCGAGAAATGTATCCATCGCGTCGATCGTCGGATCCGTGGATAGATAGAATCCCTGCTCAACGGAAAGCTCATTGGTGTTACCCAGGTTTTCTATGACGCTGATGGCAGAGACATCCTCCCCGGGCAGCGCGGTCGCCGGCGAAAATGCCAACGGAATGGCTTGACCGGGAACATTGCTGCTTGAGAACATCGACAAGGCAACGTCAATATAAGGCGGATCAGGAGTGCCCGTATTTGGGTACAAAAATTTCACGCCATTGCGATCGTCTGTGTGCAGTTCGATAATGTTGTTTTGCCCGATCGGCCCGCCGCTCGGATAGCGCGGATTCATGGTTGTCGCAAAAAATGGCGTGCCAAGTGGTTCGTCGCCTATGGGATCATGGCCGAGTCCCAATGAATGGCCGATTTCGTGAACCGCAACAAGAAGAAACGAAAAACCGTCCGTCCCAATAGGGTCGTCCACCACGTCACACGTCGGATTCGGATCGAATGTGTAACCAACGCCCGATGGAAAATCACTGAAGACGACATCCATATCAAACCATTGCGAGCCGCTGTTGACAAGAAATGTCACACCCAAGACACCTGGATCGAGTTGGGCTGCGGGTACGGCGGCGGTATCATTAAACCCATCGAAATTGTCGATCGTCGGGTCTTGCGCAAGCGTCGAATAGGAATACACGAATGTACTATCGGGCACAATGTTCCACAGTGACATGGCTTCAATGATCTGCGTTTCAGTTATGCTGCCTGGCGGGAACGTCGAGGGCGACAGGTAGCGAAGGCTTTGTGCCCCAGCCCAGACAACAGTTGCATTATTTGCTTCAAAATAGGAATAACCCAACACATGCGAACAAACCATGAGCTGCACAAGAAGCGCGGATGCCGTTATGCCCGATAGGCGAGAATGTCGCATTGGCGTATGCGTCATGGTTTTGACATCCTCCGCAATCCGGCATCGATGTTCCTGGGAACCGCTTCTCGAATTCTTCGACTCCGTGAAGCGTCGGATGCTGAAAGTGCGTTTCCGTTTTGACCTGCCGCACCCCTCATCGGCACAGGTGTGAATGTGATTGCAACTCTCCGGCCAGCGGGTTCCGTGAGCTTGTGGTCTTTGCTCGCTGCGAGAATCGGGGCGAGTTGCTTGCGAAATTCGGTAGCAGCGATCGCGTTCGACGTCGAATTCGAGTCGTTTCTATCCGAAACCCGAAGCCCGAGGCTTCCGGTTAGCCGATCATTCGCACAGTGCGATCGACTGTTGCTCAACTTCACAAACCCTTGACTATCGACTCCTTCGATCGGTTGGCCGCCCGAGCCATACACGCGATCAATCCCGGCGGCGTCCGCTTCTATGCGAAAAGCGCCTCGCCAAACTCCGACGACGGGGTGAGTCTTGTAGCTCGGCAATAGGCACAACATCCACTTATCGCCAGCCTTGGGTTTAGGGGCGCTGGCCAGACGCATCGTCATTTCGCCAACGGTCCCGCCCGGCACGACCAATTTTCTCCTGTTGGATGCGCCAGGATGTGCTCCTTTGAGATACTCAACCTGATCGAAGGTGATTTCGGACTCAATCCTGCGCGGGTTGTCCGCCCAATAAGAACGCACAGCTTCAACCCGGCCAATGATGACCTGGCCGGAATGGTCTGCCATCGTCTTGACGGTCATAGGAACGACACTTGTAGCTATGGAGGAAGCCGAAAACAAAAGAGGCAGGAATGCCGCAACGATCGACCATCGCTTCATTCGCAAAAGGCTGCGAGCCAACTCAAGTGTTGGCACGCGGGCTATTCGCTCGTATAAGGCTGACTCGTGCCACCCGCGACACGACGGTTTGCGATAATTTCCCTGGTTGAACAAATCTGCGTTCCTGTACAAAACAGAAAAGTCTGTATCTGGTGATGGCTGTAGCAGGAAAATCGTTTTCGTCTTGAAAACGAACTTTTCGTATAGCAGCAGCTCCGACCGCTTATCACGAACGATCGTATTCCGCGCAAGCGATCGGGTCAAAGGATGTTGTTGAGAGAATGGTTATAGGGACGACAAAGCGGCCCCATAGTGCAGCGATGTGGCAGGAGCAAGTCATAAACCTGTGATGATGATGTCTACTGAGTGGTTCCAATAACTGTGGATGGATGGTGGTCTTGGGGTGGTGGCGAATCGCGCTGTACGTTCAGCAACAAATGTGCCGCAACACAAACGTATCTGCTGGCGCGATCATTTGGAAGCGGTGCCACATTTGGGGCAAAAATTGGCACTGGCTTTGAAAGTGTGCCCACATTCTGTGCAGGATGGCGCCTTCGATTCCTGCTGTGCATCCTGATTGCTTCCACAATGGCGACAGAACATCGCATCGTCCGCGATGGTGCCGTTGCACTTCTGGCAATGCTGCGTAGCCGACATCGTGGTGCTTTGCGTTGGCTGCATGGCGGTGCTTTGCATCATGCCGGGAATCATCGCACCAAGTCCAACTCCCACACCCATGCCAAGCCCAGTCCCCGCTGCACTGCCACCGTCTCCGCCAGCACGCGCTGCATCACCCATTGCCTGGGCCGCTTTGAATTTCATGAATCGATCGATGTCGCCCACGGCGTGCATCCCGCTTCGTGCATCCATCATTTGTTGTACGTCGTCCGGCGGTGTGATGCCGGCGATGAAGAAATCCTCCAGAGCAAGGCCGTATTTATCGAAATCTTCAAACACTCGACCCTTTAGCATCTCTGCCAATTGGTCGTATTTGGTGGGTAAGTCGAGGATGGTGTCGAGATTATCACCCAGCAGATCGGTAAGCCGAGCGACGATGACGTCTTTCAGGAAATCTTCGATTTGACTCGTCGTATATCGACCTTTGGTCCCGACGAGCTGGCTCAGCAAGAGACGTACATCTTTGACGCGAAGGGAGTACTTGCCAAAACTCCGTAGGCGGATCATCGAGAATTCCTGATCTCGATATGCGATGGGCTGTTTCGTACCCCATTTTAGATCCACAAATGCCTGCTTAGCGACGAAATACACCTGTGCCTGAAAAGGAGATTCCGACCAGGGTAGCGTTAGCGCCCGCGTGATGATCGGGACGTTCTCCGTGCAAAGCGTATGTCTGCCGGGGCCAAATGTGTCGCATATCTCGCCGTTGCGAACGAAGATCGCTTCCTGGTTTTCCTGGACAATTAGCTGCGCACCGATCTTAATGTCTGTAGAGCCTTCAGACGGTATGCGTTGCACAAGTGCCGTTCCTGTTTCATCGAAAAACTTGATGACTTCGAGCTGGATACCCATGTTATCTCCGGTGTTTCTTCAGGAGTCGAAACGGTGCTTCATCATGACCAACCATTCAATCAACCGCTTGACTGAGCATTTGCGCGCAGCTTTATCTGTATTGGCATTGCGTCGATGCGATCGTGGCGACGCATCTATTTCGAGGCAGAAACAAGCTCCGATTCACGCTCTTTGCTGTCCGTTGCGTTTTGTTTTTCGATCTGAATAGGCTTGGGTAGTTCTTCGCGAAGGGCGGAAGCAGCCGAGAGCTGCATTTCGTGAACCAGTTTAGCAATCTCTTCCGTCGACTGCGCACTCATTGGCTGATGGCCACGTCGGGCTTGACTCAAAAGCTCGCTCATCTCGTTCAATCGGCCTAGGTCCTGCTGGCGCGCACTCTTCATTGTATCCACCGCACGCCAGAACAAGGCATAAAACGGCTTAAGCTGATCCTTCTTGCGCAGCCTGCGATGGGAAGGAAATCGACCTGCTTCCAGTTGCCTGAGGTACCCTCCGACAACTTTGACCGGCCCAAGCAATCTATGCGTGAGTATGAAAGTCCACGCTCCAACTGCGATCGCGGTCGCGAAGGAGAACGCCAATGCAGCGCTCAGAATTGTCCATGTGCTTTCCATGGAAACCGCTGATTGATCCAGCAGCATTTTGGCTCTTGCCTGCGTATTCAATGAGTCGAACAGAAAAATGCTCAACAAGGCGGTCACGAGAAACACGCTGGCAATGATACTACCAGCATAGCGCCACTGCGCGTCGGGTTCTATGAAAAGACCTCGCAGTTTTCGACGCGAGTGTGCAGTGTTCTTTTCGTTATGTGTCGTCATGGTTACAGTCCTTGCTAGTATAATAATCTCATACAGCTTCCGCCTACAGCAATACGTCAAACGAAGTTTACGTTATAGCGAGGTGCGCAACCCGCACTGAAAGTCAATTCCGTCCGCCTGATAACAAGGCGAATAGACACTGTTCCACTCGATTTCTATGGGACTGTCTTATGGTGATTCGTAAAGTTCTCAATCAGAGTGCCGGTAATATGTCAACCGTGAGTTCGTCGTCGTTACGACCGGAAATCAACCCTCTGGCGCGTGCTGGGCGTGAGAGATGGGACCGGAGTTTGTAATCCGTCGAAAGAATCCGTTTATGGGAATGGACCAATCACTAGGCTGCGGGGTGGAATCGAAATTTCACAGCCCGGGAATAGCCAATCAAGTCTGATCGGCAACGCGGCAGGAAAGTCGGGCGGCATAACTCGCCGACAAGGGCCGAATCGCGTATAACTTCCCGACCGATGCCCAAACGCTCAGACATCCAAAGCATACTCATCATCGGTTCAGGCCCGATTGTCATCGGCCAGGGTTGCGAGTTTGATTACTCCGGCACCCAGGCGTGCAAGGCGCTGCGCGAAGAAGGCTACCGCGTTGTGCTCATCAACTCCAATCCTGCCACGATCATGACCGACCCGAATCTGGCGGATCACACCTATATCGAGCCGATTACACCCGAATTCATCGAAAAAATTCTCGCACGGGAAAAGGAGAATGGTCATCCGATAGACGCTTTGCTCCCGACACTCGGTGGGCAAACGGGTCTGAACTGTGCGATGGAAACGTCGGAACGCGGAATATTGGCGAAGTATAACGTGGAAATGATCGGCGCAAATGCTGAAGCCATTCACAGGGCGGAGGATCGAACCGCGTTTAAGGAAACCGTTTCAAAAATAGGCATGGATGTGCCGCGTTCGGGAATAGCGCAAAGCTGGGAGCAGGCAAAGGAAATCCTGAAGTTCGTCGAACTGCCCTGCTGCATTAGGCCTGCATATACGCTTGGCGGAGAAGGTGGAGGTTTTTGTCGAAGTTTCCAGGAGTTCGAGATAATCGCCAAGAGAGGGCTTGCTGCGTCACGCGTGAGCGAAATCCTCATTGAGGTAGACCTTTACGGGTGGAAGGAGTTCGAGCTCGAAGTCGTGCGTGATCGAGCCGACAACGTCGTGATCATCTGCTCGATCGAAAATATTGACCCCATGGGTGTTCATACCGGGGATTCGATTACGGTCGCACCAGCCCAAACACTTTCCGACAAAGAGTATCAGAAGATGCGCGACAGCGCCGCTGCGATCGTTCGGGCGATTGGCGTGGACACCGGGGGCTGTAACATTCAATTTGCCGTTGATCCCAAGACTGGACGGCAGGTTGTCATCGAAATGAATCCACGCGTATCGCGTTCTTCTGCGCTGGCGAGCAAAGCGACGGGCTATCCCATAGCGCGAATCGCTGCAAAGCTCGCAGTCGGCTACACGTTAGACGAGCTGCCCAACGACATAACCAGGACCACACCCGCTAGTTTTGAGCCTACGATCGATTACGTGGTTGTGAAAATGCCACGATGGACTTTTGAAAAATTTCCCGATGCGGATGAAACCCTAACTACACAAATGAAATCCGTTGGCGAAGCGATGGCCATCGGCCGAACATTCAAAGAGGCGTTTCAAAAATGCATCCGATCAATGGAACTCAAACGCTTCGGCTTTGGGCTTGATGATAACGACGCCTGGATGAGTCACCATATAGGCACTGACTCGGGTGAATGCACCGCCGCGAATGATCCGAACGAGAAGATTACATCTCACGCATCATCCGGGATAGAAGCGAACGAAGCCGGGCCACGTCACACGATCGGTGGCATCACGGCTACGGAAGCGCCTTCCGACACCGAGGAAGAACATGCGAGACGCTGGCCTATTCCAGACGCCGTTCTGCATGACAAGCTCGCCCGCCCATGCCAGGGACGTCCGTACTACATTCGATACGCACTTAAAATGGGTTGGTCCGTCGATCGGATTCACTCGCTCACGAAGATCGATCCATGGTTTCTGGATAACATGCTCGAACTTATCGAAGCTGAAGAAGAGATGATTCGCGCGACTTATCTTTCCGAGGATGAAACCAAAACGATTTCGGATACAGCTCCCGTGAATCATGGATCCGAAAGTGACGAGATGGAGGCTCTAAAGCAGCTTGGCTACAGTCATGTGCAACTCGCTCGGGCTGGCAAAACTTCGATTCGTCGTATTGAAACGGCAGCTCGGCAATCCAAGATCAAACCCGCTTACAAGCTTGTTGATACCTGCGCCGCGGAATTCGAGGCGAGAACGCCCTACTATTATTCCACACACGAAGCGGGATATTTTCAACTAAACGACAAAGGTACTCGGCTTATCGACGATGAAATCCGCGTCACGGATAAGCCGAAAATTGTTATTCTCGGCGGTGGCCCAAATCGAATTGGGCAGGGGATTGAGTTTGATTATTGCTGTTGTCATGCAGCTCTTGCGGCTGGCGCGATGGGTTTCGAGTCGGTCATGATCAACTCCAACCCTGAAACGGTCAGTACTGATTACGATACGAGCGATATGCTTTTTTTTGAGCCATTGACGCATGAAGATGTTTTCAACGTAATCGAAAGGCTGAACGGAATTCCGCTTGAAGTTCGCAACGACGAGTCCGGGCATGGCGAGACCACCCGCCGAGGCCTGGTAAAAGGCGTGATCGTTCAATTCGGCGGGCAAACTCCTCTCAATCTTGCACAAGGTCTTAAGGATGCCGGAGTGCCGATCGTTGGCACGCAACCCGAGATGATCGATGCCGCAGAGGATCGCGATGAGTTTCAGAAAGTCTTGCGTGAATTGAGCATACTGCAGCCTCCGAACGGGATTGCTCGCAGCTCCACCGAGGCGAAGCGTATTGCGGAACGAATTGGATATCCAATTCTGGTTAGGCCCAGCTATGTGCTGGGTGGGCGTGGCATGAAGGTCTGCAACAACGAACAGGACTTGGATGACTATCTGCACGACGCATTGCGTGCCACCGACCGCGAAGGAGGGAGCGAAGACAACCCGCTTCTTATCGACAAGTTCCTCAGCGATGCGATTGAAGTAGATGTCGATGCGGTCGCGGACTATGGGCGACACCAAGGTGACGACGAAAGTCCTGCACCGACTTGCATGGTCGCTGGCGTTATGGAGCATATCGAAGAGGCTGGTGTCCACAGTGGTGACAGTACCAGCGTTTTACCCCCGTTTTCGATCGGGCGAATGGTGATCGAAGAGCTATTCCGTTCCACCAAGCGCCTCGCCGAGAGATTGAAGGTGTGTGGTGCCCTCAATGTGCAATATGCCATATTGAATCGAACGGTTTATGTGTTGGAGGTGAACCCGCGTGCATCGCGTACGTTGCCGTTTGTGGCCAAAGCAACGGGCGTTCCCTGGGCTGAAATTGCAACACGCGTGATGTTAGGCGAGCCATTGGCAGAGGTTCTTCGCATGCACGGTGTAAGCCAAACACCTTGGCCCAATCACACATCGATCAAGGCTCCGGTATTTCCATTCCAAAAATTTCCCGGTGTGGATGTGATTCTGGGGCCCGAAATGCGTAGCACTGGCGAAGTCATGGCTATTGGTGAGACTTTCGGCCAGGCGTTCGCGAAGGCGCAAATAGCCACGGGTTATTCCTTGCCGACAACAGGCAACGTCGTCGTAAGCGTAAACGACCCGGACAAGCCTCGAATTGTTTCGATAGCGCGCGATCTTTACGACATCGGTTTTGCCATTTACTCCACGAGTGGCACACAGACGATACTCGCGGAAGCCGGTATTCCGTCCACGCTTGTTTCCAAAGCTGCCGAATCTACAGATGCGCCATTCATGAAGGATTTGATTGAGAATGGCACCATCGACTTGGTTATCAACACGCCGATTCGCACTGGCTCGGCGTCGAATGAAGGTCGTTGGCGGGCGGCTGCGACGGCGCATCGTGTGCCGCTCATCACAACAGTAGCTGGCGCTCGCGCTGCGGTGGCGGGAATCCGAGCACTCAGTCGAGGCTACGAAGGTGAGCAACCTCTTCCATTGAATGCCAAGCCGCTTCAAGCCTATTTCGACTAGACCGATGCTTCTGCAGGCTCTCGTGGATTCCCGTTTTCCGGACCCTTTGACGTTTCGCTAAGGTCCACTGACATAGTGAACTCGAAAGTACCAATGGTCGATTCAAACGGAATAGCCAACCAGGGCGTAAACTCTTTGAGATTCGCTGGCGTTAGTTCTGACGAAACGTAAGGAACGGAGACTTCGATAAGATTGTCTGACAATCGGCGCTTCGCATTCCCTGTAATAATGTTCGCCAGTTCCGCGAGCGCATCCACGCCGTCATGAAACGTTTCAGCGCTATCGTCCAGCAACCTTGCAAGGTTGATGACAAGTTCTTTGGGGAATTGCAGAACGACAGCACCGGTAGCCCCTCCGCGGAGAGTGATCGTAACGGACGCGTGCTTGCGGCGGTGCAAGATAGCCGATCGCGCGGTTGGTTTGCCTGGCCGCAGCTTGAGCCCGAGCATCGTCTCGAACACACGTTGCGTGGCGGCAATAAAAGGATTTACGAGGCTTACGTCCATTGTATTGTTCGCATAGTGGTTTCTCCCGACCTAGCTAGACATATCTATTCTCGGATAGAAACCCGGATGGCACAAGTTTTACTCAATTGAACGGCCCTTTGATGGCACTGGGCCATTTTGAGTTGAGAATTATTGGAAGAGACAATTATCGAGACTTACGCCGCTTCGTGCCTTTCTTGACTTTGTTTGGATGGGAAGAACTGATGCCGTTTATTGGACCCCGATTCGAAAACACAAATCTATGAAGATGACAGCCGAGCTGAAATCAATTGGCGGCAAGGCTGGGTCCCGGCTTCTGAACGGGCAATTTCAATATGATAGGGCGTGTGGTTATTGGCTGTTGACGAGTCCTCGCGGAAATGCACACCGAGTGAATCGGTTCGCTCTAACGCTGATAGAGAGACTGCGTACGCCACAGTGAGTTTGTTTTGAATTTCCCAGCCTGCGGTACTGTCAAGCGTCTTGTCCAGCACAAAATGGGCCCAAAACCGCAGCGTTCCGCAGGTTTCGAGCAGCCCGTTCCGCGTTCGTACAATGCCGACATCTCTCCACATAAGGCTTCTGAGCGAGTTGCCGATGTCCGCTAAATCGAGCATTGTTCGTTCAGACAATGGAGTGACATTTTGGATTGACCGAATGTTGATCGCCTTTTCGGGACCCGCTGCTCTTTTTCCAACCTGCTCGCCTACTCGCTTTCCGAAAACAAGCCCCTCTAACAGAGAGTTGCTTGCCATGCGGTTGGCGCCATGAACGCCGTTGCAAGCTGCTTCACCACAGCAGGAGAGGCCTTCGATCGAACTTGACCCGTCCAGGTCTACCTTGACTCCTCCAATCATGTAGTGCGCGCTCGGACGCACCGGTATCAGCTGCTTTGCGATGTCAATCTCGAAATCGGCGCAGAGCTGAGCAACGAACGGAAATCTGTTCTTTATTTGGTCAATGTGGCGAACATCCAGGAAGACACAATTGGACCTTGTGGTCGCCAGATGGTGTTGGATTGCACGACTGACGACATCTCGCGGTGCCAGTTCGGCGTCGCTGTGCACGTCGGCCATAAAACGATTGCCGTCACGATCAACAAGAAAAGCTCCCTCGCCGCGCAAGGCTTCTGAAATCAAAGCCCGGCCTGCTCCCGCAATATAGAGGGTTGTAGGATGGAATTGCATCATTTCCATATCTTGCAGGACGGCTCCTGCTCGAAATGCCGCAGCTACGCCATCACCGGTGGCTATAGGAGGATTTGTTGTCTCACGCCAGGCTTGTCCACAGCCTCCGGAAGCAAGAATTGTGTGCCGGGCCCAAATCAGTTGATGCCCATGACGTTGATGAAACGTCACCGCGCCAACGCATCGACCATCGATCGTAACGAGATCGATAACAAAACAATGGTCGAACACGCGAATGTCTTCCATTTTGTGAACGCGCTGTGCCAGGGTCCTTGATAATTCTCTACCTGTTTGGTCTCCATGAGAGTGGAGTACACGGTTTAACGAATGGCCGCCCTCTCGCCCCAGTGCAACCGCCGCACCATCCTTGTCTGCCTCAAATCCCCAGGAGATCAGCTCCTCGATGGCCTCAGGCCCTTCACGCACCAACGCCTCAACAGCTTTCGGGTTATTCAGTTGGCAGCCCACCTGCATCGTGTCAGCAAAGTGTTTTTCCGGCGAATCTATCTCGCTTAGTGCCGCCGCAATTCCGCCTTGCGCTTTGTTTGTTGCGGAATCCTCGAATTCGCCCTTTGTGGCAAGAATGACCGCGCCATATTCAGCAGCTGCAATGGCAGCTCGCGCACCAGCAACGCCACTGCCAATAACCAGAACGTCAGTAATGATGTTACCGGTCTTGGCGGAATCGAAGTTCGTCACATACCGGCGAGTATCGAAAAATCCGTTCATGCTGAGGGCAATCGTAAGTGGCAGACGATGCGCATGCAATGCGCATCTGACGCGACGATGTGAATCATGCAAAGCGCCTCGCGCAGCGTCCGAGAATGAGCTGTCATCCGCCGAAAAGAAGGGGTATTCATAATCGCCACTGTACCGCGAAATTCCGCCTGAACGCCCAACTAAGTTGCCTGGCAATGAGCACCGATAACCGTATATCGTGAGAATCGAATCAACGATATCGATGCGCGCGCGGCTGCTTGGCTATGGAGCCCTGTTGTTGGTGCTATCCGCCTTCTGGTTTCCGCCAGTAGCTTGCGCACAGGAAGAAGTTTCGGCTGAGAATCCCGCAGAACGCATAGTGCATGAATTCGACTTCGATGAACGCGATGAAGGAAACCTCGAAGATGTACCCAAGTACTGGGAGCCGATGAGGATGGATGGGTTTCCGAGGTTTGCTTCTGGTGCGTTCGACTGGAAAGTGGGCTATTCTGCCCCGCCGTCTTTTCGATTGCACTCGGAGGGACGATCGGTGGCGTACCGATATGCAGGCCCGGAAACGCGTGTTCGGGCCAACACCTCCTATCGAATCGTAGCCCATTTGCGTCCGAGCGATTTGGCTCGTGCGCGAGTTTGTCTAAGTGCCTTCTTTGTGGATCGAAACGGTCAAACTTTGATCGAATCGCTTGTTCGCAGCCCGTATGTTGCTAACAAACATGGCTCCGACGAATGGTCTCCCGTAGAGCTTTTTTTGCCAGCCGCACCGCAAGAGGCGTTTTCCGTTGGTCTTGCGGTATGGGTTCTGCAGGAGGACGTTTGGAACATCTCATCAAAGCAGCGCCGGCACATTCCTTTCGTTGACGTGCGAGGCGGCGCCTGGATTGATGATGTTGTCGTATTTGCACTCCCGCGTGTTGAACTCAAGACGTCATCTATCAGCAACGTACTCAGCCCGGGCAGCGATCAAGAACTCATTGCATTGATCGCGGACGACGAGCAGGCGAACTTACATGGAAAACTAACAATCCACACGGCTAAAGGCGAGTTGGTTGATGAAAGAGAGATTCCGATCACTCTGGAAGCGCCAATCAACCCAACCCATATTCCTCTCGAATATCTTGCACCGGGCATCTACATCGCCAATCTGGACGTGCTTGCAAGGGGAAAAACACTCGTATCGCGCACGCTCCAATTCGCTCGAGTCGCTGCACCTTTCAGTGATGAAACGCGAAGCGCTCGCTCATTCGGCGTAGTGCTGGATCCGACCAAACAAGCCAAGCCGGAACTGGAAATACCCTTGCTATACGACCTTCGCGCGCGTTCTGCGAAAGTACCGGTCTGGACCGGTCAGCCGGACAACCCCATGACGACAGCAAAAAAACGCGCTCACGATCAGCACCTCCACGCCCTGGTTCGTGAGGGGTTCGCTTTGACGGGAGTACTTTTTGGCCCGCCAGCTCCAATCGTTCGGCAAGATGGCGCCTACCCCAGGCCGCTTTTTGAAATGCTGGCCGGGCCTACTGAAGTGTGGGAAGAACACCTGGCTTCCGTGGCGGCGCGTAACGCCAGTATTTTTCGCGCGTGGCAGGTTGGCCCGGAAGGTGGAGCGGTGGTCCTCAACGAGAAAAACGTGAAGGTGGGGCTTGATAAATTGCAGGAAGTGATGCAGCGGTTTATCACGATGCCGCTCCTGGTGCTGCCAACGACATCGGCAATAGAGCCTCAAGAGGGTCGATGGCCTGTCACGGCACTTTCGCTTGCCATTGGAGACGAAGTTCAATCACATTGGATTAAAGACCAGGTCAAGTCGTTCCGCGACGCAGGTTTCGAAATTCAAAGCGCTTATCTTGAACCTTTGGATGGGAGACGATTCTCGCGGGAATCCGGCCTTGCGTCGTGGGCAAAAAGGATCATTCGCGCACGCCATGCAGAGATCGCGACGGTCTATGTGCCTCAGCCATGGCATGTTCGACGTACTAAGTTTGGCTCTGTGGTTGAACCAGATGAAGAATACATCGTGTTTCGGACGCTTGCGGATGTGATCGGAGACGCGAAACCTGGCCCGATGTTGCGAATTGCGCCTGACGTGAAATGCGTCTCGTTTCAACTCGGCGATGAATCGATTCTCGCCCTGTGGGATCGTGGCGCTCCGCAGTTCGGACGGGTATACGCAGTTCAGCTCGGTGCGGCGTCGCGCAGGATTAACCTATGGGGCGAATCAACGCCCATCGAACGCGACGAGGCAGGCAGACACCTGATTCGACTTACGCAAACCCCTGTACTCATCGATGGATCGCAAGCATGGCTGACGAAGTTTCGCTCGTCATTTGCGCTGAGTCCGAGCCATTTGAATTCAGGGTCGGAGTTAACTCAAAACACGCTCAAACTGGAAAATAGAACGTCCGTCTCTATCGCTGGCGAAGTCAGGCTGCAAGTTCCGGAGTCATGGGAAGTAACACCGCGTCGATTCGATTTCAGTCTGATGTCTCAACGGGCAAAGCTGGTCGATCTTACGATCAAGCTTCCTCATAACGAACCCGCCGGCAAGAAATCGATTATCGCCAAGGTTACACTAACCGACGGCACATACTTGGAAATCCCGATGGAGTTGGAGGTCGGCCTAAAAGACATCGTCGTTACAGGCATGGCATCCGTCGAGCGTGGATATCTGCGTGTCAGACATTCTGTGACAAATCACTCCAAAGACCCCGTCCATTTCCGAGGAGCCGCAGTCGTGCGAGGCCGGGAGCGACAATATAGGCCAATCACAAACCTTGCCCCCGGCGAAACGCAGGTTGTGGAGTATCGGTTTGCCAACGGGCGAGCCCTGATAGGCTCATACATTCGCGTCGAACTTCGAGAAATGAACGACGGACCACGCACCCACACGCTGTCGCTACTCGTTCCGTAAAACGCCATCGCGTCGAGGAGCGCAGGCTGAGAAAAATCCTCGCGGAATCAGGATGACCGCATATTCCACTTGCTGAATCTGCAGAGCCGGTGCTATACCCAAACCGCTGTTTGTTCGACCGGCGATCGCATGACCTGCATCTTCACGAATCAACCTTTACTTCGTCAAACTTTTACGGCACTAGCGCCGATTCCAACGGCGGGGTTGAGCACGGGCCTTGCCCCTGCGGGCCGGGTGGGTTTGGCACACCGAACGGATAAAACTCGCGGCCGGTACCGGTAGCGAAAGCGTTGACCGCGCGAAGAACATCAGTGCCACTGGTCACACGATCGGGTTGAATGGAATTCAAATCCGACCAGGTTAGATCAGGCGCGTCGATCTTCAGAAACCCTTTTACGACAGCCGTAATGTCAAAACCGTTCATGTTGCCATCGGGTGGCGTCCATTCGCCGGGTGGTGTGATCGGAATCGTACCTGTGTCACCTGAAGAGCTAAACACGCCCACAACATCGGCCCACCAACGGGAATTCGTCGGCGTGGCGGCAGTCAATACGGCCAGCGGTGCAGAGAAGATAACCCCATCCAATGTCGAGCGTACTTCGTACGTTTCGCCCGGCGCGATCATACAGCCACCTATGTGAATCACAGGCCTCGAACCGAAGTCGAACAATGGCGGTGTCGCATCGCTGACAAGGAATGTCAGGTTCTGATCAGCTGCAGAGACCGGCAGCGTTCGAGGCGAACTAATAAACCAACTTTGACCCGTTGGAACGTGAGTGACCTGATAGCCGTGAACTTCGCCCTGCGACGAAGGGTCGGGAACAAAGGAAATGTATCGATTCTTGCGGGCTTCGTGCGGATAACCAACCGCAGCCAAGGGTGTCTGCGTATCGCACACATCCCAGATGCCGTTGCTGTTCAGATCGCAGTTCGTCTGCGGGTTGGGGTCGGCGATCCCCGGATGAAATGCCGAGCACATGTCGCCTGTCAGCCCTGAATTCGGATCCAGCCTGGCCGTCCAGGGTTCCGCCGTGGTTTGACTGAGCGTAACGAACGGGACGCCTTCGATTCCCGTATCGTAGACCAATACCTGGCCTTGGTTCGGGGGACCAACTTTCGTGAAGGTAAACCTCGGCTGAACATTGAGCACGGACGTGTAGGTGCCACCATTGCAATGAGTTCGTGTAGCTGTAAGCGAACCCAACGGTGGGCGGAAGGAAGAGAGGTCCATCGTAACATCCCAGAGTTCGGGATCGCCGATACCGAACGTCACCACTATTGGAATCCCAACCAGACTCAGTTCCGTGATTTCGATATCAACTGTAGCCGGAGTCGCAGACGGAATTCCGCAGAGCGTAAACGGGTCCTCGGCTCGCTCGTGTATAGTATCCGCTTCGCCGTACTCCGCGATGCCCAGCGAAACGCCATCCATGCATACGATGCCTGTAAATGCATCTGATCCCGTGCCGAAAAAGTCCGCGGGGATGGCCTGTCCTGAAGAGCCAAAGTCATGGCACATCGCGCCGTTTGGTTTCGACTCCCATGCGTCGAAGAAAGGTCCGGCTCCGGGGCAATGAGATCGGCTGCTGGATGTTTCTGCAACGCAATCAATCGGAGGGCTGATCACTTGCGTGAAGGCGCCACCTTGCTCGGTAATCACAAAGACGTTTTGGTCCGGGCAGGGCCTGCATGGACCGCGGAAGATTCCGCCGGCAAGCTTGCAATCCAAGGCGTCAATTTGCGTGGAACAGCCTTCGAACACCGAGTCCAGGTCCGAGTCCAGGCAACACGCGCCGACTTCGCAGCCATCGTAAATGCCGTTTTCATTGCAGTCATTGCCAACGATCTGGCAATCGTCGGGAACGCCATCGTCGTCACAATCTGGATCGCATTGATCGAGAATACCATTGCTGTTGCAGTCATTGCCGGCTAGCTGGCAGGCGTTGGGAATGCTGCCACAATCCGGCGCTGGATCACAGCCGTCCGGCAGTCCGTTGCCGTCGCAGTCAGTGCAGGTTCCATCGCCAATCAGACAACCCGCGATCTCCACGGCGTTGCAGATACCGTCGCTATCGCAGTCCTTATCGGATACGTTGGTTTCGGCCGCATCTGCTATCCCGTCCCCGTCGCAATCACCAACCATGATGAACGCTGGATTCAGTGCGGTGACTGGAATGGAGAACGTCTGATTCGCATCGTTGAGGAACGTCCAAAAAGGGTCGCTCACAAAACCGATTTCGTAGGTCCCCGCTGCTCCCACGGGAATGTCCAAACGAAGCGTACTCCCGTAGAAACGAGCACCGCTGTTGCTATCGCCACCACCCGCATGCGATGACAGAAAATATTCATAATTGATGTCGGGTAAATCGACCTGTGCAGTTGGAGCAGGAACCTGACCACTCATGGCAAAGGCTGGATCTTCAAAAGGCTGGGCCGTCGGCGGCATCAAATATGTTGCAGGGCGGATCGAAACCATTGTTGGCTCCACCCTCGCGATCACTGACCATGCAGCGAAGGCGGTTGAAATAAGCACCAAAGGAGTAATCTCCAGTACTAAAGCCTAACGGCTCAATCGGAGCACCCACGCCATTGTCGAAGCCAAGACCATCGAGCCCACAGTTGGGACAACCCGCAGTGGTCAGTCCGCTTATCTTCCATTGGGCCGTACCCAAAATCTGGCCTGGGAAACCCGTATCCCACACTATGTGGGTTTCCAATTCAACGATCACTCCTCCAGCGGCCAGTGCAATGGTGTCATTGGGGCTGAGCGTTGAGAGGATGGGGCCGGGAGCGACATAACCTGGGCCGTTAGCGTTTGTCGTGCCGCGCGTCGGCGCGACAACCATGCTATAGCTGCCCGTTGCGAATGCCTGAGTAGTCGACAAGATGACGACAGCAAAGGCGCCCTTCAATAATGTATTCAAAATGTTGCACAATTGCGGGCGGGGAGCGCGAGTCATGACTACGTCTCCTGAGCGGATCGCTTGTTAGTTAGGAAGAAAGCCATACCCTGAACCAATAATGAGGTTGGTCGATTATACCAACCGGCACGCCCGAAAACAAGGAAAATCGTCGCGTAGATGCGACAAGAGGTGTGAAAGGCTAGAGCCAGATCTATTCCGCGGTCGCGTCCGTATGGACTCTTAACTCGCAAAACAGAGAAATTCGCCGCCACGCATCACTGTTCGTTGCCATAATCTATTATGTGACAATCGTTTGCGCATTCAAGAGTCGCCATCATGTGGCGAGGTGGGCATGATCTGTCACTCGATGCGCAATAAAAAAAGCGATCCGAAGTTGCTTTCATTATTGAAAACAACTCCGAACCGCTTGAGCGTGTGTTTGTTTTTTTACTGAAGGCGAACCCGTTGTTCCACCAACTTCGATTGACAACGTGGTCGGGATCGAACCAATCGCAACTGTTAGGTTGTCGAAAGGCTGCCGGTTCCAGTGCCATCGTCCAACGTAAGGAAGAAGGCGCTGATTAGAGTGGTCCCGAGGTTCAAGGTCGTCGATTGGAGGCCGGAAAGAAGCGCGGAGCGAACATTTGGATCGCAACCGCTGAGCTGAAAGGCCGACCCCCCGATTCCAACAGATAGTGCCAAGCGAAACAGTCGGCTTCGTAAACTCTTTCTCGACATCTTTTCTACTCCTAATTCCAGCGGTATCAACGCAGGTCATACGCTGCCGCTACTGTGTCTGGCTTTTCCCATTTTCGTTTGATTCTGCATCAATCATACGAAAGCGTCAACAAAACTATGGGGCGATGCGGATGCGCTCGGCCCGATATTCTTTCTACACCATCGGTTTGCTGCGGGCTGCAGTTTAGGTGCGCCCGATATTTCGCCATCAGGGAAAAGCCGTATCGATCACTGTCAAAGGCGGTTAGGGCATGCTTGTAGCGGATATCCGCCCTGAGACGGCTTGGCGAAGCCTGCCAAGGGCGAAATGTCTGCCGGGGCACTTCGTCTTACTATTTATCGTGTCGTGCGTCGTAACTCGGCTTGGTGCGATGTCGCACTCCCGGCTGAGAAATCGGACCAATTCCGAGAGTGACGCCAACTGCTTTGGGGTCGGCCTGGTTTTCGTGAAATCCCCGACGAGACAAACCCCAATGCCGTGCTCGTTGTAATAATTTGACCGTGTCTTGCAATGGGCACCGTGTTTCTGCTTGCCCCATCGCGGCCCCACTTCAACGCGACCGTCGGGTGAGCCTTTTCCGTTGCCTATGACAAAGTGATAGCCCAGTTCATCCCACCCCCGCTTTTCACGATGAAAACGATCAAACTCCTTGGCGTTTCCTCGTTCGGTTCCACTGTGATGGATGACGATTGTAGTCCAGCGTGTGCTGAGCTTTCGCTTCGACGGAAACCACGATAGCTGTTTCAACTGGCGGGCGGGCTTACGAACCAGATGTCTATTGGCGGAAATACGCGGTCGATTCGATCGCAGCGGCAACTCTGCTCGGTAAGGCGTTTTATGGTAGGCGCGTTGCGGCGGCATTTCGATCGTCTGAGTATTTCGATCCGAAACACAAGCACCGGAGCCGATTGCCAGAAGTGCCATCAGGAACCATGTCAGCCGCATAAGTATCTCCAGAAAAAGCTCGCCTCTCGCATGACTCGCGTGAGAGCCTGACAGCTACAGCTGTGAACGGTCGCGTGCAGCAACGACTCGCAAAGTTGGGGTCTCCTCACGGCGCGCCGAACAGGCTTGCTCTAGTTATCGGTCAAAGGGTATGCACTCGTCAAGCGAAACCGCTGAACGGATCGATCGGCGACAGTTGCCCCATCTGTGCGACGACGTCGAACTGGGCATCGCACGGGCGAACAATATCGGAGCTTAGCTCAACATGGGCGACCCGACTGCCGATCGAACCAATAGCACGGAATGGTGCAGAAGCCGTTGTCTCTTCGTGATTTATCGCGGTTTTTCGAGCCAACGAAGCTGCGAACCACATAAGGACGCTGTAGATGGAGTTTCGATTCAATTTTTCGTATGGCGATGCGTCAGGACGGGGTTCTTCTGCCCCCGCCAATGATCGCTTTGGAGAAGCCGGGACCGGCACCAGCCAAGTTCGGCTCAAGAAAGTGCTGTTTTCGAAAGCAGCCATTCGTGCCCGTTCTTACAATGATGAACGCATCCTCGATCAAGCCCTTGAAGGACTTGCCCGCGATCTTGGCCTTGAAGATTGAAACGCAGGACTGCACGCCCCAAGACTCGCCCTTGACACAACTTTACGGTCATTTGAAATCGGGCCCGCAACCGCTCCGTATTCAGTTTTATCATCTTAATTGAAAATGAACGGTGGAGCATTCTGTCGCGAGATTGCTCAGACGAAGAGGGATGATATCGCTATGAACTGGTTGCGGCTGATGCAAAATACAATATTCGGCCACAGGTCTTGCAAGGTTGCAAATCGTCTCTGGTTTGAAGGGAGTTGACTACCTCCAACGTCACCGTCATGTTGCAACCCGAGCAAATGTATTCATCACGCTTCGGATGAATTTTTGTAACTGAGGCCATCGCCTCGCCGTCGTGATGTTCTGCGACCCGCGTAAAAGAAGCCAGCGTCGTGGGAGCGATTCCATCCGAGCACTGTTTGCGATCCGCTAGAAGCGATTCCTGCTCGTCCTTGCAACCGGCTTCAAATTTGGAAAGAACGCCTTCGGCATCGGTGACTCGTTTCAGGCATTTTTCCTTCTCTGTTTCCAAGCCGACAACTTCTTCCCGGATCACATTAATTTCTTCCATCAACTCCAGGACTCGGCTCTCAAGCTTGGATACGTCCGCCTTCTCTGTGTTCATGGCGGTCAATATGGCGCTGTAGTCTTTGTTGGTTTTGGCTTGGTTCAACGCTTCACGGTGTTTGGCTGCTGTCTCTTCTTTTGACGCAACTTCCAGCGAGAGAGCATCAACTCTCATTTGACGCTCTCGGGCTTGTAACAGCATTTGCTGAATTTTATCGTCGGCCTTTTTGACTTGACGGTTTTGAATTGCAATGCGACGGGTGTAACTATCACGGTTTCGACGAATGTGGGCAAGCTTCAACTCTACTTCTTGTAACCTGTGTAATGCTTCCAACGTTTCTCCCATTCCACCCACCAAATACCAAACGGATCCGGATCACTTAACGTCTGAGTACAATACAACCAAGGAAGCTATTATCGCTCTCCCGAATTGATTCCGCAAGTGCCTACACAAAAAGAACTTGCGAACGCCGTGTCGGGCCATCCGGGTGCTTGCCAAACAGTGTTAGATGGCAACTTCAGGCCTCGCCAATTGGAGATTCTCAAGAGTAGAAGCAATCCATGCACAACTTTCACGATTTGTCTACACTCCGCCCTTGCGGATCAAGAGAGGCATCGGAGCCCGCTTCCCATTCGCAAAGAAATTGCCCTTGACGTCATACATGAATCCACGCGCATTGTAGGCATGTTTGCTCAATTAGAGGTCCGCAGTATCCCCGAGTGATCTCTGAATCGTGACTTCAATAAGATACTCACTTTTATCATTATGGTGCGCAGGTCTTGCAGGGTTTTCGGCCTTGAGATTTTGCCTTCGCAGGCGTGTCAAACGACACTCGATTTTCGGCTTTTATTCTCGCCGCGTGCGAGCAGTCGCTGCGGTGGAAGACGGAAGAGTTTCGACTACCGATGAAGTGAATGGGC
The DNA here is from genome assembly GCA_029260035.1 of Phycisphaerae bacterium. GTDB lineage: Bacteria > Planctomycetota > Phycisphaerae > UBA1845 > UBA1845 > OFTM303. The sequence goes on from JAJDEA010000024.1 coordinate 28,817, forward strand.
AATTGGGGAACTGCATTGGCGTCATCAATGCTCGGAGTAGAGTCGGGTACAGGTTCGAATTTTGGTTTGTCCAATGCGGGCTTGCCACCCGATGCCCATGCAGCTGTGATTAAATTCGTAGCCAGCGCGCTACCCGCCTTTAACCTGGACTCAATCAAATCACCCGCACGAAGCGAAAGTAAATGGTAATACTCATTTTCACTTCGCAAGAAAGAGGCTTGATCGACGACTTGAAGCTCTTTCAAGATGTCCGCATCGATTCGACTCAATCTGTCTACATGAAAATGACTCTGTCGTAGCAGTTCAAACACGGCATCGCGCGGGTTATCGACAGGATGAATTCTCCCAGGCCAAACGCGTATCTCGAAACTCAGCCGGTCGCGATATTGCCGCACGAAACCGTTATGACACCGCATACGAACACTGCCAGTCCAACCGAGAGGGTCCTCCCAATGCGGGTTTCCGTTACCAACGCCATCGCGATCAATCGTTGTGTTGAAAGGCAAGGCGGCGAAGGTCGAACAATGCGTAACGAACCCCGCGTATTTCAGTACGTTGTTTTCGTCTTGCACTCGGAATGACTCGCGCAAATTGTCAAAGAAATCCAACAGCGTCCATGGAAGGCTTCCGCCATGAGATACACCGTATTTTTTGAACATTTTTCGCGCGTCGCTTCGCTTGTGTGGAAACAGCTTGACGGCACGCATCTTTGCACGAGCGTCGCCATTAGGCGCAGCTGCATCGAGCATGATGAACTGCCATGGGTAGTCGCTCGTGAGCTTGTTCCCGCCGGGGTTCAATAATCGTGCGGGGCCATTCACAGCATTTTGCAGGTAGACGTTTTTGTTCTTTATGAAAAAATCCTGCAACGGGTTGCTTAATGTTTCGAGGGTGGCCTCGGCGACGATTTCGCACGAAACAGCGTGGGTAGGTGCAGGTGGTTCCGCGAAAGATCTTCCGCAGAATGCAAGAGAAAACAGGGTTATCCAAGATGACACGTTATTGTGTCTCACGATGCGCCCCAGATTCAATTCGACAAGCTAATGCTCTAAGAGGACTCTTTGGCTCCCTCGGCGTCCGGCATGTCGATCCCCGCACGATTTAGAATCTTGCGTAGTAGATAATCCTCCATCGCAGGGTCACGCCCCATATCGATCCATCGATTGTGCGCCGCCGTGATGCGTGCTATGCCTGTCGTTGACGGCAAGCTGGCACCAAAGAATTCATACGCCCCGCCCGAACTGTTGAATTGTCGATCCGGGGAGGAGAACCTCTGCTTATGGACTTCGACACTTAAACGTTTATTGGCCAGGCTTTGATCTGACTCGAACGTAACCTTTACCCATCTCCGTATTGGATTGAGGGTTGATTCCCATGCGTCATGGGTCGTAGCTACATCCTGTCGCCAAAACTCGAAGAACTGTTTCGATGTCGTTGGCAATGTCGTAGCAAGCCCGGTCCGACGTTCAACGCGATCCAATTTGAATCGGTGTTCGCGGAGCGTGTCCAACACGGCGTCCCACAAAATATCGCCAGCCTGGGGACTATCCGTCGGCACACGGCAGGTTGAAATGCGTTGAGTTGGCTTGCTGGAGTTACAGCCCGAAACGCCCAAGACAGATGTCGCAATCAGGACACTTTTAATTGTTCGTGAAAACTTCATGCGGCGATCATAAATCGCAGCCCAGTCTGGTCAAGTCACCTGTTTGTGCCCCGGCATCGCCTGTTCTGGTCAACCTCGATCCGAATGACCATAAGCTCCAAAGAGCAAGAAAGAGGTGGATCCGTCCCGCCGCCCCCTTAGACTCGACGGTATTAAACCTCGGCTATGTCCAAGTTGGACACTTGTGAGCGATGATCCCTCCCAATTCAGGCAATTGTAGCCAGACGGTCCTATAGGAACGCTCCTTGCGTTTACTGGCCCAATGTTTCAAAAATCGACCATATCGAATCTGTATCGAACATTGCCCCTGTCCGATAAGACGAATAGAATAGGTAGGCATTAGGGAAGGGTATCGAACGCAGATTTAGTTTCGATTGAGGCAGCGATGAACGAATGGTTTGAGGCAGAACAGCGGGTCGAACGTGCCCAGCGTCTCACCGAATCGCAACGGTTCGAGGAAGCCCTCGCTGAAATCGATGGTGCGATTTCCATTAACCCGAACAACGCGACCTGGCACGCCCAACGAGGATACGTCCTCGAGGAGCTTGATCGACCTGAGATTGCAGCCGAAGCTTACACACGTTCATTGGAAATCGAGTCCGACGATCGAGAAGTGTCCATTGCATTGGGTCTTGTACTTTCCCGTCTTGGTCGCCATACGCAAGCGCTCGAAATTCTGGACCAGGTAGCTCTTAACCATCCGGAATTCGAGCCGGCCTATTGTTACCGCATCGCTATCTACACAGAACTCGGTCGACACGATCAGGCAGAGGAGATGTTCTACCTTGCGCAGGGGATTGACGACGAATGCCCTCACTGCTTCTTTAACATTGGTACATCTCTTTTAGCCCGTGGCGAAACCAAGCGCGCCATTTTCTGTTGGCATCGCGTTCTGCAGTTGGAGCCTGAATATGTTGGCGTCAACAGGCGGATTGCACAGGCCTATCGAAAAAAAGGTGAACTCAAACGCGCTCGTGAATATTTTCTTGAAGAGCTTCGCGACGATCCGGGCAACACCGACTTGATGTTTGAATTGGCCGATATGATGCTCGAAGCCGGGCAAGTCAGTGCGGCTATGGCGAAGTTGACGCAGATCATCGAACTTGAGCCGGAAAGCACGGAGGCTCGTTTTACGCTCGGACAAATCTGGCTTCGCAAAGGAAATGCAGAGAAAGCGATCGAGTGTTTTCAAGAAGTTATTGCCTATTCTGACATCAACCCATTGCCTATCGGCTTTGACCGGGTGATGGGCTTGGCTTATTTCCAGGCTGGTCGATGGGACGACGCTTTAGAGCCGCTTCAAAAAGCCTCTGAGCAGGATGAGGCGAATGTAAATGTGCTGATGACGTTGGGGCATTGTTTGCTTGCTGTCAAAAAATGCGCCGAGGCAGCCGACTGGTATCGCCGTGCGTTGGCCCACGACGCGGAAAACGCACTCGCGCACCACAATTTGGGCCTTTGCTTGTTCAAATGCGGCAAGTTTGAAGCCGGTTTGGCGCAGTATGAAGAGGCAATTCGGTTCAAACCGGATTTTGCCATGGCCATGCACAACGCAACTCTGGGATACATTCAACTTGGTCAATGGGGGAAAGCCAGGGAAATGATCGATCGTGCGCTGAAGCATGACCCCGTCAACGCCCCAATCCGCAGGCTTTCCAGGCAAATGTGGCGATACCGACTTCGCCGGTTCGCTCAATCCGTGATCCGCCCTTTCACCAAGCTGTTCAAGAGACCAATCCATTAGGATTGGGACCGCATCCCCCTATGGTGAACAGCATCCCATTTCCGGTTTGACCGCCATTTAGCTCTATAAGTCTGAGTGGGACACGTGATTCTCCAGCGCTAAGAAATCGGACTTGACCGCGCGGTACTTTTGGCTACTTTCTCTTCGGCGATTCGCGCAATAATCGCCGCATTCGCTGCAAACTGCCCGATTCAGCCAACAAACAGGTGCAACCGGGACAGTTGCGTACGCGTTATAATGATTGGACACTTTAAGTAGCGAGTGCATTCTGGCGTTTTCGTTTATCGCTGTCGTGGGACAGTTTCTCGGAGAAAACGGAGTTTCGACCGCTACAAGAAAATAGAGCTTGCTCTAGCGGAAGGTTAGGTTCATTGACATGAATATCAACACAAAACGATTGTTGGCGTACGGCCTTGTTCTTGTCGGCTTCTTCGGCGCTGTTCAGGCAACGCCCGCTGCGGACGGGAAAGCCGGCCGCAAGAAAAAGCCATCGTATGTATCAGCTGCTGCAACGGTCGAGCAGTATATGGACATGATCGTTACCAATCTGGGGTATCGATACAGCTTGAACGAAGCACAGCTCGAAAGCACGCGTGAATTGCTCCACAGACGGGTCTACGATTTCATTCGCGAGCACGAGTCGGAAGTTTGGCCTGCCATTCAGGACATGCTTTCGACAAAGTTTGGCATGCAGCTTCCGGACGATGTCAACGAAACGACAAAGATGGCCAAGACGATGCAACCTCTTATGAAGGCCATTCAGAAAGCGATTTTCGATGGCAATGACGAGTGGCGGGAGTTGTTGACGCCGGAGCAGAAGGTCATGCACGATTATGACCTCTCTCAGATGAGGACTACTTTCGAGAAAATCGAAACAAACCTGAAGGACCTATCAGCTGGAAAGATGACAGGCGGTGGCATTATTCCACCAACGGACAACTCAAACAGTCCGCCAATACCCCAGAAGCCGAAGCACAAGGGAATACCGGAACCCGAGGCACCGGTTCTTTTCAATTCCGATATGTTTGACATCTTCGTGGAAGAGTTCATTAAGGATAATGACCTCGACGAAGGGCAAATCGACGCTGCTCGTTCCATCCTCAAAGAATTCAAGCTGAAAGCGAAGGACTTTGCCGAGACAAATCGAAGCAATCTGACCCGAATCGCGCTGGCGAACAAGGAAGCCGCGAAGAAGCGAGATCGCGAAGCGCTGCGCAAGCTCGACGGCGAACGCAAGCTTGCCCTTCGGCCTGTGCATGAACTGTTTGCGCAAATGGAAACCCGCCTCAAGGCCTTGCTGAACTCTTCGCAAATGGCCCGCTACAACGCGCGAAAAACAGGTGTGGGAACCACCGACGGGAAAAAGACCAAGGCATCGAAGAGTCCCGTTCCGGCAAAATCTTCGGAATCGGCGGGGAAACCAACGCCTAACAAATCTCAGAAGCCTGCAAAGAAAGAATCTCAAAAAGATTAACGGCTGCTGGCTCGACAAGCGAGCTTTTCCCGTTCTCGCGGGATATAATGCCATAACGAGGCACTCGGAAGGCGAGCAAGACGCCGCTGTTCGGCGTGCGCGAACCCGGCATAGCCGTTTCTACGAAACCGGCGCCATTTATACGTCACTAATGGTCTTACGTGCGCTCGGCAGATTTGAAATCGTGCGATTCTATTTTTGTAGCAATACCACGATTAACGAAGGCTCATCCAAGTGAAACGTACCACGAAACGACGATTGGGATTGGCTGGTCTGGTGGTGGCGAGTATGTTGGTAGTCCTCTTCGTCGCGAGCATTAGGTTCTATTTGGCATTAATGTTGTATTCTCCATCAACGACGAATAATCTAAATGACGCACGTGAACTGGGAGTACACGTAGTCGGTGGCGTCGCTTTGTTTCGAATTCCGCACGACCTAACGCAAATTGAGCGTTCATGGAAACCAATCAGATATTCCTTCATTACTCAGAAAACTCGGATAGAAAGATGGGGGCCCAAGTTCGATCGAGCAGATAGTCTTCGCAACCATCACCGTCTGATGCTACCCCTCTGGATTCCTGCGTTCATTGTTGGGATTCCGTCTTTCCTACTCTGGCGACGAAACCCAAAGCTACCAGAAGGCCATTGCGAATGCGGCTACAACCTGACCGGAAACGTGTCGGGCGTGTGTCCGGAATGCGGCACGAAGCTGCAAAACAACGGTGACGAAGAAATCACGTCCGCCGAGGACTCAGCAAAGTGAAACGCACCACGAAACGACGACTGGGCATGGCTGGGTTGGTTGTGGCCATGTTCTTGATCGGAGTGATAGTTGCGAGCATTAGATTCAGCGCCGTATTGACATGCCCTCCACCTCTTCTAGGTCGCCAAGCCCCCCGAGTTACCATTGAGTCAGAGAAGTTTTTCAAGCGGAGTTTACCGCTTGTCTTGGAATTCAGCTGGGGTGTTCTCAATATACAAATTCCAAGTCGCGTGTGGCACCTTGTTTGGTCATCCGATCTTCCATGGTTCTTTGAAATAGAGCAACAGAATGTTCCTGGGATTCGCCATAACGTGTGGCCTGAATTTTGGCGAGTCAATAAGTTCTTCGACCCCTTCTTTTTGCGTATACCCTTCTGGATTCCCACACTCATAATCGCAATCCCATCCTTCCTGCTCTGGCGACAAAACCGAGAATTAGGGGATGGATATTGCGAATGTGGCTACGATCTAACTGGCAATGTCTCGGGCGTGTGTCCGGAATGCGGCACGAAGCTGCAAAATAACGGTAACGAAGAAATTACGTCCGCCGAGGACTCAGCAAAGTGAAACGAACCACGAAACGACGACTGGGAATGGCTGGTCTGGTAGTGACGGGGATGATGGTGGTGGTGTTCGTGGCGAGCACCAGACTTGTTCTGGGATTCTCGTACGAATCCCATTTTGCTAGCACCATGTGGATGGGATATCCTCCCGAGACCTTGAGTGTAACGCTGAGACAAGGCGTCGTTGAAATGGCCATACCGTATAACCGATCATTCACGGGCTCCTGGAAATATGGGAAATCGGCCACACCATTCACAAGAATTTTGAGGTGGTGGCCGGAATTTGATGGTGACCGTTATGTAGGTTACATGATCATCCCCCTCTGGATTCCTACGCTCATCATTGCAATCCCGTCTTTCATTCTTTGGCGACGCAATCGAAAACTGCCCGAAGGCCATTGCGCTTGCGGCTACAACCTTACCGGCAATGTCTCGGGCGTTTGCCCGGAATGTGGGAGGAAACTGCAAGCCCCGAACACTGCTGACAATAACGACATGTCTGCTGGAGAAGATTCTTCCTCAGCGCAAAACCAGAACACAAGCACTTTCCGAAACTCGCCAACACGCACCCAGGATTCGACGCTTCCTCAGTGCTTCCAGGTGAACTGTAAATGAGACATGAAAGCCCGCACACGTTACCGTACAAGCCACAACCCACTGGAGAATTTCAATATTTCTACTAACCTACAAGCATCGAAGGGGTCTATTGTTGTGTCCAGATGGCGTTCATACTGGAGGGACTTTTACGAACGGAGCAACATCAATGTCCGAAGCCGAGATCAAGTTGGAACCGCGTCAATACCTAAGAGAACTTCTAGAAGAGAGCGAAACTTCCATCCAGCGAGCAACATCGTTATTCCGCTCAGGTGAACCCGAAGCGGTGTTTAGCACGGACATCAGAAAACGCTCAACCTCTCCACGTTCTTCGTTCGTGAAGTTTTGGCGGGGTCTATTCGGTGAATCTGGCGTCCCGAAGGGTCGAAATATCACATTCGACCACGTAACCCCAAACCGCAACCAACTCATCGTCTACCGGGATTGGATCGTTCGATGCACTTACCAGCAGTTCGAATACGACCTAGATAGAGAACTGCTCTATGTGACCGGTGCTCCGTTATCGTTCGTGACGCGCTTATGGCTGAACGGCCATGGCCTAGTGGTGTTGGCGTTCAACAGCGAGTATGCGAAGTCAGAACGCGAGAAGCGTATCGAAGAATCCGGATCAGGAGGCTATTGCGGATCAGAGGTTTTGGGTGAGTTGATCCCAATAAAGCCAAACGACGAGCCCAGGTTGATTGCGTTGTTCGAGAATCTAAAGGCGCAAGGTCGCCTTCATCCGACGGCCCGTCTAGATTAAGGGGGAAGTGTTTAGCTCACACGTTTTGGTTCGCGTTTCCCCTTAAATCCTCGTAGTATTGACAAGTGCCTTGATATACTTCGTCGCGAAGCCAATGCTGGTGATGCAGATTGCCAGATGTTTCTCGGGACGCTCTTTCACGAGGGTGAGGGTGTGGAAAAGGATGTCTTGCGGGCCGTGAAGCTGTACGAGCAAGCCGCTGAACAAACTAACCTGCGTGGCACCCTTATGCTGGGTGTCCGAGATTGATCCAAACACAGTCCTTGAACGACTGCGTAACCGGGAAAACGAAGAATGGACATGAATAGCATGCTGATTCTGCACGCCGGGTCGGCAAGGTGTTAGCGAGCGGTCGGCCATCTTCACGAGCAGGCCTTGCACGACGGCCGGAGAGCAACTGTGGACTATAGAACTTGCATGAATTGTGGGCATACAACTCTTGCCGGCTCTGCCTGCATCAACTCGAATTGCAACGAAAGCCCCAACTTCACGCCGCCCAAACCAAAGTCGCCTCCAAGGCGTCCGGAGACTCAGAGTACGCCCACCCCCGCAAGACCTTCCAAGCCGGGACCGACTACGCAAAGCGGGGGGGCAACTTCCAGCCCAGCAACTCAAAGCGGCAAGTGGACGCTTATCGGTGCACTTGCGGGAGGGGGATGGGCATTCACCGAGTTCGATGGCGAGGACCGCTGGTGGGTCATCGGCACAGTAGCGCTCGTAAGCGGATTCGTAGTCGGCAGGTTTCATCGCCTGTTGATCATTCTCGCGATAATATTCGCAGCGCTGTGGGCATACGGATGGTCGTAACCCCTCGGCCGTGAGGAACGCCTCACCCCAAAATGCCGCGCTCACGACCGGGGAGAAGTCATGCGTTTGGTCACACCTGCGGAAAATCAAAAGGCGGAGAGAACAACTCGCGCGGGCGTGAAATGAATGGGCGATACAGGACTCGAACCTGTGAC
>JAJDEA010000231.1 GCA_029260035.1 Phycisphaerae bacterium
TCCGTGTACATCGTAGTGCCATCATGACCGCAAAGACTCCGAAGGTTCTTGTTGGGGTCGAGACGATTGTTCCATCAGGTTACAGCAAGCTCTATCCCAAATCCATCCGATCTCTCAGCACTAATCGCACTCGACCTGCAATCAACAATCCCGCCAGGGCCAATTGCCGTTCAACTTTGGCCAACGCCTCGTCATCCGTGGCCACGACCACGATTCGTTCAAACTTCGACAGCAGGTTGTTCTTGACATTACTCACGATGTCGGATTTCCCGGTTTCTACCTCAATGGCCACGCGTTCCCGGTTTTTCGAGGCCAGCACATCCACACGACCGCCAACCCGCTCCGCTTCCAATTCAATCCTATAGCCCTCGGCCTCAAACCTCCGAGCGTAGAAACGCTTCCAATACTCATGTGCAATCGATGCGCGCGATGTCGCCTCATCGACGTTCAAGATTCGCCTTGCTTCCGTCGTCAAACGCAGGATCACCTTGCGCGTACTTCCCACAACTACGATCTGAGCGTCCAACCAACCATCTTCAATCAGCGACTCTTTGAGCCGTGTCCCCACGCCGGCGCTCAGACCTAAACGTTCGTAGCGTCTTCTAACGCCGTCATCTTCATATGTGTGAACATCTTCCAGGTAACGCAATGCCTCCCCAGAAAGAACGGTATCCCACATCGAAACCCGTGAAACCTGCCCGAATTCCGGCGCCAGCGCGCGCTGTCGCCCTGTACCCGTTCGATTACGGCGAATGTGCCGCGCTAAAGCGCTATCGGTGACGGATCCCTTGCTAACGCGTACAAGCGGAAACTGCACCAGAAATGGCTCCCGCCAACGGTCCTGGAGTTTTACAACTCCTCGCCCGACTGGTAGCGCAGAGAACACGCCTTTTTCCTCATCATCCACTTGCGAGAGTGCGGCGGCTTTGCGAATGTCACTCGGATCCTTGAGGTTTAGGACGATGCTCGCGAACACATTGCCCAGTGCTACGCGAGAGAGCATGTGAGGATGCTGATCAATGACAATTGTTGCCAAGCCAACTTCACGGCACTGACGAAGGAAGCGATTCATCAGCGTCTCGTTAGCGCGTCGCTCCTGCAGATAAAGCAGATGATGCGCCTCCTCAATGAAGATCACAAGCTTCAATTTTTCTCGAACGGTGCCCGATAGCTGCACATGAAAAAGCCACAGCAAGAGCAAAGGAACCAGGAACTTCTTGCCACTTTCTGTGAGCGCATCCAACTCGATTATCGTGTTTTCTCGAAGGAGCAGGTGAGCGAGTTGTTCCTGGGATATGGCATCTTTGCCGGAAAGATTGGCAAAGGCCAAACTCTCCAAAGCTCGCACCGCTGAAATCTTCCAGTTACCCGCCCGGCCAGCGTTGGGCAACCTGTCCACCTCGGCGAGGGCATCTTGCACAGTTGGTGCTTCGTTGCCTTGGCCGTGACAGTTCGCTAGAGATCGCTGCAGGACACTTCGCGCGCCGTCGCCAAGCGTGAAGGCATCGGCCATAACATCGACGACCTGATTGATGTAGACGTTTTGTTCCAAGCCCGGTGGAGCGATGAAGGGATGGAAGGCCATTGGAGCCAAGGATCTTCCGGGGGTGTAGACATTCACCTTGGTTTTCAATCGGGGGAGCAGGTGCCGAGCCGTGCGTTTCCAATCCAGAAACAGAAAGGGAATCTTTTTCTCCACAAGTTGTTCGAGGATGTGAAACGACACATTGGTCTTGCCCGCGCCGCTACGACCGAAGATTGCGAGATTCTGCAACAGTTCGCCCGTCGAGATCCCAGCCGGCCATTTTTCCTTCTCGTAGAGAACGGTTCCCAAGTGAATCGCACCTCGTATCTTTCGCTCCGGCGGCAGAGATAGCAGAGCCTTATTATATACATCGCCCAGCTTCTTGCGCGCTGTGGATAGAATCTGCTTATCGATCAGATCCCGCAGGTCCGGCTCGACGGTCTCACGCACGGCCAGCCAGCGATCCACTTCTTTTGGCATCAGCGGCCTTAACTTGCGGGCGATTCGTTGGATTTCCATTTTCTATTTTTGCAGCTCTCGGTGCTTGCTGGAAAGCGACAGCAGACGATCCATCAAACTCTGCAAATCCTTGGCATATTGAATCGACCAGCGTCGCCGTTCCTCATCGAGTTTGCGTAATCGGTCTCTCAATCGATCACGCTCCGGCAGGCGCGGATCAACATACACAGGAGGCCGAGGCTCACGTTGCAAAATGGCGGTGCCGATGTCGCATTCGTGGCGCACGAGACTCTTGTTAATCCTTCGATGAACACCGCGTAGTCGATCCAGATGATCCAGCGTCAGGGCCATGTCTCGCTCGATGAGGGATACGATCGGATCGGACGATTCTCGGAGTGGCCCGTGTGTTACGAGCGCTCTGGCATGTCGTTCAAGTCGATCGGAAAACGTCTTTCTGGGTTTGGGTGAGATGATGCGCACTCGTCTCAAGATGAACCACGCTCCAAGCGTCGATCGAGAATGTAGTCCACGGCTTTTTGAGACTGGGCCGCGCTTTGGATCACAAGCCGCTGGTCGTTACGCAATCGGCGCAGCCAGGATGCAATGTAGGCAGCGGAGTTGTCGATGACGGCGTTTTCAATTCCGGTGTGGCCACACAAAAACGTCGCCCCCATCTCGGCGACGAGTTCCTCCTGGCTGTAACGATGAGAGCCGAAGAGGATCGAGTCGGTGATCCCCGGCCTGGCGAGGCGAGAATCGTGGCCGGTGCTGTGGACCAACTCGTGAAAGAGAGTCGTGTAGTATCCCTCTTCCTTTTCAAACCGCTCTCTTGGTGGCATTTGTACCTGATCGGTCGATGGCGTGTAGCAGGCACGGTCACCGCCGTGACAGATTGGTGGAGCACGGGGCATTCCGCCAACGACATCCTCGCAACATCGAATCGGTGAGAAGGTACGGGCAGGTAGGGGGTTGTCCGGGCAGTCAATGCCTACACACTGCTGCGCATTGAAAACCGTGTAGTACCGCATGAACGGATGCTGGGTGGTCTCGCCGGTTTTGGGATCATCGCGATCCACCCAGTTCCAGAACACACATGGATAGCCGCGTTGTCCTTTCTTGACGGTTCCTTCGCGATTTTTCGCCTGCTTGAAGGTGAGCCAGTAGGGTGACTCATAGGCCGCTGCGGCCAGTAGGAACGCATTCACGCCGCGATAGGGTTTGTCGGAGATGAGGTTGCGCGGCTGAAGGTGCGAGCCGGCCCACGGGCGATGCCAGGGAACGGTCCCGGCTTCCAAGAGCTTGATAATGCGATCGGTGATGATCGCGTAGACATTAACCATGCTGTATAGACGCAAGCAACTTATTAAGGTTTTGAACTGATTTGGTCATAGAGAACGAATGCATATTGTCAGGTGGCGCTGCGAGTGGCTGCTTTGCGCGTACCCCCTTTCAATCGTTTTCTCGCCATGGTGAGGTAGTCACGCTCAAGTTCAAAACCCAGATAGCTCCGCTCGAGCTCCTGCGCCGCCACGGCGGTCGTGCCCGAACCCATGAACGGATCGACCACCAGATCACCGGCGTTGGAACTAACCTGAACGAGAAGCTTGATGAGGTCGAGAGGTTTTTCCGTTGGGTGTTGCGTACTGCGGTGCGAGTTGGCGTAATGAAATACGTTCTTGCATTCAGCTTGAGAGACGAAGTTAAAGGTTTTCAGTTCGGGCTTGCCCTTGGTCAGGTACATACAGAGGTCAAACGCGCTGCGGTAGTTGCTCTTGGCAAAGCTGGGCAGCGGGTTTTTCTTCACCATGGCCAGCTGATTGCGGTAAGTGAATCCCCGAGCCACGGCTTGCCTGATAAAGAAACCGTTTTGCTCTCGCGCCGTGAACATGTAGAGCGCTCCGCCGGGTTTTAGAATGCGGTAACACTCACTGATCACCTGCATGAGGAACACATCGTAATCGAACGGATGAAAACAGTCCCAATGACCCCAGGCTTTCAACGTTGATAGCGGCTTGCCGTTTTTCATGGTGGTGCGATCTGCGGAGGCGATGTTGTACGGCGGATCGGTCACGATCAGATCCACCGAATCATCCTCGATTCGTTTCAAACCCTTGATGGCGTCCATGCGATAAATACGGTTGGGCAATAGTGGCTTGCCGGTCACTGCCACTCCTCCGCCTGTTTGAGAAGCTGTTGGCAATGAAGCCCGAGCTCTGTCAGTTCGTAGCGCAGGTGTTTCCGCTTACGAATTCTTGCGGGCCGAACAAGGCCACGCATTTGAAAAAGATGAATCACATCCCGCACGTTGCCAGCGCTCATGGCAAGAGATGGATGACGGGCTCTAGCTTTGCGTTTGATGTCCGCAGGTTGAAGCGGCTCAGAAAGAGTTTTGAGAATGATCGAACGGTGGCTGTAGCAGAGCCAGCCGTATAGTTCCCAATCCATGTCGGGAAGAGAGTAGGGGGGTAGCCCCATCCCTTGAGCCTTGCAGAATTGGCGTTGCGCCATCTTTCCCCGTTTGGTGAGCCAGTATAGTCGGCTGCGTCTTGCTTTATCGTTAAGGCAACAAAGGAAGCCTTGCTTGGCCAGGTTCGGCACTACGTCTCGGCACGCATCGAACGACAGCCCTGTTCTTCGGGCCAGTTGCCTGGCCGTCATGGGCTGACGCAGGTGCGTGAGTATGGTGTTTTTTCTATGGTTGTTGGTTGGGGTTGTATATGCTTCGCTACGTTGCACGTGTGTTTGCAATTAGCCGACTAATCTTCCTCCTGGCGAATCGCAAAAATTCGCCTGGCTCCAATTGGAAATGAGCAGAAGATGACCGCCTACTTAGGCTTTGAACCGGTTTGCGCAGCCGAGGCTCAGCGCGCCAATACAAACACCGAAAAGCTTAAGAAGAAAGAGCGCTCCACCACGCTTGCAGGGAGGAGTGGTACGCTCTTTCCGGTTCCGCCTCTCATACTGAGAGGGGCGGATCATACTTCTACACGTCCATTCCCAGGTACTTGAAATTAATAAACTTTGTTGTGCTGCAACCACTGGCCAGTGCCGACGCGCGAGTGCCACGACGTGGTGTCAACAATGGCCAAGTAATCGTTTTCCCGCAAATCGGTGGATAGTTGTTAAAAGGACCAATCATTCCACTCGCATGGAAGAAGAGGAGTTTAAGGCCCCTAAGTGTTTGGCGTGTCAGCGGGAACTACATCTGGGTGTGGATGCCATGGCCGTGGAGCAGGGTGTCATTGGACCACGCGGATTTGTCATCCTGGGCAAGAAAGGATTCTTCTGCGACGAAGGCTGCATCGCCAATCACTTCGGAAACGGCGAGGTCGAGCAGCTGACGCGAAGGGTACCATGACGGTAGCGACATTGCCTGCAAATACCATTGAGTGCGTAGATGTCCGCGATGGGTTGCAAAAACTTCCGGATGATTCCATAGACTGTGTTGTGACCTCGCCGCCCTATTGGGGTACGCGTGATTACGGCGTCCCCAAAAACCACTGGCCGGATGGCACGGACAGCGCGCTCGGTTTGGAGGAGGATTTCCAAGCCTACGTCGAACATCTCTGCAGCATCTTCGATGAGATCATGCGCGTTCTCAAACCCGCCGGCACGGTGTGGGTTAATCTCGGCGACACCTACGCTGGCCACTATGGCAAGAATTCTCCCAATCGATCTCGCATTGTTTCCACTCAAAACGATAGCAGAACTGATGGCAACTCTTCCACGGGGTCGGCGCCGACCTTTGATTCTCCCACTGGCTTGCGTCAATCGGTGAGGGATCGTTCACTCTGCCAGATTCCGGCACGGTTTGCCATTGCCATGACAGCGCGCGGCTGGATCCTCAGAAATGACATCGTCTGGTACAAGCCCAACCACATGCCAGCCAGCGCCAAGAACCGTTTCGCGTGCGGATGGGAACATTTATTTCTGTTT
>JAJDEA010000232.1 GCA_029260035.1 Phycisphaerae bacterium
ATCGCGCAAAAGGTCGGAGGATTATGCTGACCCGACTTTATGACCATTACCAGTCTGCCAAGGCGGCTGAGCGTGCCAGTGCACGGAAAATCATGGTCGGTAGCGGCGATCGCTCACAGCGAATTCGCACTTACAATTTTCCGCAAAACCGACTGACCGACCACCGCATCAACCTGGACCTCTACTCACTCGAAAAAATTATCCAGGGGGAAATGGACGATTTGGTCGACGCACTTCAAACCCACGACAAAGAACAACGATTGATGGATCTGTAGAAAAAGTGCCGTCGATCTGGCTCTCTTTACGCACTCTAGCTAGCTGCCATCTAGAGTGAGATCGAAGCCGCTGTAGGTAGATCTACCTAATCGCGATATGAACCATAAGAAGGAGAATCGCTGCCGCAGCGCCTCCCAGAGCGCAACCATATAAGAACCGCCCAAGAGAAAATTCCGTTTGTTGATCGCGTCCCCTGTCCGTAGACGGCGAAACATAACCAGCTAAAAGCGCCTTGGGGGCGGAGGGCACAGGCCATGAGTTGCTCTCACGAGCGATTGGGGTTTCTTCACGACAAATCGAAAACGTAATAACTCGATCTTCGCCGAGACTTGCTGGCTCGGCGGGCGTCGGGAATGCCTCCCCAATGCCACACTGATCGATTAGTTGCGACACGTCCAGGCCGGATTCGTCGGTTGCCAGGAATTCTTTCCGATGCCGAACCGGAACGGGTTCTTCGAGAATAAAGCTGTCGTCGGAGAAAGTGTCATATTCTTCCAGGTTTTGCTGAAATTGTATTCTGGCGACACGATTTTTGTGTCGTGCCCGTCGCGCTTTGCCTGAGAGTCCGCCTCGCATATAAGGTCTCCGTACCAAGATGTAATGAAATCCTAGCGCAGTCCTCCCTCCCATTACCTCGAACTCATATCGACCAGCCATCACCCAAACGCTGAGCGAATTTCCGGCACACCGTCTTAATAGTAAGAATAATCCACATCGACCCAAGAAATGCAGAGCTGATACATATCCTTCACAATCCGGATTTGCACGGCTTAACAGCAATAATTCGCGATTGATATACCGTCGCACTCAGCTTCGCGTGCCTTAAAACGTGGCGCTGGCCCAATCTCCACATCGTATGCGAACCTTGATTGTGACTTGCCGTTCTCACAAAATGCGGCACGATGGAAGAGCGAATATCGCGTGAGCGTCTGGCGCTGGCAAATGATCGACCACAACTACCGCATTCCGCTTGTGATAGACATGATCAGCGATGTAGTCGAGTGATTATGGACGGGAGATTTGACATGAGTATGGAATCAATATGCATCCGCCGATGCAACACGATCGAGGAAGCGGAAATCGTTATTTCCTGGCTCGAAGAGAACGGCATCGATGCCACCGTGCTGGATCGCAACAACCCCGGCCCGCTTGCCTTTGGTTTGACGGATCGGGAGGGTTACCCGGTTCTCGTAACTCAGGACGCCAATGCCAAGAAGGCGACCTTGTTGCTGGAAGAACACGACAAACAAAAAGCTGCGATAAAAAGCGAATTCCGAGAAATCACCTGCGACAAGTGTGGAATGCAGAGCCAATTCGATATTGCACGCGGCGCCGTGCAAAGCTGCGACAACTGCGGAGCGTTCTTAGACATCTCGGAGTAGTTCTATGGTTCGATGTCGGGATTCGCAAACGCCTGCTTTTCGCGAAGAGCTTGAATGTCCGGGTCTTCAATCCGGAATCCGTAGGACATCCATCTTTCGTAATATGTCGCCTGCGCTTTAAGGACTTTTTCTCGTGCCTCGTTGATGTCATTCATTGTGCGCTGAAGAGCTAGCTGACCTCCACGGCTCGACCGCGACGAACCAGAGCCTCGCCCGTCACGCTCGCCCGATTCCTTCCGGGCTAAACGAGTCAACTCCTGTCCACAAAGGTCTATTGCGTATTTCCACAATCGAATGAGTTCGTCATCCGCTATTTCTCCGGCGAAGACCGCAGCAGACTTCAACGCGGGTTCGTATTTTCTCACGTTGGCCATGCCCGGAGCGTAAACGCCCCTCTTGTTTCGTTGCGTGCGCGAGTCTTTGATCAGATTGCGGACATTTTGAATAACTTCCCAAGCAAACTCCTCTCCCGCTCTGGCGAACACATCAGGATCGCTCAGCGGGCTTTCGTTTTGCGCGTGCTTCTTCGCTCGCTTCAGTACTTCACTAGCCGCCACCGCATACGCCTTTATGTTTTCATTATTGGCGTTCTTGCACTTTCGAAATGCTTTGCTGGCAAGGTCATACTCTGCAGCCCGCAAATGACATGCCGCATTCAAGAGTCGTAGTTGGTCCTTTTTTGATTGGGGCATTCGCCTGAAAGACGAAGACTCAAGGGCCTTGTCTATGGCAGTTCGAGCACCGCTTACGTCACCCTTCTGGAGCTTGGAGGAAGTTCGTTGCACATCTGGATCCGCATCGCTCAAAATCCCGGAAATGCCAAGCCCCGCAACGGCACTGGATGACCCATTTCTCATTTCAATGTTAGCCCACTTCGACTCCCGAAAGTTGAACTCGATTGGCGTCTGCGTAGCGGCTATCGTTCCCTGGTACGAACCATCGCCAAATTTCCCCGTCATGCGGCGACCATCACGGAGCGTGAGAATTTGCTTTCCGTTTTCGTGCCGTTCGAGTCGTACGATGTCAGTCAGCGCAACATTAATCTTCCCAATACGCCCTTCGAAAGAAGTCTCCCCGGCTACATCAGTCAAGACCAGGTACGCCGAGTCCGTTTCGAGAATAATGCTCCTTCCCGTTACGGGTCGAAGCCCGTGATCCGAAGTGCGGAAACCAAGTACCGCAATGCTCTCGATGTCGTGTTCCGCGGATTCGCCGCCAACCGGCACAAACTTGAACTTGGAATCAGCATCGAGCGTATCGATCCGATTGCCGCCTTCCAGAAAAAGATGCGATCCCATGGAGTTATTCATGATGTAGGCAATTGCGTCTGATGGCACCTCGATTATGCCAAGCTCCGATTCCCAGGTAACCGATTTGTCTTCGATTTGACCATAGATTCGATCGCCGTCTTCAAAAAACAAAACGTCGCGATTTTCCAAACGCGCGTACTCGGGGATATTGATACGCCCATCCACCCTCGGCAACGAACTCATGAATGGTGTGACGTCGGTCCCGGCAGGAATCTTGCCTAACTCGAATGCGTATTGAACCATCTGGTTGGTAATCGTAGCAGGAACGAGTGCGCTATAGTTGGCCCCGCCAGTGTCTTCTCTCCCTTCCGGCTTCTTCATCAGCGTGACCGTACCGACTAGGAAACCATCGGCAGTGACCATCGCCCCGCCGCTGTTCCCGGGACGAGCAATAACGTCGGTATAGATCATTCGAATTCGGCCGCCCGGAGTACGAGGCGCTTCGAGTACGTTGCCTTTCGTGATCGTAACTTCGGGATGGTCGCCTCTGCCTCCACCTTGTTGATCGCCGCCGGGAAAACCAAAGGCCCATACTTTCATGCGTTCGTGCAAGCGCGACTCCGGCAATAGGCTCAAATAGTTCGGCGTACTCAGCTTTTCGCCATCTTCATCGAAAGTCTGCAGGACTGCCTGGTCCGCTTTCTCGTTTTGGTATATGACGACGGCTTCGTACGTTTGTTCATCGTCCGTTCCGGAATTTGTAATAATTGACCATGTAAGTTTGCCACCTTGATAATGCGCTTTGAATTTCTCTCGATCGCTTTTGCCGTGCGTCGGATCTACGACATGATTGTTGGAAACAGCCAGCCCCGTGCTGTTCACGAAGAACCCCGACCCGGAACCAAGAGGCGTGTCGCCTTTTCCACGTTTCGACGCCGCCGTAAAAATGAGTACCGCCGATTTCTTCACCTTCTTAATCGTATCGGTATCGAGATTCTGCGCACGCGCTGTCGTGTTCAAGCAGAAGCATGGCACTATGGCTAGACATACAGCCAGCCCGACATGCCAGGGTCGCGACGTTCTTTGACCAATCTTGTGAGTCGCTGATTGTCTCGTTTTTCGCAATTGGGTGTGTAACATGATTCGATAGCTCCCTCTGGTTTGACCGAAAACCGGAGATACGGTTGCGCGTCACTTATGCGCCCCGTTGCCCCAACATGTTTGCTTTGCTCAACGGTCAATCCTATCCGTTGCAAGCCGCGAATGTCAATCGGATTCTTAAAGCGTTCAATCAAGTTTCAGCCCAACTCAACAGGACGAAACTCCCCCGCAGAGGTGATATGTGCGACACACGCCAATCAGCTTGCCACCATTTTGCCAATTAAGTGTCGCTCGATCTAGGGCCATCCGCAAAATTCACGACTTAGGGCTGTTGTGAATGGAATAGAAGCCGCCCTGGCCAGGACACAAACCCGTCGCTACAGTTATTACATCTTCTTACGATCGTACCACTTGGAGAAACGGCAGGACGAAGCCCCCTGACATTCGCTGGAGCGTGACTATGAAACAAAATCGAAGATCATTGCCCAAATTCAAGAGAATGATGCGCCAGCTTTTCATTTGGATATGCAGTGTTTTGATCGGAGGTTGTTTGCTTGGCGTACATTGCAGCCAGCCCCCAATCATCAGGGGCTATTCTACGATTGCCATATCTGATGCAGATTCTGATGATCCGATTGAGGGCCTCAATCTAACAGTATTCGGGCAAGTCGAACTCTTGGGACGACTTGAGGAGCCTACACCGCTGGCGCCAACGGATCAATCGGGACGGACTCTGATACCTGTCACAGCATATTCGACTGTGTCAGACGTTCTGTTTACTGTCACGGTGCCAACAGAAAGCGGC
>JAJDEA010000233.1 GCA_029260035.1 Phycisphaerae bacterium
TGGTGGTCTTGGAGCCATCGGGCTGGCTACGTCGAAAATGCTTGTTGAAGCCGGCGCAAAAACCTTAGTCTTGTTGGGCCGTCATGGAAGCATTCCCGGCAAAGAAGCAAAGGAAGTTATTGAGCATTTGCGCGCCTCAGAGGCAACTGTTGTTACAGAATCTGTCGATGTTACGGATCCACAGGCAGTTGCAAATCTAGTTCAATATTGTGATAAAAATTTACCTCCGTTGCGCGGCATTGTTCATGCCGCCGGCGCACTAGACCAACAGGTCCTCCTGAAGCAGGATTGGGAAACATTTCGTAACGCTTCCGGCCCAAAGGCATTAGGCGCATGGAACCTCCATCATGCAACGATTAACCACGATCTGGACTTCTTTTTGTTGTTCTCGTCAGTTGCCGCTTTCTGGCCGCCAGCGACCGCAGCAAATTATGCCGCAGGCAATGCCTTCCTCGATTCATTCGCAAGATTTAGAACCGCCAAGGGTTTGCCAGCGACAAGCATCAATTGGGGCATGTGGAAAATTGGCATGGCCGCGTCAATAGGTTCGGACCGACGCAATCTCTGGACCCAGAGTGGGCTCGCATCGATGGGCGACGATGTACATCTTAATGCATTGAACTACATAGTGAGTGCACCTGGAACGAACTTTGCTGTTTTGGCCGCTGATTGGAGGCAATTTGGGGAACGATATAAAGGTCGGAATCTACCTCACCTGTTTAGTGGATTGTGTGAATCAGTGAAAGGCGTGCAGTTGAGCTCGACAGGCAATACAACAACATTCGACGACAAAATTGCAACTATACGTGAATCGACAGGATCGCAGCGACAGCTGCTGATAATTGATGCCATTCGTGAAGATGTTGCGCGGATATTGCGGTTAGACCCGGCGGCAATCGAACTTGACCGGCCACTTGTTGATAGTGGATTGGATTCCCTTATGGCAGTCGAGCTTCGGAATAAAATGGAGACAGACTTCGGCACTTCAATATCAGTCGGCCAAATTCTTGACGGCGAAACTGCGGGCGGCCTCGCAAGTAAAATCGACAAAGAACTCAGGACTGTAAAAACTGACCGAAATATTCAAACCAGTGATAACAATATCAACGAGGAGGCGTCGGTTGATGACCTTAGCGACGAACAAGTCGATGCCATGCTGAATGAGTTGCTGTCAGAGAGTAGCAATCGTGACTGACACTACGTCGATGACGGTGGAACAAAAGAGGGTGATGCTTCGAGAGCTATTACGGAGGAAAAAGCGCGCGGATCTTGACGAACATCCACTTTCTCACGGTCAACGCAGCCTCTGGTTCATGCACAAATTGGCGCCTGAAAGCTCTGTTTACAATGTAGCATTCGCATGGCAATCGACGGGTGGACTCGACCTGGATGTGCTGAAAAATTCGTTTCAGGCGCTCATTAATCGCCATTCAACGTTACGAACTACGTATAAAGTCGTCGGCGATAATGCTGTTCAAATTGTGCATGAGAATTCGGAGCTTAGCTTCGAGATAGTCGATTCGTCACCCGATAGTGCTGAATCATTTCACGCCCGCATTATGGCCGCTGCTAGTGCACCTTTTGATCTGGAAAATGGTCCGGTCATCAGAGTTCACGTGTTTTCACAAGGTGCCGGTAAATACGTCCAGCTTGTTACGACACATCACATCGCAATTGATTTTTGGTCCATGGAGCAACTAATCGAAGAGCTGCGTGAACTATTTGTGGCGACCGGCGATCCCAAACAGGCAAATCTACCAAGTCTCAATTGTGATTATACCGATTTCGTAAAGTGGCAGCTCAAGATGCTGGATAGCGAATCTGGAAAGGAACACTGGGAGTACTGGCGCCATAGGCTTCACGGTGAGATATCTCCTCTTGATTTACCTTTAGATCATCCTCGACCTAGAAACCAAACTTACGATGGCAATGCGGTCAACTTTGAAATTGACAGCATGCTGGCGTCAGCTGCTAGAAAATTTGCCGCAAGCGAGGGCGCGACTCTGTACGTTATTTTCTTGTCCGTTTTCATGATGATGCTATATAGATATACGCGACAAGACGATTTTCTTGTAGGTGCGCCGACAGTTGGACGGCCTAAACGCGAGTTTGAGGGCCTTGTTGGCTACTTCGTAAATCCGGTAGTGTTTCGGGCCAGTTTTACTGGGGAAATGTCATTCAGGCAACTTGTATCAGGGACTCGGCGCACAGTGGTAGATGCGCTGGATCACCAGGACTTCCCATTTCCACTGCTAGTCGAACGGTTGAAAGTTGATCGGGATTCGTCGCGATCGCCCCTAACTGATGTTTTCTTTGTTTGGGATAGGACACGTGGAGGGAGGGACCAATTCAAGGTCGAAAAGAGTGACGATGGAAGTAGTCAATTTCGTCAAGAATGGGGACAAGTAGAGTTGGAATCATTCAAACTAACGCAGGTTGGCGCAGCATCTGATTTAGTTTGTTTGATCGTTGATCACGATGATTCTATTAGCGGCTCCCTGACCTACAATACTGATCTGTTTGATGAGTCGACTATAAAACGTTTTACAGGCGAGTTTCAGAGGCTTTTTTCTGCAGCGTTGTCTAATCCCGACGAGCTGGTAAGCCGTTTGCCGTTGATGTCGGAACCTGCAGCGGCGGCAGTTATTGAAAAGAGCGCGCCAAAAGCCGCGGATTTTGTCGCTCCCGATGAGCTGCCTCTACAGATAGTCTTTGAGAACATTGCTGACCGATATCCCGATCGAACAGCGCTAACTTTTAACGGAATTTCAACTAGTTATAGCCAGCTGAACCAGCTTGCCAATCAACTTGCAAATCACCTGAAGGCCGTTGGAGTTGAGTGCGGCTCACTGGTTGGGCTGTCGGTTGAGCGAAGTCCAGACGTCATAATCGGTATTTTGGGAATTCTCAAGGCGGGCGGTGCTTACTTGCCATTGGATCCAGCCCATCCGGCAGAACGTAGGCAATTTATGGTTAGCGATGCGGAAGTCAATGTGGTCGTGACCAGTGCCGACTTGCGACGAGAATACCCAACCTGCACAGTGATCAGAATTGATAGCGATGATGCGGTAAATAATAGCGGCAATAACCTCGAACCTGTACAAGAACCGGAGGACCTTGCGTACGTGATTTATACGTCAGGCTCGACCGGAAAACCGAAAGGCGTCAAGGTAACGCACCATTGCGTCAGCCGCTTATTCAAGTCAACTGAAGCTTGGTTCCGGTTTGACAGAGAAGATGTATGGACTCTATTTCACTCCTATTCATTCGACTTTTCTGTCTGGGAAATTTGGGGTGCTCTATTGCACGGAGCACGTTTGGTTGTTGTTCCACAGGAGGTAAGCCAGTCGCCGAGTGATTTCTATGATCTGCTTGTGAGTGAAAACGTTACAGTCCTGAACCAGACGCCGTCGGCATTTCGACAATTGGATTGGGTAGAACAACGGCGCAATTCAACTGATGATTTGTCGCTGCGTTGGGTAATTTTTGGTGGTGAAAAACTTGATTACGCGATGCTTAAGGGCTGGTTTCAGCGCCATGGAGCTGTAAGACCGCGACTGGTGAACATGTATGGTATTACTGAAACAACGGTACACGTCACCTATCGCGAGATAGAGGCGGAGCAAGCGATAAGCGGCATGCCCAGCCTTATTGGTGAGCCCATTCCTGATATGTCAATCCGGGTTTTGGACTCCGCGTTGCGGCCATGTCCTGTTGGTGTTCCCGGCGAGTTGTATGTAGGAGGTGCGGGCGTCTGCGGCGGCTACCTGAACCGAGACGAGATGACCAGGGAACGTTTTATAGAAAGCCCGTATCCCGCCGACAAGGGCTGCTTTCTCTATCGCACAGGCGATCTAGGCCGCCGACTAGTCGACGACGACATAGAATATCTTGGCCGCATTGACTCGCAGGTCCAGATACGAGGTTTTCGAATCGAGTTGGGCGAAGTCCAATCCGTACTGGAATCATTGCCGGAGATCGCACAGGCCGTCGTCATTGTTCGTGAAAAGTCTGCCGACGATAGGACGTTGGTCGCCTACGTCGTTGCAGGCGGCGACGGCGTGCTGAAACAGGATTCGGTGCGTGCACATATAGAGCGGAAATTACCAGCTTATATGCGTCCTTCAGCTCTGATCGAATTGCCCTCAGTACCATTGACCGCCAATGGAAAGGTTGACTACGCTGCGCTGCCAGCGCCGGATGATGAGCGTTTAGTCGGGGAAAAATTCGTCGCTCCGGGCACGGCAACCGAGCAGAAAGTCGCAGCAATCTGGTGTGAGATCCTCGACCTTACACGCGTCGGTGTAGACAGCAATTTCTTCGATCTAGGTGGGCACTCCCTTTTGGCAACTCGAGTAGTCACCCATATCAATGAGGCTTTTCATGTCGAGTTTCCGCTTGTGGCATTTTTTGAGACACCCACAATTGCTGCTATAGCCAGGCAGCTCGAGGAATTTCAGTGTATTGCAGACGGGCTTGATGCAGAGATTGCGCAGGATTCCAACGCAGAAAGAGAGGAATTCGAGCTCTGAGCGTTGCGGCCTTAATTGAGGAATTGCGGCGACTTGACGTTCGCCTCAGACTGGATGGCGAACGCCTCCAGATTAGTGCGCCGAAGGGCGCGCTTTCGGATGCCATGCGCGGGCAACTGGCGAGTCAAAAACCGGAAATCGTTCGTTATCTGCGTGCAGCAATAGGAACATCTGCTTCCGCGATGGAACTACGGCAACAGAGCGGAAACGCTTCGGTGCCGTTGTCGTTTGGTCAGCGTCGACTGTGGTTTCTCGATCAGTTGTCGCACGGCGGTGCCGTCTACAGCATTCCTGGCGCGGTGCGACTTCGCGGAACTCTTGACATAGCAGCTCTGCAGCAAACGCTGAGTTTGATACTAGAGCGCCACACTATCCTGCGCACCACATTTCATGAAAGTGACGGAAGGATTATGCAAATCGTGGGGCCTGCTGAACCCGTCGAATTCGATTTGATTGAATTGAGCCGGAACGGACTGGATGATCGAGAGCAGGAAATTGAACAGATCATTAAAAGAGAGTCGGCAAAACATTTTGACCTTGAGGAAGGCCCGTTGGTACGCGCGGCGCTGATACGAGTTGACGAACTGCATCACGTTCTAATACTTAATATGCATCACATCGTCGCCGACGGTTGGTCCCTGGCTGTCATTGTCCGGGAATTGGGGGTTCTTTACGAGCAAATATCTCAAGGCAATCATGTAGACATTGCTCCACTATCGCTGCAGTATTCTGATTTCGCGATGTGGCAACAGCAGACATTCACCGATAGCGAGCTGGATTCCAGGTTTTCCTATTGGCGAGACCATCTGAAGGGTGCGATACCGGTACTCGATCTGCCAATGGCGCGCCCGCGCCCTCCTGTACAAAGCTACGTCGCGGATACCCAATCGTTTGTGATTTCGCCTGCAGTAAGGTCGGCACTTGAATTGCTTAGCCGCGAATCGCGTGTGACGTTGTTCATGACCTTGCTGGCAGCCTTCAAGCTGTTATTGCATCGCTATTCGACTGAGACGGATATTCTCGTCGGCTCACCGATTGCAAATCGGCAACGTACCGAACTCGAGAACATGGTTGGGTTTTTTCTCAACACGCTTGTATTAAGAACGGACTTGTCCGGAGATCCAACCTTTCTTGAGTTGCTGGAGCGCATACGTGAAGTGACGCTCGGTGGGTTCTCACACCAGGATATGCCATTCGAGGAACTCGTCGCCAGAATGAATCCCGAGCGAAGCGCGAGCCATGCGCCACTTTTTCAATCGATGTTCGTGTTGCAGAATGCCCCGGTGGAGCCAGTAAGACTAGGTGAACTGGACATTGAATTAATAGAGCTAGAAGTTCATTCCTCAGAGTATGACCTTGACATGCAAATATTAGAGTCACCTGAGGGCTTGCTGGGATTTCTGCGTTACAGCCGAGATCTTTTTCATCTTGATGACATCGCTCGGTTTAATGGGCACTACTGCAATCTGCTTGAATCAATAGTCGCAGCTCCAGCCTTACCCATTTCGCAACTGAATATTCTCGACGAAGAAGAGAAGCTCATTCTGTTGGAGAAATGGAACGACACAGAACGAGAATTTGCGCCAGTTCCGGCGCATCAACGGATTGTCCGGCGTTCGGCAATTTGTCCT
>JAJDEA010000234.1 GCA_029260035.1 Phycisphaerae bacterium
GCACTGCTCAAGAGCAGTGGCACACCCGCAATTTTGGTCATTAACAAACGCAGACTTATCGATGACCACTTGTTATCTGAAGGGACGTACTACTGAAGATAGATTGAATCACCCTGCTTGATAGAAGGAAGACGATCCCGGATCGCTGCCAGATCGGCTGATTCCAACGCAAGCGTCGGCGAAATCACAACGGTCGCTCCCGGCTCGCCGGAATGATCGTAGGGCACGGAAACACCAGCGTCTTCGAGCCAGCGGTAGGCGCGTCTCACGAGGTCGCGCTGGGCAGACTCGAGCGAATCAACACCAGAAGCATTTTTGACGGGGGAGAATTCGTCGGCGCGCTGAATTTCGAGAAGCAGTACGCGGTCAGCAAGCGGTAATACGTCGAAGACAAACATCTCCAGCTTGACGGCGTTGGGCTGGGCGGGAGCCACCAACTGGCCCTCATCATTTACAAACGGCACGATTTTTTTCGCACGCCTTAACGGCAATTGGAACGACCGTTCCACGACTCGCTCGATAAATTCCACGCTAAAAGCATGAATCGCCGGATTTCCGTGGTCGAACTTTCGGCTGCCGTCTACGTTTCTCTCATGCGCGAGCGATTCTGGAAAATCGGAATACTCAATAAGCACGACTCGCCCGTCGCGCGTACAAAGATTGCCGACACGTTCCAGATCGTCCACCTTCGGAAGCACCTTGGCAGACATTTCAGCACCGGTTTTCTTGTGAAGTCCGATGAACAGTGGGTCGAAGGGCTTTACCAGCGGATTATCGACCTGGATATACGAAATGACCTCAACGCCCCTCTTTCGCATATCAGCCAGCGCACCGCCGGCAACCAGTGCTTTGAGCGACCCGCCATGACCATCCGGCGACAAAGCGAGTCCGTGCTTCGCTCCAAGAAGTAGTCTTCCCTGCCCGTCAAAAGCTGGCAGCATGGCTTGGCTGAAAAACGAAACGTCTTGCTTCGGCAAGCCGAAGAACGCATTCGATTCGAAATACTCCACCGTACGCTCATGGTTGCCGGGACTCGTCATAATGTACCAGGGAATCGCCGCCTGATATCGAACCCTCGCAGCCAAGACACATTCTGCGAAAAAAGCAAATAGAGACCGTTCTCCCACTGGTGTGACGATGACCTCGCCTTTCGGCCCGTCATAACCAAGCCTGGTTCCCTGCCCGCCAGCAACCATGAAGAGCGCCACTCGGCCTGTGCGCAAGAGTTCGCACCCCAGGCTTTTGGCCTCCTCGTATTCCTGCTCAGCCTCGGGAGCAGGCATGTGAGGGTAAACAGGAGGCGGGGCTAAACCATCAAGCACATCGCTGCTCGGGCTAACCAAATCACTCGACTCAAGAATCGGGCCTATCATC
Source organism: Phycisphaerae bacterium (assembly GCA_029260035.1). Classification (GTDB taxonomy): domain Bacteria; phylum Planctomycetota; class Phycisphaerae; order UBA1845; family UBA1845; genus OFTM303. The sequence continues at coordinate 1,375 of JAJDEA010000234.1, forward strand.
TCCCACGGTATTGTTTCGACTTCGTGGATTAGCTGCTCGCGATGAGGTAGGCTCAATTCTTCCCACCAGCGCAGAACATGGCTTTGCCCCCTGCTGGCAAGAATCTGTTTGGAGGATGAATACCGATCGTCCAGGCTGTTGGTCATGACGCTCAAAACCCCTCTTGAGTGGTTATGCGAGATTTCTCGTCGGGCGAATTCTTGAGTTTCGTCCGATGCAGGCGTACCCTGTAGCGGGAGTATTGTATCGGACCCTGTCGGCATTCAAGCCCGTCGCAACATATATCGTTATGTTTCCGGGCGGTCGTTGAATCCAAATGCCGACAAGATGGGTATAACCTGACGGACGGGGTACAGCCTTTTTCGGTCCGCCGCCGCCAAGCGATGGACCAGATCTAGACGGTTTCTTGTAGTACGAGCGCCGACAAGAGCCAGAAGTAGTTAAAAAGCGAGGAATCTCAGGTGAGCCTGGGCCAAGTTCTGTTAGATCGAAAAAGAATCACGCCGGAACAGCTTGAGCAAGGCACAAGCGATCGCAAGCCGTCTGAGCGGATTGAGCAGTGTCTCGCCCGACTCGGGTTCATCACCGAGCGAGACTACCTCGAAATCTACAGCGAACAGCTTTCTATCCCGTTGATTGACCTGACGGAATTCGAGATGGACCTCGAGCTTCTTAAGCTCGCCCCGTCCAAAGTCGTACACCGAGACCGCGTCATTCCCATTGACCGATCCAACGGCGCAATCAGGGTCGCCACGAGCAATCCGTTCAATCTATATGCATTCGATGAACTACGGATGCTCATGGGCGCTAAGATTGAAACGGTGCTTGCAACCGGCGAAGAAATCTCTCGCATCATCAAGCAGCATTTCGGCGTCGGCGGCGAAACCGTCGAGGCAATGATCGGCGATTCCGAGATGGAGGTCATCAGCACTAACGATATCGACAACGCCGACCTGATTGAACAAGCACAAGAAGCGACCGTTGTAAAACTGGTCAATGAGATTTTGCTTGAAGCCATTCGCGATCGTGCGAGTGACGTACACATCGAGCCATACGAAGAAGACCTTGTCATTCGATATCGAATTGACGGCGTTTTGCATACAACGAACGTTCCGCCAGAAATTCGACGTTTCCATAGCGCAATCGTCAGCCGAATCAAAATTCTTTCGAATCTCAATATCGCAGAAAAGCGTCTGCCTCAAGACGGCGGCTTCAAGATCAAAGCCCAAAACCGCGACATCGACCTGCGCGTTAGCGTCATACCTACGGCATTTGGCGGCGCTGTCGTAATGCGAATTCTTGACAAGCAGTCTGTCCTGTTCTCTCTCGACCAACTCGGGTTGATCGATGATAATCTCGAAAGAATGCAACGCCTTATCACCCAGCCTTATGGAATTATCCTGGTAACCGGGCCAACCGGGTCCGGCAAAACGACCACCCTATACAGCGCCTTGAACTCGATTCGCAATGATACGATCAAAATCCTAACCATTGAGGATCCGATCGAGTATTATCTGCCTGGGATCCAACAAGTTCAGACGAAGCAGCATATTGGACTTACTTTCGCGTCGGGCTTGCGATCGTTCTTGCGACATGACCCTGACGTTATTCTCGTCGGTGAGATTCGCGACCTGGAAACCGCCGAGGTAGCCATCAACGCGGCACTGACCGGCCATCTCGTGTTTAGTACGCTTCATACGAATGACGCAGCTACAGCAGCAACACGACTCCTGGATATGGGTGTCGAGCCGTTCCTTGTTTCCAGCGCAGTGAGTGGAGTTCTTGGCCAACGATTGGTCCGCATCATCTGTTCAAACTGCAAGGAAGAATATACGCCGGAAGCCAAAGACGTCCCGGCGGATTTTGCATTGGAGCCTGGAGAAAAGCTGTTCCGAGGAGCAGGCTGTCGCGACTGTAGGAACTCTGGATATCGCGGCCGATTTGGCATCTTCGAACTTCTGAATATTACGAACGAAATTCGAGAAATGATCATCGATCGAAAGTCTGCCACTGAGCTGTCAAAAGTCGGCCGTGAGCAAGGCCTTACGTACATGCGCGAAGATGGCTGGAACAAAGTTCGCCAGGGGCTGACCACGGTCGAAGAAATCGTCCGCGTTACGAAAGTAGAAGTGGGCGCGCTTTCGCAATAGCCTCGAAAGCGACGCACTACCAGAACATCAAAACGCTACATTGCAGCGAACACTTCCCGACATCGCACATCCCCCGCCATGAAGAACCTCGTTACGATGCCGGTACTGCGCGCAAAGGCCTAGCGTTGCGGTCGGAATTAACGCCATAACAACTGGGTGGCTGAAGTTTGGCAACATGCCTGGCAATGCGATAGGCCGTGATGGCAAAATAAGCCCAGGTATGCGTGCCCGGAACAAGTTCTGCCGTCTTTAACGCGTCGAGAAAATCAGCGGGGCCAGTGAAGTCACGCACATATTGATAGCAGGGAGCAATGCTCAGCGTCATATGACTGTCTGCACCAACGTAGGGCGTGATGCCGGTCTCTTCCGCAAACAACCGTGCTTTTCGATCAGGCCAGGAAATCAGGTTCTGACCGTTATTGACCTCGACCAAATCTACCAAATCGAGCATCTGCCAGGCGACGTTTCCAACGCCCACACCAAACGCTTTCACAAAAGGATGAGGCAGCAAGACAAGACCGCCCTGATCGCGAATGGCTTTGGCCGTATCGATGGCTGACATGCCCGGCCTGACATGTTCCTCGATGAAAAGCCCGATGACGTCACCATCGCGGCTCGAAACTTCTTCACCAACGATAATCCGAATGTCGTCCGTCATCGAACGGAGGCGAAGAGCACCTTCAATCGTATCGTGATCGGTCAAAGCAAGACAGCCGAAGTTCTCTCGCTTTGCAAACTCAAGCAAGGTCTCAAGAGATATGTTGCTGTCGTAAGAATAGTCTGAATGGAAATGGATCAAGGTCTTCAAGCGACCTGCGCGCACTTCTTCGTTCTTTCGTCCTGCCGCCATCTTTGCTCCCCCTTGAAGCGTCACCCAGCCTGAAACCGCACCATAGCTCGCCTGCGCGGCTACTTCAGCATACTTTAGACTTCAGGGTCTGTGCGTTCAAGTATTTGGCGCGTCCGATAGTCACGGAGGATTGGCCGCCCATCGCGGTGAACAGCATTCAAGAAAAACGTACAGACCGATACATCAAATGATCCGAGAATGGACTCAATTTGCCCGACCAATGGAATCCAGAAACTCCTCCAGGTCGGCTGCCGATCTGGTCGAATAGGTAAACCCGCCGTTGTTGTGTCCGCCGGGTGTCGTTATCAATCGCTTCGGGGAGCTGGCCGCGTCGAAGAGCTTCCGCCCCAACTCGATCGGGATTAATTGATCGTTGTCACCGTGGGAAAAAAGTTTTGGACACGCAATGGAACCCACTCTGCTAATAGAATCATACCGATGCCGAAGAAGAAAACGAACCGGCAGCCACGAATAGTGAACACTGCCTACGTCGGCAAGCCTTGTAAAGGTTGACTCCACCACAAGCGCCGCAGGGGTATGGCGGGTTGCGAGTTCAATCGCAACCGCTCCACCAAGCGACCGCCCGAAAAGGACAATACGTTCAGGCTTCTCTTCAAGAACATCGACAAGGTACCGCCACGCAGCTTCCGCATCGAGATAGGTTCCTTCCTCGCTGGGTCTGCCTTCACTTTGACCGTACCCGCGGTAGTCGAACATCAGAACGTTAAACCCCATCGCGTTGAGTAGCTTTAGTTCAATCAGCCGGTGCGAGATGTTGCCTGCATTGCCGTGGCAGAAAAGTATAGTGCCTCGCGCCTTTGGACTCGGGACGTACCAGGCTCCCAGCGACAGACCATCAGAAGTCGGTATCAACAAATCGTCATAGTGCAAACGAATATCTGCAGGCACGCCGGCATAATCTTCCTCCGGATAATAGATCAGGTTCGATTGAAAAACTGCCATGAGCAGGCACAAAGAAACGTAGGTGACGACCAGCAGTATTGCGATTCGCCGAACACTCCTTGCCAGCACTAGCAGGCGTGTTTTGCTCCTCGATTGGCGGGGTGCAACCGAATCTGACGGGGAACGTGATGCCATATTCAGGCAGCGTACTCAACGAACCACAATCAGCCAAGACACTCGCAACCAATCTCTCACTTTGGTTTCGTGCAGGCCGGCCCCAATCGGTTCGATAAACCACTATGGATCGCTTCTGCGCAGATTCACAATCTGATGTCGGTCTTTGTTTGACAACCGAGGCAAAGGAAAACTCAGGAGCGACTCCGCGCACCGAGTCGCCTGATTCCAAACCAGATCGCGCCGAGTTCGTGCGTTCCGGGGTCTGCCTGCTCGTTTGCACCATAAGCCTTGTCGCTTATTTGGTTTGCTCGGAATCCGTTCGAGCTTTCACCAATGAAGCGGCTCGTCTCTGGGCCAAGATGTAGGGAACCGACATGGCCATGCACTATATCCCTGCGTTGGTGTCTATCGCGATATTGAGCGTCGTCGCATGGCACATCGGTTGGCGATGGAGTCAGCTTTGCGGCATCCGCGAAAGGTCGAGCGCATTCGCCCTTGGCGGGATATTGCCAACGTCCATCCTCGTTTTGTCTGTTCACTTAATGGCCTACGCTACGTTGGTGGCTGGAAGCGGTTTGGTTACACCAAACAGCGTCGCAGCTGTCTACATTTTTCTCACGCTTATTTCAGGAACATATGTCTCGCGTTTGTCACGCAACGGCTCACACCACTTATTAGAGAAATCGCCTCCGGCGAGACGACTTGATTTGGGCTGGTGCTGGATTCCCGTAGTCGTTGTGGGAATGATGTACCTTGTGTTTCTAATCGACGCCCTCAGCCGATATCCAACCGGCTACGACGGCTTACATTATCATTTACCCATCGCGTTTGAATGGGCACGGGCCAAAGAATTGACGCTAATTGAAGGGGTCATCACACAGACGAATCCAGACAACGGGATGTTCATTCCGTTTCTACTGGCCTTTGTACCAACTGAACGCCTCCTAACAATCCTATTCGTTCCCACAACCATACACCTGATGTTCGTCTGCTTCGGGCTTGCCCGATCGCTGGGGCTTTCGACGCGTGCTTGCGTGGTAGCAATTTGCATAACGTTATCAGTGCCTATCATCGTTTTCCAAACGTTTTCCAGCTACATCGATTTGTATGCAGCTGACGCCTGGATGTCGGCATTGCTTGGCATCGTTTGGATCACTCGCGCAAAAGACGGTCGGCAACGATCGAGCCTGGCCATTTTGGCAGGTCTGGCGGCAGGTGTCGCCTTGGGAAGTAAAGCCATTTACCTGGTGCTTATGCCCATCCTGGCTGGCGTCGCCTATCTCGCGGAACGAATGAGAAGCCGATCCACCCGGCAAGTTGGTCAACCAATCCGTATGGCATTGATCGTCCTGGGAGTCGCCCTAGCAACTTCCAGCTTCTGGTTTGCACGCGGAGCTGTGGAAACAGGCAATCCACTCTACCCCATCGATCTGAAAATCGGCGATACTCAAATACTGTCCGGGATCGACACGAAGCAGTTCTTCGTTGAGAGATCGTTTTCGACTCGCTTTGCCCGATGGATCGATTACCCGTGGCGCGAACCCAAACACTCAGGCCTTGGATACCCCTATAGCGTCAACAACGCTCTGGGCGCTCCGTTCACAACATTTGTGCCAGTTGGCATCTTCCTAGTCGTCATCGGCTGGCTACGAAAAGTAAACCCGGATGATCCTGGTCGACGATGGCAGCACATTTTCGTTGGACTCGGCGCATTGGGCTGCTTGTTACTCCTGACCATTTTCCAGGAAACGCTCCGGTTCGTTCTTCCATTGGTTTTGGTATCAGCGATCCTTGGAGCCATGGCGTTTTCGGAAATTCATCGACGAGCGCCGCGTTTTGCAGCGTGGTTACTAACCGCAAGCGTCAGCGTTACGGCAATCATCGCAACACTTCCGCCGATCCACGCCATGGCAAGTCGTGCTCGCAGCAATACATGGGACCGAAATTCGTTTTACGAAATCCCAGATATCGTTGAACAGCTGCCAAACGATGCACGCATTCTAAACCTGGCAAGCAACGGCCTGACCTACCCCCTTTTGGGAAGAAAATTACGAAACAGTGTAATTGCCAGCTATACATGGGTCATTCACCAGGGATACGAGCCTGTCTCGGAACATTCACTGCGCGAGAATGAAATCGACTACGTTTTCATGCAGTCCGGTTCATCGCTTCAACTTGCCAAAGACTTGCCGGTTGAGTGCGTTTACGATAACTCGCAGTCAGCCAATCGCGGAACCTCGCTGGCAACACAAGTCTATCGAGTAAGAAGTGCTTCGGAAAAAGCGATTGACTATTCAGGCAAGGCTAAACAGGTCGCAAAATCCCCTCCCAGTACTTTCGGCTCACTATGACAGATAAGCACTCATGGTCGCCTGTATACCCGAAACAGATTTTGGGCCATTACAAAATTGAAACATCGCACAATCATCATAACAAGTATGTTCTTGTAAGCTCAAATAAATTATGAACTGAATCCAATGGTGCAACAGCGGCGAATCGCTAGAGTCTCACGTTCATGCAAACAGTAGTGAACTTCAAAACTCGAATGACCAGAGCAAGGCCTTTCTGTCTCAAGTCTCCCGCAGGCATCTCTATGTTGCGGCTCCTCGTCTGCGTCACCTTATGCGCATCGACGCTCTCTTGCGTTGGAACGGTACCATCCACCCAGCTTCAACGGAGCGTAACTTTGCCGATGCCGTCATCGATGATGACACAGCCATCCGAAGATCGGCTTGATCCCACGTTTCGAGGGAAAGAGTACAAGCTTACCCCGCGCTCGGTGATTCCGATCGCGTTCGAGTTTCAACCCGACATCAAGTCCAGCTTCCAACGATTTAAGTCTGAGGAAGCGCGCTACGATTTCTTTTACACATCATTGGATTCACTGACGCCCCGGTTCCGCTTGTCCAATGACTTCGACGAGTCGCGTGTCGCGAAGACCGTCACGCGATCGCGCGATCACGACGTCGAGATTTCTCTGGAGAAACGTTTTTTTGATACAACTCAACTCGAATTTGGGCTGGGATATCAGACGAATGAATTGGATGATGAAATAGGAAACCAGCCATTCGTTTCCGTCGATTTGCGATATCCTCTTTGGGCATCCCGCGAGAAGCTGGAACGAGCAAGCGAAGACATTTTTCGGCGTAACGAGTTGGACGATGCAATGCTCGGCTATATCCAAGAGGCTCGCCGACGTCTTCAGAATGTTCTATTCAGATTCTACGACGTAATCCACCTGAGACGTCGCACCCAAAACCGAGAAAAATGGCAACACGATTTGGAGGCATTGAATGCCGTACTTCAGAAAGTTCAAGGACGCGACGCATCGGCAGACCTGCGTCGATTGCGCGGGGAAACGGCACGAGTCGTCGCGGAGGTCCGCGTAGACAAAGGCTGGTATGAGATTCAACTTTCCCGGTTCAAAGCCGCTTGCGGAATCCCATTTCACGTCCGAGTAGAAATGATTGAAGAACCCTTCAATCCGTTTGAAGGCATGTCGCATAAGGATTTGCTTGAGGCCAGCCGAAAAACCGATCCCGAAATCGCTACGCTTGCAAATGCAGTGCGCAACTCGGAGGTTCAGTTGGACCTCGCCAAGCGAGGGCAATGGGATATCGCGTTCCTTCTGGCGGGTGAATCTAATCTCGAAGGACGTGGCGAGAGGCAAGGGTCATCGGATTGGTCGTCGTCGTTCGGGCTTGATGTGAGCGCCGTTGATCCACGCGTGACGGACAGTTTAATCCGTCAAGCGCAATCCAACATCTATCGCTTCAAGCAAGCCATCGTTGCGCGCGAGAACGCCATATACGTTGATACGTTCGAGTCGCTAACACGAATAGACACATTGAGCGCGAGCAGACAGGAACTCATCGACAATATCCCGCGCTATATAGACGACTACAAGACCGGCATCTCAGATTATCAAGATGGGAAACTGAATATTGACGATCTTCTCAAACGACGAGAAAACTTGTTTCAACAGCGAGAAGAAATTTCGCGATTAACGTTTCTTGTTGGTGCAAACGTAGCTGAACTCTGCTCAGCCACCGGAAAGTTCTTTGAGCTAATCAAACCCTCGGAAGAAGAAGAAAAATAGGCTCAATTTCATAATGCCAAGTGGATTGCGCGACAAGAACTCCTATATGGCTCGCTAATCCGGGAACTGCAAATCGAGCATCTGCAGCTCGACACTTCGCCTGCCATTGAATTCATTGATGATAGGCTCGAACGCAACTTTGCAGCGTCGATGTTGCTTAAGATCTTCGATATGCGACGCCAAGCCGAACCCAATACCCTTTAACCTCACGCCTTTGTGGGAAAAAGCGGCCTGCAAGTGGTCATTGTTCCGCCCCACCCCACGGGGTTCGCCTGCTAAATCGATCCAGCCTGTCGCGAGCTTCGGCTTCGGATTGCCCGCACCAAACGGCCCGAGGCCGGCGATCGCTTCTGCTGTGGGCAGGGTTAATTCCTCCAATTCGACTTCGCCGTCAAGACGTAGCTTAGGCACAAGGTCCGCGCCGGTCAGTCGATTGTTCGCTGTTGCCACAAACGCTTCGGTGAAAGCATCGACCTTGTCTCGCTTGACACGAAGCCCAGCCGCCATCGTGTGTCCGCCATACGAAACCAAGTGTTCCTGACACTGTTCGAATGCAGCCACGAGGTTGAAATTTTGCACACTTCTTGCCGACCCCTGCCCCGTGTCACCCTGGAGAGCGATCATCACGGCAGGCCTGTGGTAGCGTGACACCAGGCGAGACGCAACGATTCCGATTACGCCAGGATGCCAATCATCTGACGCTACCACCACGCCACGTTTTGCGTCGCTAGCTAGGTCAAGCCTATCCACAATCTCCGCTGCCTGTTTGGATATCTTTCTTTCCGTAGATTGCCTGGAACGATTGTGGTCATTCAAATACAATGCGATTTCGCTTGCCCGTCCTTCATCGGCCTGTGTAAACAGCTCAACCGCAAGCCTTGCATGCCCCATACGACCGGCGGCATTGATACGCGGAGCCAACTTAAACCCGACGTCATATCCAGTGACTTGGCTTCCACCGATTCCGCTTGCTTCAATCAACGCACGAATGCCGGGTATGCGAGATTTCGGCAACGATGCCAAGCCATGTTTTGCAATGACTCGATTCTCACCGCGGAGCGATACGACATCGGCAATCGTTCCCAACGCGGCAAGAGGGAGCAGCTCCGACAGCAACTCGCGATACTCTGTGCTCACACGATCCGCACCGCAGACCGCTTTCGCGGTCGCCCACGCCAACTTGAATGCTACACCCGCCCCACATATATCCGGGTTGGGATAGCCAGCTCCAACCGTAGGATGCACGATAGCGCTTGCGGCTGGCAATTGGTCCTGCCGGGTATGGTGGTCAGTGATAATGAGCTGCGTCCCGGTTCGGCTAATCTGCTCTGCAACATCGATCGCGGTAATTCCACAATCAACGGTGACAATAACATCCGCCCCTTCTTCCACGAGACGCTGCGCCGCTTCCTGATTCAGCCCATACCCCTCCTCGATGCGGTGAGGCACATAGAAAGTTACGTTCGCCCCAGCAAGTTTTAGAACATGCCAGAGAATGGCTACAGCGGTCGTACCGTCCACATCGTAGTCGCCGTAAATCACTATTTTCTTGTTGTCGTGAATGGCGCGAACGAGTATTTCCGCAGCATCTACTGCACCGGGCAACTCTTCAGGTTTATGTAAGTTACTCAGTTGCGGCGAGAGAAAAGCGGCGCAAGGGTCACCAGATGTCAAGCCACGATTCAACAGGATTTGTGCAACGATACGGGGAACGCCCCATTCTTCCGAAGCAATCGAACAGTCGCCCGGCGGCGCATGGATAATCCACTGGCTGGTCATGGTGATCTCGCGAAACCCTTCCGAATTAATACGAATGGAAGAGAGCGATTCTAATCGTGGGCGAGCCAGCCGTAAAGAACGCTCTCTTGTCACAGGAAACGTAGAGCTGCAAGATGCAGGCACAGGAAAGACGATTGCAGCCACAGACGTCAACGCCACCCAAGCCGGAAGCGCACAGCAACATGTTATTCGGACGGTACCTCGGGGTTCGGGCTTCCTGACGGTACTATTAAGAGTAATCCGATTTCACAGAGCTTGATCGAAGGAACTCCTGATCCTATAGTCAGTCGGGCTTATGGCAGCGAGCATTCAAGTGTTGCGGCGAACGGCTCATAAATTCGAGTAAAATCGCTTCCGAACGCTACCGTTGGCTAGAGCTTGCTTTAGTGTTCAGGCCTTTCTTTTTCTGAATCCAGATGGGGGTTGAGTTGTGTCCACTGCTTTTGATGGAAAAAATTTCCTACTCGTCGATGACGACCCTGACATGATCACCGCTATGGAAGCGTTGCTCGGCGAAACCGGAGCAACTCTCGCTATCGCGCGCGACGGCGACACGGCTGTGCAAAAAGCTGCAGAAATCAAACCTGACCTCGTCATCCTCGATGCGATGCTTCCGAAACGTAGCGGGTTTCTGGTATTGGAAAAACTGAAGAGCGCCAATACCAACGGGCAAGACAAGCCTCTCGTCATTATGGTTACAGGCAATGAAGGAAAGCGTCACCAAACCTGGGCAGAAAGCCTGGGCGTCGACGGGTATATCAACAAGCCGTTTCGCATGGAAAGGCTGATGGAAAAAATCGAACAGCTCCTCGCAAAGTAACACATCGTAACGACACGCGATTTCACAACACACGGTTTCAAGAATTTTTGTCGAGCAAATCGCAACCTCGGCTATCGAAATCAAAGCGGCATCGTCGTCGAATTCACGCGTCCTCCACCCCCCTGCCGACAATTATATACAGCACGGGAAGCGATCTTCTCATTCAGGCCGAGCCTGCGATTGCGTTTTCGCGTACGATTAACGCCACAACTGAAGAGGCGGCAATGCGCAATACCGGAATTATAGGAAATGGTCATATGACGTTACGTCGAGTGACAAGTCGTCGCGTACTTGCCATCGCGTGTTGTCTCGGTAACGTCTTTTTCATAACTGCTGCGGGAAATGCGGAACCGCAAGCCACGCCAGCCAACAAGTTTGTCAGTTTATCAGAAGCTCAAGAACTTCTTACAAACGGCGACTACGACGCGGCCATCGTCGCGTTTCAGAACCTTGCCGGGAAGACTGAAACCAAATTCGATGCCCAGCTCGGATTAGCCAAGAGCTATTTCCGAACAGGCCAATACACCGAAGCAGCAAAAACTCTTCTTGACAAGCCCGCGAAGGAATCGGAAAAGTGGCACTATCTCGTCGCTAAAGTCAAACATGTTTTAGGCGACTACGCTGGCACGATTGACCATCTACAAAAAGCCATCAAACGAAAAAAGAGCCACGCAGCAGCTCGCCTTCTGTACGCGCAAACGCTGGAAATGTTGGGGCAAAGAGATGATGCCATCGAGGCGTATCGTTGGTTTGATCAACAATTGGTCGGTCGAGAAGACCTTCCCCGCGATGCGGCGTGGATTACCGATACTGCCCAAGGTTTTTTGCGATATAGCGTCCTAACCCAGACCAACGTGGCAAGCCGAACGCAATATGTTGTCAATGACATGCTCCAGCCAGCCTACACACGCCTCGATCGTTCCTATTGGCCTGCTCGCATCGTGGCTGCCAACCTTCTGCGAGAAAAATACAATAACGATGTTGAATCAGGCTGCATATCAGATTACGAAGGCGCACTGCGAATCAACAGCCAACTCCCTGAAGCTTACGTCGGGCTCGGCGAGGTTGCTCTTGGAAATTGGGATTTTGACGAAGTCGAGGTGCAGGCCGACAAGGCGTTGAAAATCAACCCAAACTTCGCGCCAGCGTTGCACCTTCTCGCCAAGAATCAAATTCAGGAACGTCGGTACGCCGACGCAATTGTTACCGCACGCCGCTCACTTGACATCAATGGAAACGATTTGAATGCTCTTTCACTAATCGCCGCAGCCAGCGCATGCTTGTATGACACCAGCACGTTCGAGGGAACTCGCTCAAAGGTTCGCGCAATCAACGAACGCTCCGCACTGTTTCACGGGACGGTAGCCAACGCACTGGCGGGCATTCGTCAATACGCTGATTCAGAACGAGAGTTCCTTCTAGCGATCGAATTGGACCCCACCAACGCAAATGCGCATACCGAGTTAGGCATGATGTATATGCAATGGGGCCTTGAAGGTAAGGCGAGAGATGTGCTCGAAACGGCATGGACGCTTGATCCGTTCAACCAGCGAACGAAATTCACCCTGGAACTTCTGGAAACCATCGAAAAATTGGACCGCCTCGAAACAGAGCATTTCATTATCCGATCCGACGCCAAGCGAGACCCGGCACTGGCCGAGGCTTTTGCAACCTATTTGGAGCGCATCCACGACGCCGTCGAAGAAGATTATGGCGTTAAGTTGAGGCAAAAGACGACGATTCAGATTTACCCTACGCAGCGCGAATTCGCAGTACGAATTACCGGCCAGCCCTGGATTCACACCGTCGGAGCCTGCACGGGAAGCGTCATCGCCATGGCATCACCGCGCAAATCACACGAACTGATGGGCCCTTATCATTTCGCGCGCGTTCTCAAGCACGAATATACGCACACGATCACGTTGGCGGCAACCAAGAATCGAATTCCGCATTGGTTCACGGAAGGGCTGGCCGTAGCACAGGAAGACTCGCCGCGAAGTTTTGACTTGTACGAGTTGCTGGCCCGCGCCGCGCGCCGGGATGAACTGTTTACGCTTGCGGAAATCGACTGGGCGTTCATGCGGCCAAGGCGACCGACGGACCGCACCATGGCTTACGCGCAAAGCGAATGGATGTGCGAGTATCTCACTGAACGCTTCGGCTATTCGCTCATCAACGAGATGCTGACCCTATACAAAACCGGGCAAACTCAACGAGCCGTATTCAAGCAACTTTTGAAGATATCACTCGAAGAGTTCGACAAAGGATTTGAACAATGGGCGCGTAAGCAGGTCAAAGAGTGGGGCTACAATTTGACGCCCCCAGAAGACATCGAAACGCTGCATCAACAGGTGCAAGCCAACCAAAACGATGCCATCCTCTTGGGCCGATTCGCCAAAGCTCTCTTCGATGACGGAGAATATGGCCGCAGCCTGGAGGTCGCAAAGAAGACCCTTGCGATTGAAGAAGGCAACCTCAATGCGGTTGAGGTTTTTGTGACGGTATTGGCGGTTGCAATCGATCAGGAGAAGAAAAGAAACGAACAAAAGGAACTGGAGCTGCAGGTACAACCGGTGCTGGACAGGCTGCTTGCATCGAACGCCGATAGTTGGATAGGGTTGCAGCTTCAAGGCGAGATCGCGCTTCGACGCGAGGATTGGCCACTTGCCAAGAAATCGCTAAAACGACTTCAACGTCTTTGCCCGATGAACCCAGCCAGCTGGGCGGGGCTGGCTGGCATCTATTTGCACCAAGGCCAGGACGATCTCGCGTTGCCCCAATTGCTGGAACTCACTCGGACAAAGGACCAGGACGCCGACATTCCAGCCGAAATCGGTAGAATCTATCGCAGAAAGGGCCGACTTCGCGACGCCCTCTATTGGTTCCAAGAGGCCCTATATATCAGTCATTTCGACACCGATATCCGCGAAGAACTCGCCAGAACCGCAATGCAGGCGGGCGACACCGCTTCCGCCTTAAGAGAGCACCTAACGCTGACGGCTATTCAGCCTGAAAACGCCAAATTTTTCGAACTTGCGGCCTTTTCCGCAAACAAGCTCGGGGATACAGAAAAAGCCAGAGAACTCGCCCTGAGCGCAGTGAAATTGAATCCCACCTCAGATGCAGCGTCCCTGATACGATAGTCGAGACGTCGGTTCGACAAGAACGACAGCCTGCCCGTCACGACTGTCCAACACTATTCACATACTCCGATCGCCTGTGGAATCGCTGCATTCTATCTGCCCTATTGGAGAATACGTGCGAAGTTGCTAATCTCTTGCTTTTTCGCCCCGAACCGTCGAAGCCAAAAGCTGGAGCAGGCTCTATTCTACGGTAGCGTTCTGTTGCGCTTTTGACCGTGGGATAGAGTGATTCGCAGCTATACTTGACCGTTCGCAACTATAGGGGCTTGGTTTCATACAAATGTGTAACGCAAGAATAGGCGAGGTGTGCAGGTGCCGTTGGAGCTACCGGGCTACAGAATAACGAAGCAAATTGGAACGGGAGCTGCATCGAAGATCCATCTTGCCACGGAGTTAAAAACCGGGAAGAGCGTCGCGATCAAGCATGTCGTGCGTGAATCCGCTGACGACGACCCGTTCATCGCACAGGTCGAGGCTGAATACGACGTTTGCAGCAAGATTGAGAATGACTGTCTTCGTAAGGTCTATTCGCTTCATCGAAACCGCAAACTCATCCAGTTAAAAGAAATACTCGCAGTCATGGAGTATGTGGAGGGACTGCCGCTCGAAAAGGCCAGGCCTAATCGGCTGAACTCGTTTCTCGACGTTTTCCAGCTCGTCGCGTCCGGCTTGGGGGCGATGCACAGCGCCGGTTTTGTGCATAGCGACATCAAGCCGACGAACATCATGATTGGCAAAAATGGAGTCGTAAAAATCATTGATTTCGGCCAATCGTGCCCCCTTCATCATAAGAAGGAGCGAATCCAAGGCACGCCGGACTACATCGCTCCCGAACAGGTTCAAAGACATCCATTGGACCAACGCACGGACATCTATAACCTCGGCGCAACGATGTATTGGGTGCTGACATCTGAGAACTACCCGACGGCTTTGCGTGGAACAGATGCGCGAGGCGGGATCAATATTATTCAGTCAGACAAGCCCATTGCCCCGATCGACCACAATGATAAAATTCCGCTTTCGCTTTCTCAATTGGTGATGGAATGCTGCCGGGAAAACCCTGCTGAGCGACCCCCAGACATGAAGCAAGTCGAATCCAGGCTCGCGATGGTTCAAAAACTCTGGAAGAAACAGAGAAAGAATCTGCGTGCTGAACAAAAAGCCGCCAATGACATCGAATCCACACCTTCACCCGAATCATCTGAGGAAGACAAATGATAGACGGCAGTCGCGCCGCCGAGGTTTTCCTCGAAGCCGCCAAACTCAATCGAGAAGACCCACTGCTTAAGGGATCGATGCTGGAGTTCCCGAACTACGGGCAGTTGGTTATGACAGGTGACCTGCATGGCCATAAGCGCAACTTTGAAAAACTCCAGCGATACTGCGATCTTGAGAAATTCGGCGCGAGGCACGTCATCCTCCACGAGCTAATTCACGAGGAAATCGAATCCTTCAACGCACCCGATCGCTCCCACGAAGTTCTACTCGCAGCGGCGCAATGGAAATGTGATTTTCCCGACCAAGTGCATTTTCTTCAGAGTAACCATGAGCTTGCACAGCTAAACCGCAACGAAATCACCAAGAACGGGCGCATCGTTACCATAGCTTTCGAGGAGAGCGTCGCCGAAGCGTATGGCGATCCAAATGGAAAGGTCCTCGCCGCAATCTGCGAACTGATTCAGACGTACGCAATTGCCGGTCGAACGGAGAATCGCGTTTTTCTTTCGCACTCGTTACCAAGCCCCAGAGATATTCCTGCGTTTGATCGCTCGGTATTAACCAGAACTCCTACGGAGCTGGACCTTGGTGAAGGAGGTTCTGCACATTCGCTTGTTTGGGGGCGCTATCATAACGGCCCCGCCCTCGGCGCGCTCGCGAAAATGCTCGATGTAGATTTGTTCATTTGCGGGCATCAGCCCCAGGAAATGGGCTATGACGTTCTACATGATCGACAGATCATCCTGGCCAGCGACCATAACCATGGCGTGTTTCTTCCAATCGACCTCGGAAAACCCTTCGACCTGGAACGATTAACCAGAAACATTCGCCCCTTTGCTGGCGTGGCTTAAAGCAGAGACTACGGGCGTTGGCGTGACATCAACACACTCATGAGTTCTTGCCGATTCTTGCGCTTCGCCAACTCGATCGGTGTCAACCCCGCTTCATTCCGCACAGTCGAATTCGCACCTTTGTCGAGAAGGACTTTGGCAACCGATGCGGCAAGGCGATCCACCTCCGGAGCCTCCGGCCCAGTCGATGCGACCAAATGCAGTGGCGTCGAACCGTCGGCACTGGCAGCATTCACCTCCACACCAGCTGAAACCAACCAAGCGACAGATTCCTTTCGGAAGCGACTTGCGGCTACATGGAGGGCTGTCTCTCCACGACCATCGCGGCGTGAAATCTCCGCGCCGCTCTTGCGCAGCCAGTTCAACACATTAACGTGGTTGTACATGGCGGCATAGAACAAAGGAGTTCGGCCCAATTGATCCGTCGCATCTATTCGTGCGCCAGCCTGCAAGAGCACACCCAGCATGCTGGTCCTACCCTTAATCGCCGCAACATGTGCTACGGATATCCCGTTTCGATCCGCCAAGTCCACATTGGCACCGTTCTCAATCAAGATCAATGCGAGAGTCTTCCTCTTGGCCGTATCAGTAGGCGAAGAACTTCGCACTTGCGAAAGCACATGGAGCAGACCCAAACCATCTCGATCCGTCACATTGACGTCAGCGCCCTTTTTCAGCAAGACCTGCGCAACATCGTCATGCAATCGTCGAATCGCATAATGCAATGGCACGTTTCCCACTGCGTCTCTCGCGTTTACCAGGCCTGGGCTTTCTTCGATGATTTCAGCCAATGTAGACACATCACCAGAAGCAGCTAACGCGAATACATCCTTGACTTCACCAGCGAGACTTGCTTCGGAAGAGCCAATGAACAGCGCGAGCATCAATACGATGTGTTTCGTGTTAGCCATGATGACACCTCCGAGCTGAAGTAACTGGCGGACAACGACGCGTAATCAGATGTGGAGAAAGGCAGTCGCGTTGAACGGCACGTCGAAAGACAACTGTCCCCGTCGTCAGGGTCAACAACAAGAATACGGCCACCCCCCAATCCGACATAGCGGGAATCGCCGGCACTCCCTGTTCGACAGTAAACACGGCTGAACTCTCATCCCAACTACCAACCATATTTGCCGCATAAACCGCGCGAGTTCGGACTTTTCCTGTCGTTGTCGCGACACCAGGCATCCACCCGGTTGACGTCGCCCCAATCGGCGTCAGTGAATTAATATCTGCCCAGGTCGTATTATCGACCGTCACTTCAACATCATCGATCCACGCCGTGTCCGAGCCATTCGACACAGAACCATCTTTGATATACTCCCACCGAAGCACATAAGATCCACCGACGGGCAATGATGTGACATACTGCACCCACCCGCCGCTGGTACCTGATTCATGCAACTTCAAGTCGCCATCAATGGAAAAATCGAAATAGTCCCAGCCTGATTCGGAACTAACCTGATACCAGAAACTGAGCGTCCCGCCATCGACCGTTCTTGTCATCCACGTTGATTGATTGTCCCCTATCGTCCCGGCTCTTGCGGCAAAGGAGCCACCGTGAGTCGTACCTCCCACGACGCTCCACGACGCATTTCCGCCTGTCGTATAAGATGCACCAAGAGATCCGGTTTCAAAATCATCCGCGTCGATTGTGGTATCGCCATAGTTGGCGGTCGTTTGCACCTGATACGCAACCTGGCTGCTACCAGACCAGGACACAGTAGTGGCGGTCCCAACGGCCAGCAT
>JAJDEA010000235.1 GCA_029260035.1 Phycisphaerae bacterium
CACGGAAGGGCGGTTTACCGTTCAATTAGATATGGGCGCGAACGCTTTCGACAACAGCAGCCGTTGGCTCGAGATCACTGTTGAGGGATTCACGCTATCTCCGCGCCAGCCGATCACCCGATCGCCTTATTCGATCCAAACCCGTGGCATCTTTGTGGATGACAACAAGAACGTCGGCATCGGCACAACGAATCCTCAGCGGGAACTCGATATCGAGGCAGGCGAGCCGGCGCTGCGCCTGACGGCTACCGACTCCGGGCCGAGCGCCACAGCTAGGGTGCAGCTTAAATCGTCCGATGGCCCCGGCATTTTTCGGCCCTTGGGAGTATTGGAGTTTGTTGATGAGACCGATACGCTTAGGGCAGCGATCGTAGGCAATAAGGCTGGGCCAACGGCGGCACAGATAAATCTTACCGTGAATCCCGGACAGCTACCGCAGATGCGGGTCCTGGATGGATCGGTCAGGGTAAAGGGGGAGCTTGACGTAACTCGCCCCAGTGATGGCGTCACCTCAGCATCGATCGGAGCAGAAGGCGCGGACAGCTTCTTTCAACTGCACGGCGGAAACGTCGGCATCGGAACGACAAGTCCAGCATTCCCACTCCATATTCAGGCCGCTCAACCATACGTGGAGTTTGAGGACACAGGGGGTGGCAGTTCCTGGTTGGTAGGTGTGCAAGGACCAAGTGTGGGCTTGAATATCCAAGAGGTGGGCGCCGCTACTAGATTTGTCATAAATGAAGGCGGCAACGTCGGCATCGGAACGACCGGCCCCAACGCGGATATACATGTTGTCGGCGATGGAGCAGGAACCGGCGTCAAGATCACCAACGGTGGTGGTTGTGCCGGCACGACGAACACAGGACTCATTGTTGGTGACGTCTGCGGGGCGGGTCGGGCAGCTTCGTTTTACGGCGTCACCTCCAACACGCTCGTCAGCATAACGAATGACGGCACAGGAAAGGCTGCGACATTCGGCGGCGACGTCTCATTTAACGGCGGTGATGTCGGAATCGGTACAAGCAATCCTGCTGTAAAGCTGCATGTCGAAGGTGGATCGGACTCATCGCCCGTTGGCGGTGGATTTCTCGTGCTCGGCAGCACAGGCGGCACGAACATCTCGATAGACAACAACGAAATCATGGCCCGCAACAACGGCGCAACATCAACTCTGTTCTTGAATAACAACGGAGGTGTTATCAGCTGCGGAGGAACACTAGACATCAACTACTCGATCGTGAGTGGGCCAACTGATGCGACGTGTCCAGCGGGGACCAAGATTTTGGGTGGAGGCTGTCGAATCTCTGGCAACGCTGAAGTTAGAGAGAGTTATCCATCGTCGAGTACAAATTGGCACTGCGTAGCGGGAGATCAATCAGGATTCATCACGCTTACAGCCTACGCGATTTGTGCAAATGTCAAGTGATCTATTCACCCATGCCGACGTCTGAATCCACGGATGCTAAGGCTCCTGAAGCGAGAAGACAGCAAAGAGAAAGACTGACAAGCTATGAATCGAACTATTAATAAGAACCCGGCCAGCCAGAGCCTTAAAGAAACGCGCAGAATTTTGTTGAACGTTCTAGCGCTAAAGATCATGTTTATATTGATGCTTGTGCTGACGGCTTCTTATGCGGCCCAGGCTGGCAATCCGCCTGCGTTTGAGATTCCCTGGTTCACGTTTGATGGCGGCGGAGCAATGTCGCAAGGAGGAACGTTCACCGTTGCAGGTACGATAGGTCAGCCGGATACTGGCGTGATGACTGGTGGCGGTTTCGATCTCTCGGGTGGCTTTTGGGCCGAACCAATCGGTGGCCCATCGGGCGACTGCAACGATGACGGCACGATTGACCTGGACGACTATTTCTGCTTTTACAACTGCGTGCTCGGCCCCGGACAGGGATTGCTGCCTAATTGTGGAATATTCGACTACGACAACGACGGCGACGTTGATCTGGAAGACTCAGACGGATTTCTTTCGATGTTCGGCAATTAGCGTGTCTCTCAACAATTAGGGGGCTCTAGTGGGCATCGACCTACTTCCGAGCTATATAAGCTATCCCCTTGAATACGGCGGCTACGAGAATCCATGCGGCAAGTTTGAACCGTATGCCAAAATGAGAGTGCCGCAGATGACAACCAATGATGACAAAGCCCCGCCGCGCATGACCGATGCTTATCAATCGTCATCCAGCTTCTCGTATACGCTCTCAACATAATTAACATCCTCAGCCGACATGTCCAGGCTCTGACGGTATTCCAGTGCTTCTGCGTCGGCGACGTACTCCACTTCACCATGATGTGATTCAACAATACCTCGTATTGTCTCGATCTCTGTGCGGAAGAACTCCTTTCGAGGATTGACCTTGTTAAGGCGATTCTCGTGTATTGCTTTGTGTAAGTTGTTTTCGAGTGCAGGCGCATCGTCGGACGAAATCATCATATGCACGTCGAAACGGAACGGTACTGATGCATCCCCAAGCTCCTTGACCCGATCCATTGGCTCGAGTCGACGTGTCATGCCGATTTTGAACACGCCTTCTCCGAATGAGCCAATGTTCGAAATTACATAAACGTATCCAGACTTGGTCATTTGAGCTCTGGATTTGGCACGTTCGGATTTCTCTTGTGCCTCCGCCAGCTTCGCCTTAAGGCGATCTACCTCATCAGAGTGCTTGTCCTTGGCCTCGCCCAGTGCCTTTTCCAGGGCGACCTGAATAGCCGCCTGCTCGCGTTCTGACTGTTTTAGCTCTCGCTCAATTTCCTTTTCCAGCTTCTGTTCTTCGCGGATCTGGGCCTTGATTCGAGCTTGCTCTTCACGTTCGAACGCGGCACGAACGGCCTTCTCAAAATCCTCGCGGAGATTCGCATTCAGCGTTTCTTCCTCCTCGTTTGAAATTTCGAATCCGATTTTACGACATCGTTCAATGACCTTTTGCAGGCGATTCTTACATTTCGCAAAATTGTTTGGGGTAAGAGTGGAGCCAATCCACTTGACATTTTCGTTTAGGTAGCGGCTTCCCAATTCGGTGGCCTTCTTGTCGAGCACCTCCTGCATTTCTTGTTGGATATTGGTATCGAGTTGGAGCTTGCGGAGATTAACATCGATGTTTTGAAGATCGTGCTTCAGGATAGAATTCTCTTCCTGCAGGTCATCGTAGGAGATAGCTCGCGTTTCAAATTCTTCGAGACCTGAGGCCAGTTTATGCTCTCTTGCTTCAATGGCAGCGGAAGTCTCTCTGATCTCGTGGGCCTTGGTTTCCTGTTCTCGCTTCTGTTTGTCCAGCGTGCTACGTCTTGCTGCCAAGGATAAGTACACTGAGATTGCACCGCCGAACACACCTAGAAGCATAACAACAACGTATGCCATGGGTCATTCCTTTGAATCTGAGGTTATTGGGGATGTTACTAATACGAAAGGGACAACAGATCGGCAGTGCGGACAGGCGGTGTCTTCCAACATCATTGCCTTAGGCGCCTCTGATACGGTGCCGCACGATGAGCATTTCGCCGGAACAATCTCGCCAAGTCGAGTAGCCAGCGCAAGTCTGTAAGAGCCATCAGCGTGAGTGCGTCGAATCAGGCCCATTTTCTCCCAGTCTTCAGCTACATCTCGCCATCGATCCTGTTTCCCTCCCAGATGTTGCCGAAGTTCGTTTTGTAATATGCCTGGATGGCGCTCCAAGAGGTTCCACAGCCGGTGAATATCCTTCAGGAGGGCCCGCTCCTCTGCTAGCCGAGTCGCGAGGTTCTCCTCAGTGTTCCTATTAATGCGTCTATTTTGTTTTAAGAGGTCTTCGAGTTTATCCAAAGCGCCAAAGTCTAAGAGTAGCGGAGCAAACCGAAGAACCAAATCGATAGCTTCAATGCCGTCAAATTCCTTGTCCTCGTACCGGCGTTCATATTGCATCATGCCATCAATGAATTCCCATGACGAAAAGGCTACCGAGACGGCGTCACGGAAAAGCCCCTTTTTTTGGGCAGCGCGCGCTTTGGCCATTCGCGCGTGATAGTGATACCTGTGTGTCTCCATTTCAGCTTTTTTCATTGCCATTCAGGTAGGTCCATTGCAGTGCCAACATCGGCCAACAATAGCGACGTGGATGCGCCGCTCCAGCAAGAAACAGCACGATTACCGAGCGTGCTGGTAATCAAGAGTGTTTGACAAGTCCGAATTCTATCGTGCCGCTAGGTTGACTTCAAGTGTAGGCCGAAATTTCTCTGGAATGTGCAAATCGCTGCCCTGGGGATACCCATTCCTACTGCGTATCAATCAGCGACTGAAGTGGCGGGAAGTTGTCCAGCGTCACGTTGTTGTCTTCTTCCCTACAATAATGTTAGGCCATTGGTACTAATTGGTAAGGATGTCTATCTCTGCGAACGACTCGCGGCAGGCGTCCCATGCAACGTCACTTATTGCATTCGAACGAAGAGTATCTCGTTCCGATGGCGTAAGATCAATTGGATTGGCTCCTTCCGCCATCCGTCGGCCGAAAACTGTCCAAATCAACTCCACCTCGGATTTTGAAAATCTGTATTCCTTGATCCGTTCCTCCATCGCAGCTTGTGGGCCGAGCATTACCAACTCGACAAGACATGCGCCATGCTCAAGCGTTTCTGGCCACGTTTCAATTGAGCAAAGCGGGCCAGTGTTGCTCTCGCCCCAGAACGCGGCTGTCACAATTGGGCGCGTCTCTCCGTCGTATTCCTGCAATAGGTACTGAAATGCTTCCGATTCGGCCAAGTCTCGGAGCGATTTCGGTGCCCCCTCAAGCAAATCCCTCGGAGGAATAAGTACTCCCCCCCTAAAAGGATCGCGATCACAATCCGCCATAAAAAATGCTCCAACAACGCCGTCTCGGTGGAATGAGATCGTACCTCGAGAACCCTGTGAATCCTGGACATTGTAATTCTGCCCGTCCCATGAATTCTCCGCTGCAAAATCTGGGGCACGGCACACATAGACTGCGTGACCAACAGAAGCAAGCACTGCTCCATGGAACAACGATTCTTGATTATTCTTCGTATCCATCCTAATTGCTACCAAGTGATGGGATTCGGCTGGACAGGGCCAGACCTACATTGAACGATGAGCGCCGACGGCGCTCAAGTTGAGATTATAACCTATGTCGTTCACCGTTTCCACTGAATTCGTATTGTGAGCAGGCTGGAAAACAGCAGGGTCGTTCGTTCGCATCTACGGGACTAAGGCGTATCAATCAGCGACTGAAGTGGCGGGAAGTCGTTCAGGGTCACATCGTTGTCGTTGTCATCATCGAAGATGCATAGGCACGCGTCTGACCAGGCTGAATTGCTCGTTGGGGCGTCGAAACACAATTGAAACGAAGCAAAGTCCGCAAGGTTGAAGCTGCCGTTAGCGTTAAAATCGGCAGCCTGCCCCATCACAGCGGTCTCGAATGCGCCACGGTCCACGCGACAGCCAACGAGGCGAGTAAGACTGGCCGCATCCGTATCGCCTGGAACAGAAACAGACGCGGGATCACCCGTGTTAACCGCGGGCGACAGAATAGACAGCGTCAGATCATCGTCACTTGTTCCGGCAACGCCGTCAAGTCCGAGAGCATCGGCAAACATGGGATCGTCATTGACGTTGCCTATCCCCTTCAAGAACTGACCGGTGAGACCTTGCACAATGCTATAGTCCAGCGAGAGATTAGCTGAGCCTGGGTTCATCTGTGCGGATTCATCCATCCCGCCGGAATCGCTGTTTCCCCAGACTATCGTGTTGCTGATGATGGGGCTTCCGCCGGTGGTGAATATGCCGCCAGCGTTTGCCGTTGCCGTGTTGCCGAAGACGGTGCAGTTCGAGATGGCTGG
The DNA here is from genome assembly GCA_029260035.1 of Phycisphaerae bacterium. GTDB lineage: Bacteria > Planctomycetota > Phycisphaerae > UBA1845 > UBA1845 > OFTM303. The sequence continues at coordinate 5,839 of JAJDEA010000235.1, forward strand.
TGCCGCCTGACTACCGAAGATGAAGATCGCTGCCCCCGTTGGCGATTCGTTTCCCGCGAACACGCAGTTTTCCAGAACAGGACTTGCATTATCGATATACATCCCCGCTCCTTTGCCAATGGCGGTGTTGCCTCGGACGATGCAGTTTCGGATCGTTGGGCTGCCGGGCGAAGGGAAATTGAAGGTGAATATAGCTGCGCCGCGGTCGCTCGGGTTGTTCAAATCGGCGTTGCCTCCGGTAATCGTAAACCCGTCGAGAATAGCGGTTTGATCTACCGCTTCCGCGCGAACGATATGCGCGCTGTTTTCCGAATTGCCCGAGAACCCAGGCCCATCGTTGCCCGCGAGGTCGCCGCTTAAAGTTGTTTCGAAAGCCACGAAGTCTCGTTCGTCGGGATTTGTTGCCCCGCAGCCTGCATAGCCACCCTTGATAGCAACGCCAGTTGAAAGCCGAAACGACGCAATGCGATTGCTTGGGCTGGGGGTGTATAGGCCATCCGCCACAAGAACTTCGTCGCCCGGATTTCCATCCGTCAGTGCGGAGTCGGCCAGTGCCAGCTGCAGGTCGGTATAGGCGCTACACCACCTGGTTCCGTCATGAATTGGGCCGGTAGCGTTTACGTCTACATATATAACCGTCTGCGCGTGGAGATTTCCTGCGATGAGCGCGAGCCAGATCGGTATAGCTGCGACAGCGATACAACGCGATCGCAAGTGGAGTGTCACTTTCCCTTATCCCCCAGAAAAACTTCTATTCGCGCAGATCGCCCACGCGCGGATTTCCCCCATCACCCTGAGTTGGTCCAGTGATTATAGTCCAGCTGATGCCAGAAGAAAACGTGAAGGAGTGACCGATCAGCGTGAAGCTCAGGAGCCGATAACAATTGTTACCACCACCAAAGCAAGCCCGGTACTGTTCGCAGAGGGGTCACCACGTTGCCATTGTGTTTCTTTACCAGCATGGTCAGTTCGCGTGCAAAATGGACGTGATCGAAATCAATGGGCAGCCGAACGACGAACTTCTGCCCGCCTTGAAAGCGTGGAACAGGCCCGGGAAGCGCGCGACGTTCTCCGGTATGCCCGACGGTCATAATACCGAACGAGGCGACGAGTTTTGTGACTTCGGCTATCAGGCCCATTGCGTCTTCTGTTATGAACTCAAAGCCGAACAAGTCCTCCTGAAACCCATCCGGCACTATGGGGTCCATCATGGGTTGAAACACGACGCCGCATCGGCTCGCCTCTTTCAGCTTGTCCTTGTCCCGGTCCATCTGCGCGATGTCTTCCGGCTTGGCCGTGATGCTCATGAAGACAACTGCCTTTTCGCCGAACTTGTCTGCAATGTCTTTGTCGATGTTGCCGTTGTGTTCGGCTACAAAGGATGCGCCCATATTGAGCAGGCCCGGCATGTCAGGGCCGATAAGCCAAAGTGCCGCGTGCTGAACAGCACGCGCATTTTCTGTCTCGACAAATGGCATCCCACACTCCTCGCAGAAGACTTCATTCACATCAGACGGTTCATACCAACGTATGGCGGTTTCTTATTCCGCGATACAGGGTTTGCGAAATCGTTCCAACTACGACGGCCATTATAGGGCCAACGATCAGGTTACGGCAAGGTCCGTAAAACTCGATTTACTGAGGAAGCGCTCAGCAAATGCGCGCGGTACAAACGCGTGGGGGGGCGGATGCATCATGTAATCTTTGGTTGAACGATTCTTACGAAGCCGTTGAGGGTGCCATGAAAAAGGCATCACATCAGGTATAGCTTGTGGCAGCGACGGACCTTGCGTGCGGATAATGACTTGCGCGCCCGGGGAAGCACAGTCTATAACGGCGGAGACTTTCCCGTGAAACCACCGGCCGCCACGCACGTCCGTTTTTTTCATGTTTGTTGGCGAGAATTGATGAGACGCCGTCGATAACGACCACGCAGCGTTATCGGCTCGCAAGCGTGAAACTTAGAGACGGCTAAAGACGGTCATTCTTCCCTATGACGCTCAACTACCCTCTTTGCTCACTTTTCTTGGCAATAAAAGGAATTGCCTGCTTCTCCGGGGCCGAAGCTGTCAATAGCGCAACACGCACTTGACTCGGACGTACCGTGAGTTATCGTACCGGACCCGCGAAAGGACTCGCTTGATTTCTCCATATTGGCTATACTTTTGCCTTCAAACGGGCTAAAGTCGGTTAAGCTGTCGCTTCCATTTTGCGTCAGCGCGCCACGCCCGATGGGGGATAGGGGATCAATTGAGCTTGGCATATTGACGTACTCAACAGCTGGGGAGAAGCGTGCAATGAAAGAAACGTACAGGAATTCAGTCTTAGCAACGGAAAAGCATTCAATGAGAAACACGTTACGCAAAACATGTTTTGTATTGGCACTGGCGATCGGTGTTGTCGGTCTAACGTCTAGCCAATCTTTTGCCCAGGCTCCAACTGTTGGCGGCACCTGTGCGACTGGCAGCATCAGTGTGTCTGGCACGATGCCCAAGCCGGGAACGATTGACGCCCGTCAGCCTCATCTGCCGAATCTGGCAGTGGTTCTCGACGGGGATCTTCAAGGCATCGGCGATGGAACCCTCGCCAACCAAATCACGGTCGAACTGATTCTCGACAATCCATCAGCGTCACTTGTGGCGGACCCTGCCTGCTGGACGCTTTGCGAGACGGATGACCGTGGGTTTACACCCAATGCCATAAAGGATGTAACACAAGTATCGAATGACACATACATGATTGAACTCGAACGAGCCATCACGCCCGGCGAAGCTACGGCTATCACCTATACAGGTGACAGCAACGGTAAGCTGGTCTACCGCTCGCATCCGGGTAACGTCAATGGCGACAACGGTGACGGCAAGACTTTCGCTAACGACATCACCTGGTTGGTAAACAACATCAACGGCCTTACCGATTTCACGCCACAGTTCGGGTTGTTCAGCACGGACATAAACCGTGACGGCGTCACGAGTGTGAATGAACCAAAAGATCCCATGAACCCAGACGACATTGATACGCTCGTTGATCTTCTCGACGGTAACAACGGTTTTCAGGTGTGGTTCGATACCAATTTGCCCGTTTCCAATTTGGCATGTAATTTCGATGACACGGATTCTGATGGCATTGACGACATCCTCGACAACTGTGTCGGCGATTTCAATCCTGACCAGGCAGACAGCGACGGAGATGGTGCGGGCGATGAGTGCGATGGGTGCGTTGCAGACCCTAACAAAACGACAGGTGGCGTTTGTGGCTGTGGCAACCCGGACACGGGTGACAGCGATGGCGACGGTGTGCTTGACTGTGCCGATTCCACGCCCAATGGCACTGGAACCACACCAGCTGATACCGATGGCGACGGGGTTGCGAATGGCAGCGATAGTCATCCGAACGATAAGACAAAGTGCAGTGATCAGGACAACGATGGCTGCGATGACTGCTCAACGGGTACCTTCGATGTGAGCGACGACGGCACCGATACGGACGGCGATGGTTTGTGCGACGTCACCGATCCAGTCGATACCAACAATTGCCCGAAGGCTTTGGAATCAGGCCAGGTTGATCTGGATGGAGACGGGGTTTCAGACTTCTGCGACGTCTCTCCCGCCAATCCGACGTCCTGCGGCGATTCGGATGCAGACGGCTGTGACGATTGCTCGTCAGGTAGCTTTGACCCGCTCGATGACGGACTTGACACGGACGGCAACGGCATCTGCAGCCAGCCGGACGACGGCACGACGCCGGTCGATACGGACCTCGATGGCGAGCCGGATGAAACAGACAACTGTCCCGATGATTTCAACGCCGATCAGGCTGATGCGGATGGCGACGTTCGAGGCGACGCGTGCGACAATTGCATTGATACCGCAAATGCAACCCAGGCGGACGAAGATGACGACGGGTTTGGCGATGCGTGTGACAACTGCGTAGCGGATGCCAATCCAACGCAGCAGGATGATGACGGTGACGGCTGGGGTGATGTTTGCGATAACTGCCCTGACGATGACAATCCGGGACAGACGGACGGCGACGGCGATGGCGTTGGTGACGCCTGTGATGAGCCAGGAGCGGGGCAAACGACTCCCGACGTGGACGGTGATGGCTTTGCGGATGACGAAGATAATTGTCCGGATGACGACAACGCTGGCCAGGAGGATATGGACGAAGACGGCGTCGGTGATGTGTGCGACAATTGCCCGGAAACAGCAAACGCCGATCAAGCCGATGGTGATGATGATGGCTTGGGTGATGTTTGTGACACAGATATGCCGGACAGCGCGTCTGGCAACGCGAATATGTGTGGCGCTTGCGGCAATGGCATGTCTGTTGGCATGATCCTAAGCCTGTTCGGTTGGGTCGGCCTTCGATCTCAGTCGCGCCGATGGCGCCGACGTGTTGCGGAGTAAGAGTCTTTCGGCGGGTACACGGTTTAGCAAGCTCGCCGATCAATCTTGAAGAAACAATACAGCCCGCTCCGTGTTGCATACGGGGCGGGTTTTTTGTGTCTACTTTGAATCTGTCCTGGTGTTGCGTCGCGGATAACTGATGGGTGTGGTAGGTTGGGTTCAAGTGCTGCCGCTTTCGAGCAGTGATCCCCCGTCGCCCGGAAACGCGATTGCACTGCCAAGTTGATGGCGCATGAGGCACATCGCCATCGATGGGATGCAAGGGTTTAGTTGTGTCGAGCTTGCTTTAGTCTTCGCAATCGGGCTCTTTTTTGGCGGGCGCCTGTCTTGGCGCTTTGCTGAAATGTACCGGAATCTGCAGCGGGCGAAGGGTCTTGTCGTCTGTGTGCATTGTTACGACCACGGCTTTCTTAGGCGGGTCGTACCCTTTCGGTGCTGTCAGAATAATGTGCTGGTCATCTTGTTTGCTCGATACTTTTGCTTTCAGTTTAACGTCGCTGCACTCAGCGCGCGTAATCTTATGCTTGTCTTTTGTCAGCCATTTGATGCGAACATGCGTAGATTCTTTGCGATCTGTCTTTCCCGAAAACGTGAACACTTGAGGCTTAATCTGCACGCGAACCGGGATTTCCGCATGAACGCGAACGTCGACAACGGGCATTTCCTTGACACCCGTTTCCACTTTAAGCTTTTCTTCGATGGGGCCGTTTGGCCAAGGTGGCTTCGCTTGAACATTCAGCCGATAGTGCTTTCCCGCGAACGCTTCCTTGATCGATGCGTCCAAGCCTGGCGGAATTGGCTTAACGATTTTTGGATGGATTGGTCGCTTGTTAAGCCAGGTCAGCGTAAGCGTTTTCTCTTTCGGGCCTGACGTCGGATCGATGGTGCCAAATTTAATCCTGGGCGGTGGACCTCGGAATGGCGCCTCGACCTTCGCTAGGCACGTCAGAGGAACTTCACTGTTGTTGGGATCGTTGGTCTTGACGATGACCTCTTTGCGAACCTGATTCCAACTGTTAATCGTATCGAAGGATAACGAGAGCAAATCGCTCTGCCCTGGTTTTAGCGTTCGACCAAACTGGCCGTCGATTTGCATACCTCAGCCAGGGCGGATATTGAAAGTCAAATCCTCATCCCCATTGTTGTGAACGGTGAAATCAAACCGAACCACCTCGCCCCACCACACCGGGTCTACCTCCATCGTTGGTGTTTCGCAGACCCAAAGAGGCCCGAGCTTCGGGACGGATTCTTTTTTCGCATCTCCGGTTTCGTCCGATTTCGCCGGATTTTGGTTGCTATGGGACTGCTGCGCGCCTGAGTGTGACTGCTTCATCATCTCAGCCACCGCATTGTTCCCGGCGACAAGGCAAGCGACCAATACCGTCGCAACCAAACATCTCGAATATGTCATTGTTGTGGCGTTCCGAAATAATGAAAAAAACTACAAAAGTCTACGATCATCCATCTTCATCGTACCGGAATTATCGTCTGCGGCGAAATCGGGGTTTCCCATCTTACATATCGGTTACACGATGCACTGAAAACAGGCTCTAATCACATTCATTGTTTGGCAACTTGTATCGCAAGGAGGCTCCGTGGAATTCGGCCCCGGAATTCAGGCCGGCTTGCACTCTGGCCTGACCAATTGGCGAATGATAAGACAGGTGACCATACGAGTTGCGATCGATGCCTTCGACGAGTATGTGCTGTTTGGCTTGAAAAGCCTCGGACGATAGAATGCAAACGTGATTTCAGCGTAGATGAAGATTTCTGGCTAACACGAAGCTCAGGGACGGCAATTTGAACACTGGTAGTGACATCCTAGGGGCAATCGGAAACACATCGTTGGTTCAGCTGCGCAATGTCGTTCCGCCGGGTTGTGCGAAAGTCTTCGCAAAACTGGAGTGGGAAAATCCAACAAGCAGCATGAAGGATCGTATGGCCAAAGCCATGATTTCACGCGCTGAAGAAGATGGGCGTTTGAGCTGTGGAGACACCATCGTTGAGTACACTGGCGGTAGCACGGGCGCGTCACTCGCGCTCATCTGTGCGGCAAAGGGCTATCACCTTCATATCGTTACCTCCGATGCTTTCAGCAGCGAAAAGCTGGATCAGATGTCTGCTTTCGGTGCCAAACTGACGCTCGTTCCCAGCGAGGGTGGGCTTACGACCAAGAAGTTAATTCTGGATATGATCGAAGCCGCTGAAGAAATCAGTAGAAATCCGCACACCTATTGGACCGACCAGCTCAACAATCTCGACAGCATTGCAGGGTATTATCCATTGGCTGAGGAAATCTGGAGGCAAACGGACGGAAAGGTTGATGCCTTTGTTCACTCTGTGGGTACCTCAGCTTCATCACGAGGGGTAGCTACGGTGTTGAAGCGTTACAAACCAAATGTTCAGATAAAAGTCGTCGAGCCAGCCGAATCTGCTGTGTTGTCGGGTGGGCAAGCCGGGCCGCACAAGATTGAAGGCGTGGGCATTGGCTATACGCCGCCGCTCTGGGACGCGAGCCTTGTGGATGGGTTGATTCAGGTCAAGTCGGATGACGCCGAGGAAATGGCACGGCGCCTTGCGCGAGAGGAGGCTCTTTTCGCAGGTACGTCTTCCGGAGCGAACGTGATGGCCGCGATTCAAGTTGCCCAGCAATTGGGACAAGATGCGGTAGTCGTAACGTTGATGGTCGACTCAGGCATAAAATATCTGAGCACGGATGTTTACAAAAAGAACAAAGCGTGATGAAGAGTCCGAGTGTTATTGAGTTTCGTGTCGGGCCACCCGGCCTCTGCTTTTTTCCGATTATCAATGGAAAACCGTTGTTGAGTAGAATACGCCAGTTCAATGCGGATATCAGCAGCAATGAACAGCCTGTATTTGGTTACGTGGAATTTGCATTCGAGCGGATTCTTCTCAAGAAACCACCTGACTTGCCTGACAATCGCAATTCGATTTTTGCTTGCCCCTGCGGCGACCTTGGATGTGGGGCAATTAGTGCGGTCATTCGCCGCGATGGCATGCTGGTTCATTGGGAAAGCCTCGGTGTGTCCAACGATCTCGGCATAGACGATGGAAGTCCGTGGCTCTTCGATAGACCATCCTCCTTTTCATTTGATTGGCAACAGTATTGCGATGCGGTCAGGCAAAGGAAATAGCTGCCGAGAAAAGTGTATCCATGCTCGGGGGAGTGCATCCTGATGTGAAACGCCGAGGCAGGCCTTGAGGATTTTGGAATTGCTCGACGCTGGGTTGAGCGAGTGTGCCGACTCTGCCGGATCGCGGGGTACGCCATCGGGATTCTGCTTCACGAGTCCTTGCGGTGCGTTTGGTCTCTTGACTTTCCTGGCGATGTTTGTGGGCATTACAACCTTGAAGTATTGCAGTGCTCGAGGCGGCTGATGGTGTCGGCCAGATCGAGGCCCAGTTCGGAAGTCAACATATCCTGCAACGAGCGCATTCCGTCTTTTGCTGTCCAAAGAAATGCGTCAGTGCGGAGTGGTAACTGGCCAAACCCAACGATAACCGAGCCGTTCGCTGATGTGGCCTGAGCGCCGCTTAGGAACATGCCGCCGGAAAGGTCGCCGAGGCCCACCATGAGAAATCAACTGAAATATATCGAGAATGCCATGCCCAAGTTGCAAGTCCCGTTCAACTGTCTAGTTTCTTCCGAATCTCGTGCAAATACGCAATTTCTGGAAACGAGTTTCGATTCTTGTCTTTTAGATCAAGCATTGACTTTGATGCCTCTAATGTAACCCTTGCAAAAGCCAATGACGCCACACTAATGGCGCTTACGAGACGATCGACTGTCAGTGAAAGAGCAGCAACTGTAGCCGCGCTCGTGGCCAGAAACTTTGGGTCAATAATGGAGGATAATACACCGGTTAGGCACTGAATGCCGTGTTTCTTAAGAGCCCATTCGTAGTCGTCAAGTTTCGCGGCCAACTGGGACTCTATGAAGCTCGCTGGTTGTCCTGCCATTTCTGAAACCATCCAGTTAATGAGGCGGTGAAGCTTGGTTCTGGCCTCGGTGTCATTTCGAATCTCTCGAACTTGAGACCATTCAAGCTTATCTTCGCGAATAAGCTGAATATTTCTGATGCTCCAAACCAATGCCGCTCTATGGCCGGTGCCAAAGTCATTGTCCCGTTTGCTCGCAGACGAGTATACTGGCACTGCGGATACATCCATCTGGTCATTTAGCGATTCGGCCAGAAACCGTGCTACTGGAATTTTTTGGGTCAGCGGAAATAGTCCCTGCAGTTGCTCCTTCGTGGATAAAGAGCAACTACTCAAGGTCGCAAATTCTTGCGATGGGTCTTTGCTAGCAAGCCAGACTACCAATAGACTGAATGCAATTTCGGCATCTGTCGCACCATATGCCATGATATCTTTGTAGGGTCCAGTTTCAAATCCTGGAATAGACCACACTCGGTCAAAGAAAAGAGCTGCAGTCTTCGGGCATTCGAGGCATATCGCGACTGTCTCAGTATTGTCAGGTAGGATTGGTTTTCCGAAATTATGGCGGAGAACTTGCCCAAGCGTACCTCTGAGCTCGCCTATCTCGCCCTTGAGTTCCTGTATTTTGGCCATCTCTTCGCATGTTCCCTTAGTTGAAACATACTGATCCGATAGTGGCGGCTCCGAATCGGGAGACATCTCCATGAGCATGTGAGATACTGCTTTTCCAATCCTTTCATACCTATCCATGAGAACCAGAATATAGAGAACCTAGTTGGGGTCAACTGATTCAAATTAGTCAGCCTAAAACAGCAGATCATTTAGTTACATACAACCCTGACCTTACCCCTTGGAACTGATCCACCGTTAAGGTAGTGTTTTCGGCCTGGATCTTAAGGAGGTAATGGTCATGAAGAAACGTTATTTACCAGAGGATGTGGTCAATAAGTTACGGGAGGCGGATGTTCTGATCTCTC
>JAJDEA010000236.1 GCA_029260035.1 Phycisphaerae bacterium
CGTGTTGGCGATATTTTCACCCCTGAATGTAGACCGACTCGTCACGTTCTACAAAGCGGCAAGGCGATCAGGTCGGGTCTTCGTGGTTGATCCGTATGCAGCCTACGTGATGCACCTGATCGCTGGCCAATGCCGGATTCCCAAACCAGATCGTGGGGTCGGGATTCGAGTGTATTACCCACAGTACTTCGAGGAGAGCTATCGACGGCGAAGGATCGACAAGATCCACGACATGTTTCAGAGCAGCCGCATCGACTTGGATGAGATACAACGAAATTCAACAAGGCACCTGATGCTTTTTCGGCAGTCCATGGTGGAGCGGGACTTCGCGGGACAGATACCAGCCGAAGCACTTTGCTTGTATTCGTATTGGTCGGGTTATTTGGAAGACCCAGAGTGGAATGAACTGAAAGCAAAGCTGACAGCAGCCGACGGAGAATTCGTCGAAGCACACACAAGTGGTCATATTTTCGCGGACGACATTGTGGAGTTGGTGCAAACTATCGAGCCGAACAAGGTGGTGCCGATTCACACTTTCGAACCACAGAGATTCTCCTCTTGTTTTCCGAACACGATTCGGCTGAATGACTCTGAGGCAGTTCACATCTAAGTCGATTCCTGATCCGAGTTGTTAATTCCTCGATGAAAAACGTTCTTATTAAACCGACGAAGAAAATCATCGATGTTATAAACACCTTGATCGTAAAGCCCGTATCCCATGAAGTTGCTCACGGCAACGCGTATTCGAACAGAAGAGTCGTCGTCCTTCGAGAGTTCCGCGAGTTCATCTTTTAGCCTCGATGCTTCGGGATCGTGGTTCGCTATCACCAGCAACCACATAGGAGCGGAATCGCTGCTTTCAAATGTGCAAATGTCGTTCTGATTCCGAATGAACTTTAGCCGCCTCTTTTGGTTAAAGGAGATTCGCATGGCGTCTTTGAGGGCACACAGCCGGTTGCGATCTTCCAGGAACTGCTGCACAGCCCGCAAGTGGTCTACCAATCCCTTGTGGCCAGCAACAGCCCCATCGCCGTATTTCATTTCGCCGATGACAAAACCAAGATCGGATGTATTTCTTCTAGATGGACCATTTGATGGCCAATGAACCCCGACAAAGTCAAACCGTGCCTTATACTTAGTGCCGTTGTCGTCGAACTCCTCGACACGTTCTGTGTCACAGATAAAGTAGTCGGTACTTTTACAAAGATCGATGTTGTTTTCTCTTACCAGCAATTGCTGGTACTCGGATTCTAGATTCCGATTTCCCATAGTGAACCAGTTGTCCATCGCTGCCTTTAGGTAGGGGACAATTTCAATCCAGCGAGCGACGTCGTGCTCCGTGTTAAGCGTGCAAGGACGATCGTCAATTTGTCCAACCAAAGCACTGCCTTCCGATAGATAGTTGCAGTAGCTGTTGTCAAAGTCTGCTTTATAGGAGTTGGTTGTTCGCTGGCATTTGAGGATTCGGCCTCCGCGATAGTATAGAGAGAGTGTATCTTCTCGAATCTCTGGAGAAAGCGTGGCGTCGGTTGAAGCAAGCCAACGGATCGGTGTTAGGTGACCTTGAATTAAGGCTTCGAGGAAACTATCCGAAAGTGACATCTATTCCACACTCCGTAAAAAGAGGGCGTCGAACCAAGCCTGATCCAGACACCCCCGCCAAGGGGCTCAGCAGAACAGACCCCGGCCGACGCCCCTTACGGGGCGTGGCACAAGTCCTGTCTCTGCTGAGTTCGAGAGCCGGTGGCTCAAGTTGGCGGTTTCGTCTGGAGACAGTTCTTGACGCTCACGCGTCAATTCAAGTTGTTAACTTCAATGGTTAAGTATTTGTCAGGCCGTGCAACTCCCAAAATAAGTTTGAGGGGTCAATCCGCTGTTGACACGAATTCGATAACACCATTCTCGCAAAGCGTCGCTGGAAACGCCAATAGCCAAGTACTCTAGTCGCGACACTATCATTTTCTGCGATTATTTCGTGCAACAGTATGTAATTCGGTGCCATGCAAACCAAGACCGAATTGATTTCGTTGGTCTCAAGAATGGAAACCAAAAATTTATTTAAGCCTTTGAATCCCCATGACAACGGGGTTGATCGCAAAGTTGCGGAGTTTCAGTTGGCGGGCAGACTTGACAAATGGCAATCGCATTTGTTAGCAAATAACCATGCGATAACAGCCGCACAAATCTCTTTGATTCAGCTCCGACAATATGGGACTGGAGCAGGTGTCGCTGTTCCCACCGCAAATTTGGCGTGTGCTGGATGCGGTTGGGCAGAAGGATCCCTCTCTCCGATCGCGAAACATTCTTTTTTGCGCCGAATTGGCGCAGGATGTTTTGCGATGAAGAAATCTCAATATTCTCTGATCCCACCTGACATCCGGCTCCTTAAGGCCTCGGAGGTAGCCCAATTACTTCGAGTCTCGATACGCACTGTTTGGCGCCTTGTTAGTGCCGGGAAACTTCCCAAGCCAGTCTATGTCGGTAGACTCGCGCGTTGGTCAGTTGCCAATCTTAAAGATTTTCTGGACCAGGAATGACGATTCGCAGTGGAACGCCCCACTAGTTTTAAGGCCGTGACTGCGGCACCCAACCAAACAAACTCCAACGAGAGGAAATACGATGGCATCCATTTTCAAACGAGGACGAGACCGCGGAAAACGGCGGGCTGTCTGGTACATCAGCTACGATGACGAAAACGGCAAACGTCGAACAAAGAAAGGACACACGGACAAGCGTTCGACGGAGGAACTTGCTTACGAGCTTGAGCGCAATGTCAGACGCCGTAAGGAGGGACTTGTTGACGCTGATGACGACGAACGGCGAAAGGCAAAAGTTCTGCCAATCGAAGATCACCTTACCTTATTCGAGAAGAGCATTGGCATGACTTCAACCAAACACGTCAAACTCACCATGAGTCGGGTCCGTCGTATTGTTACCGAGACGGAGTTTACAACGCTTGCAGACATCGACATCGAGTCGATCGAAGCTGTGCTCGGCGAAATGCTGGAATCCGACGAAATTGGCCGCCGCAGCTATAACCATTATGTCCAAGCGATGGAGCAGTTCTGCACCTGGCTTGTTCCCAAACGCATCGCTGCCAGTCCGCTTGTTGGAATGAAACGGCTCAACGCCGACGTTGATGTTCGCCATCCGAGACGAGCCCTGACATCGGACCAATTCACGAAACTCGTCGAATCCGCCCGGGGCAGTGGCATTTTGATTCAGTGTTTCACTGGGGAAGAACGCGCTCGAATCTACACTCTGTCCTACATGACGGGCCTTCGCAGGAAAGAGCTGGCGACGCTCACACCGCAGAGCTTCAAACTCGACGAGACGCCAGCGATACTCACCGTCCAGGCTGCGTGCTCGAAGCGCAGGCGGAAAGACGTTCTCCCGCTTCACCCGGAGTTGGTGGAGATGCTCCGTGACTGGCTCAAGGAATTGAAGCCGGACGAAGTCCTTTTTCCCAAACTTGCAAAGCGTCGCACTTGGCTCATGGTCAAAAAGGACTTGGAACGAGTCGGCATTCCCTACAAGACTGAGGAGGGCATCGCCGATTTCCATGCCGCTGGTCGGCACACGCACATCACCGAGCTTCTGCGGAACGGAGCATCGCTTCCTGAAGCACGCGAACTCGCCCGCCACAGCGACATTCGAATGACGATGAAATATACGCACATCGGCATCGACGATCAGGCACGCGCGGTGAGCCAACTTCCTTGGCAGCGAAACAGCGGGTCGGACGACACGGAACCTAACCCGGAAGGCGACACGAATGGTGACTGGCAGCGGTATGGCAGCGGAACAAGACGCCCGACGGGGCAATCCGTGTCACCAACTGGCACTGAGGGCGCTTCAGACGAAGAGGACACAGAAAAAACAAACCCCCGCGTGAACGGGGGTTATGACGCCGCACGGCGCGACGTGACACCTTCTGGCACAGAAGGTGCTTCAGTGGAGGCGGCGGGAATCGAACCCGCGTCCCGCGACATTTCCATGAAAGCTTCTACGTGTGTAGTCGATTATTTGGGTTTCGCTGCCTCGGACTCCAATCGACAGGATTCCGCGGCCTCTAGTCGAGAACAGTTTTTAACCTCAAGCGTGCTCGGCATGACTCAAAGCGATCCGGAATTGCGGCCGACTTTTGGGTCTCTCCGGCAAAGACCCGCAGTCGGGGTCGCCTTTGCTAGGCGGCCATTGCGAGATTAGTCTCGGCAAATAAATTAGCGGTCAGCTTTTAACGTGGCCAACTGACCAACCACG
>JAJDEA010000237.1 GCA_029260035.1 Phycisphaerae bacterium
CATAACGTGGGATCTGTGTTGCAGCAATCCACTCAGGACGCCCGCATGGATTGTCATGATGAAGGGTTGTGACGTGCCCAGTGCGATTAGCCCGATCCCGAACTGCAGCGGCGTCCCGCTCCGTTTCAAAACTGACTACGGCGGATTTGGTGCAACCAGTTTCGACGGGGGTTCGAATGAATCAAGTGTCGTTTGCGCAGATCAAAACATGTCACTGACTTTCGACGTCGCGGGTGCCAAGTGTTCCATCGATAAGAGCGATTGTTTCGTCAATGACCCTGAAGCGTGCGATAGCGGAGCGAGCGGTACATGCAATTTGGGCGCTTCGTATGTATATGGTATCTTGATTCAATCTACCTGCAGCAACAGCACTCAGGTCTGCCTAACAGCAAACGATTGTCCAACCGGCGACACTTGCGAAGACAACTTTGGTTCTTACCAGGCGCACGTCACGGTGGAAAAACTGATCGAGGCTGCCTGTTGCACAAACGCCGGAACAAACGGCCCCGGTGCGACCTGCTCGATTCGCACGGAAATCGAATGTGAGGAAATTAGTGGCGATTGGCTTGGGGATCTGCCGGGCGGTCTAGTGGTGGACTGTGTAGCCTCTCCATGTGCAACGGGCTCCTGCTGTCTGGGGCCTGGCAGTTGTGACGATTTATCCGGCGCTGGAATCGGGCCCGCAGCATGTTCCGCCATCGACCCCGTTAATGCCGTTTTTCACGGAGGCATCTTTTGCGAGAGTGATCCTTGCCCGGTTTGCATTATTCAGGACCAAAGCAATTGTCAGGAGGGACTCGATCAGATCGCATGGGTTTCCGACCGATTCAACTTTGGTCGAGTTGCGGATGACTTTAGGCCGCTTAGTGCAGCCATCAATCGCGCTTGTTGGACCTTCACCTGGTCCGATGCGTGCGAGCTGCCAAACAGCACGCCGCCGGACGACGACTGGGAAATCGTCATCTATGCCGATGACAACGGACTGCCCGACGAAGCGGGAAATGTTCAAGCGCCGCAAACGTTTGCTACCTCTGACTCTACGCTCACGCTAGACGGCATTGGTAATAATGGCGATTCGGGTTTCCTCGTCTGGACGTATACCGGTACATTCGTAGCAGCCGTCATCCCCGACGACTGCTACTGGATCGAGATCACCGGCAAGGGCGGCCAGGGATGCACATCGTTTTGGATGTCAACGGGACAGATCGATGCAACGGGCACCCACAACGCTTCATCCCCTGAAGGTAATAACTATGCCGTGTCAGACCTGGACGGTGTATACGACAGCAGCGACATTTTCAACGGGGACTACCAGTTTTGTCTCGACTCCGGCATCGCGAAGGATACGACGCCGGGCGTCGATGGTGGCTGCGGCCCACCGACGATCTGCTGCTGTCCGCCGGGAGGTGGATTCATCGATGGAATCACAGCGGAGGCGTGTCAGTGGGACCGGGACAAACTGGGCTACGTTGTGCCTGGCCTCTGCAACGGGGGTGCTGCTTGCCCAGCCGTTCCTGCTAACGATGTCTGCGGCGTAGCGGATATCGACGTGAATTCATTTTGCCCAACCGAGCTGCCACCTCAGGGGCATAATCGCGGAACATGCACAGGTAATCCCAATCGCTTCTGTACGGTTACGCCTGACGATTGCCCAAGTGGAGAGGGCCCTTGTGTTGTCTGGCCCGGCTGCGTTTACGAGTGTACCGGTATGCCCGTGGATAACCGAACAGCTACCCGTGACGGCGATCTCAGCACGGGGCCGCCAAGCCCGCAAGGACTTAGTTGCTTTTCATCGAATTCACCGACGTCGTTTCAGGCGGACACTTGGTATGAGTTTGTCTCGCCCTGCTCAGGAGAAGTCGAAGCGCGGACCAACAACGGCCCGACTTACTTTGACACGATGATTGAAGTTCACGATGAGTGCAATTGTGCCAACATCGATGGGCCGGGTGGCACGCGGATCATTTGTGCGGACGAGGGCTGTGAGGACCTGGTGGATGGTATTAGCATTGGTGGGCCATCTCTCATTCAGTGGTCTGCAATAGACTCGACGTGCTACAAGCTGCGTGTCGGAGGCTTCGCGCCGAGTAATTCGAGCTTGTCCGGTGACAACACCGCGGCTTCACGAGGCCAGGCGCAATTAGACCTGATCTTTCTGTGTATTTGCGATGAGGGCATTGGTGGACCGTTCCAGGCTACAGGCTATCCGCATGAGGCACCGAAGAACCGATACGTTTCATTCACGCCGAATCCTTCGCTCATCGGACTCCCGCACGGGTATGAGGTGGAGCATGTAGCCAGCGGCAACAGCTTCTATATCAGCGCACCGCGAACCACTCCCGCCTCTGTGGTTGGCTTGGGTATCACCGACCTTGTTGCCAGTCCTTTGCCCCCACTTTTTGATTTCGGAGCTGAGCCGATCATTCATGTGACCGGGTGCATGATTGCTCCGGATGAATCTTACATTGTTTATGCCGTGGATGCTGCCGGTGTCAGGTCCGCTACAGGGCTTTTCGTCTCCACGGTTGCTAAACCCGCCGTTCGTTTCTGGGCAGACGTCGTTGGTGCATTCAGTGCGGGTGGTGACGGAACTTCGACACCTCCTACGCCGCCAAATAGCTGGAAGCCGCCGGATGGCATTATGTCCGGTAGTGACATTATCGCAATTACGCAGGCCGCGAACATGGACCCGACTGCCCCCCATTTGACCTGGGCGGATATTGCGCCGGAAATCCCTGACGGAGTCGTTAATGGTGTCGATATCGTCCAGGCAAACAATGCGTTTGCGAATATGCCATACCCATACACGTCGCCGGCTAATTGTTGGCCACCCACCTTTGCACCCGGTGCGTGTTGCACGGACGACGTTGCGTTGGGGCCTTGTGCAGTGACTACGGCGGCTAATTGTGCGACGCTTAGTAATGGTCAATATCAAGGTGACAACACCGCCTGTGCGCAGTTCACTTGTTCTTGTGATATCAACAACAACAGCATACCTGATACCTCTGAGATTCTGTGCGCAAACTGCGCCGCGATGGAGCCCGGTAGTGTCGATATGCTGGCAGTTGGGAGCGAATTCAAAATCGTATTCCTTGATTCGAGTATCCCGGACCTTACACTTTCAGGCTTGGCTGATGCTGGCGCAGCCATTGGCCGAAGTGATCCGTTCGAGGAGGGTGATCTTGAGGACGATGGTGCGTTGATTCCAAATGGAGGGTTAGCGCCTTATCCGAATACGTCCGCGATAGCTCCGGACCCGTGCGTTTACCCGGTAGGTTTTCCGGAGGATTCGAGTTTTGGGCAGGAAGTTCACCTTGAAATTCTATCGCTGAATCTAACCAACGGAACGCAATCGGTGCGAGCGGGCCAGGCGTTTTTTGACTCTGTGTTTGCAGCCGGAAACGCCAGTCTTTACCAAAACAGTTTCGGAGAAGCGCAAGGGCAGTGTATCGATTTTCCTGCGGAAGCGTTTTTCAATCTGCATGTTGAAATCGATACCGGTACGCAACTCCTCTATAACAAAACCCCCATTGTTCTTCGCGCGAATGTGTCCAGTTTGCCGCCGGACCTTCAAAACCCAGCCGAGGACTTCTTTAACGATCCGAGTTTCCCAGGCGTGTCGCTGTTTGATGCCGTTGGCGTACACGTTGCGTATGTCGTGAGCGCGTCATTTGGCGGGCAGGGTCTTGCGGGGCTACCGCCAGCCAGTTGCGAAACACAGCCTGCGGTGCAGTCGCTCGTCTCGTTTTGCGTCGATGACGCAAGTATCGGAACCACCATCAAACTTCCAAACGATGTGCAATCCGATGTGCCAACCGGCGTGCATACGGTAACGGTATACCGTTCATCCGGCGACCCGCTACCCGCACCGGGGCCCGACACGTCCAATGCTCGTTATCCGGAACTAGCAGGATCGAAAGGCGTAGGGGAGTTCGCGGCGAGCGATCGGATTACCAGCTTATCGTATGGCCGAGACGGAACTGTCAATCCTGTGTCGGAGCTCCAGACGCCGATTCTGTTTTTCTCGGTGGATCGCGATTCCGTAGGCGAAGCCTGTACGGACGTGAACGTCGAGAGCGGCAAGTTGCAGGTCGCTGCTGATATTTTCACGGGATCCACAATTGACTTTGGAGCATATGAAAGCTCCTTTGCTCCCGCATGTGGGGACACCCTCGGCAATTGTCTGGTCACCGATCAGTCTACGTTGGGCCTAGCCCCGATAGGCGGACAAGCGTTTCGTGACAACGTGACCGGAATCGAGGCGGAGCTTTTCGTGCCGGGAGATCGAGGTTACGCGACGTTTAACTTCCCAGGCAACGGTGCAACCATTTGGCGGTTTGACGGAATCGGAACTTTCGGCCCGACCAACCTTTCTATTTTCGCGACGGGTCCCAACATGGGGCTTCAAGCTGGCGACGAAATCGATGCACTCGTACTTTCGGACGAAACGCCCGGAGCGGATCCTCAAGAGCCAAACGGATTGCTGAACCCCAGTCTCGACGAAGTGCTGTTTTCGCTGACGCCAAACTCGCCTTCCGTTATGAGTGGCGCGTTCTCGGCGGCAGATGTCTTGCATTCGTCATTTGATAATACACTGCCGACTGTGCGCAACTCGGCGGCGAGTCTCGGCTTGTTGATGTCGGATAACATCGATGCACTGGACATCAGTCCCGGTAGCGGCGTAGATGATTGCAACGGCAATGGTGTGAACGATGCCTGTGACATCGACCTTGGTGTTAGCCCTGACCTGGATGGCTCGGGTTTTCCAGATGAATGTGAGGGCAGGAATCGATACATCGTGTTTGTCCCTTCGGAGTTGCCCTCACCAGATGGGCCGGGCACAAGCACTGCCTACAGAGTGTCGCTAACCGGCGGGGGCAGCGGGTCCGGTGTGGTTGGCTGGGTTGGCGTGCCGTTTGATGGAAGCTGTGTCGATGACCAGGGAAATACGCTTCCCGGCAGCCCGCCATGTACGGATCAATGGGTGTCACGCGTCGTGCAGAACAGAGTGGACCGTGTTTGGACAGAATCCGTAATATACGTCGGAGACTGTGAAATCGTCCCGGTGGCGCGCTATGATATTGAAGCCAGTGCGACCTCCAATCCGAGTGTAATCTCCAGTGAGACGTATGTCGCTTCGACGGTTCGAAAACCAGGCTCGCGATTCTGGGCAGATGTGGTGGGTACCTTCACCGGCCCGACAGGTAATCCGCCTAACGTGTGGACGCTGCCAAACGGTACCGTCAACGGGTTCGATGTGACAGCTATATTGAAGAAAGCGAGTCCCGTGATCGGTGATCTGAGTTCCATCAACGCGGCACACTTTACCTATCTGGACCTCTCCGGCCAGGTTCCCGACAACTTCATCAACGGCAATGACGTCTTGCAGGCAGTGAATGCGTTTGCTGAAGGCTCCGGCAGAGAGTTCTATCCGTTCCCGAACCCGCTCGACCCAGCCTGTCAGCCTTAAATGGGAGGATTAAACAGGCTGCGAGCCTTGGCGGAAAGTCGTCGGTTTCCAGGCACGCGAGGCGTCGTTGGGAACGGTATTGAGATTTGGGCAAATGATAGGAATCGGAAAATCCGCGAAGAAATCTCTCGCAGCGGGTAATCAGCCTCCTCAGGGTTGGCGCTGTCACGCGGCGAGGTGATAACAATGATATCACCCCCCGGGCTTGAAGTTGTTAAATCCAAAATTGATCGAACAGCTACTCGATTTTTGTAGTATAATCTAGGTAGTACTTTACAAGAGTGATTGCCATTTAGGTGGCTTAGTATGAAATATCTTATTCTCGGTCTGCTTGCCGTTGGACTCTATTTCTTAGTATTCGAAGTGAAGCCTACTAGCAATTTGTCCGGATTGCCTGTAGCAGAAAACCAAGCCCCTAAGCCGGAGAAACCGATGTCGATCGGCACTCTTTGGTCACGTCAGAATACGATTCATGTATATGTTGGCAAATACACCATCGAAGACGCAATCGGGAATGTTCTCGCAAGGCTTGTCAATAGGCGGGAGTTTTCTAGGCTTCTGCCCGACGTTTTCAGCAGTTTCAAGCATATGTACGCCGACATCCACACCTATGATAAAGTGTCGAATTGGAACGTAAATGGACCGACGTCTGACGAGAACGTCTTCTCGGCGCCGAAGCCAGTTGAAAATACAGTTTTGCCGTAAGACTTGCTCCGCGAGCAGATTCTTTGGCGGAATCATGGCGCTTGGGGCACTCCATCTAATCTTCACGCGCGTCAATTTTCGTGTGACTCGACATAATCCCAATACGAGGAAAAGAAATCGTCATGTAACATCGACTCGTCATCTTCTCCCGCCGAAAGCGATAATCCTGTCCATTCAGTTGGATGGTCAATAGGGTCAGCAACCCCGTCCATTAAGCAAAACAGATGAAACAATGGCGAGCTCGCCGCTTCAGCCATTATCTTTCTTAACCCTGATCTGGCTTCGGTTGAAAAATGCAATGCCGCCAACGCGGACATTTCGGCATGCGTCAGTTCTTCATTAGGGGGATATATGATATCCGACTTTTCCAAGGTGGAAACCATTGACGACACAGCTTCGTCAATTGCTCGATGCATTTCCATGAAAATCGCATTGCGATCGGAGTTTTGCAGCATGATTCGCGGCTCCTCAGTCAAGATTCTGCGGCTCAGTTCAAGACGTTAATCATACACTCCCTATCGCAGACGAGTCGAGGCTTTTTTTCCTATTGGTTTTGTTCTACGTCTCATTCAGTGCAATGCGTCGAGTTCTTGACCTTTTTCATTAGCCCATCTAGTCAATTCCTATAGAGAAGGGCGATGAACGAACCCGCCAATCGCGGCGTAAACGACGCCTCAACGGCTTTGAAGACCGCTGAAGGAAGTCCGCAACTAGCGCATTTGCAACAACTTCCTTCACCGGCCAACACTATCTCGATGGATTGCTCGGCAGGATTCAAGACTTCGTTTGACACGGATCAACAGCGAATCGTTGACATGTGGGCTACGTTGCTGATTTGATTTTGGTCATAACTTCCGCACGCACCGAATCAGGCAGAAAGCGCCAGCTCCTGGCAACCGTTTCAAGATCGGGATCGATGAAGTTCAGGTATGCCATGCATTCGGCCTCTTCCGCGCCGTCGTCGTATCCGGACTTGATGTAGTTAATGCCCTTGGACAGAACATCGCGCCAGGCGGTTTCGTGCTCCGGCGTGAATTCCGTATCGTGCTTTGCGCACGCCTTCATGAGGCTGTCGAGCCAATAGTCATAGAGTTGCGGGGGAACGTTAAGTTGGTGTCGACTGTGCGACTCTCGGATCCTCTCCATAACCTGCTTCGCTGCGTCACTGCCGTGATCAAACATCAACATCAACTCCAGGGCAATGCGCAGGAGTTCGTTCTGTTTGGTGAAGTCCGTCTCTGCGAACATGTTCGCGATGTCCGGGTGACTGCCTTTAAGAATGGAGTAGAACGAGTCGAAGAACCCGTTTGAATTGGCGCAACGGCCGAAGCTGCCGTTCACGAGATCGTAGGCGGTTGCTTTTGTGGCTGTGTTCATGTTTGTAGTTCCCGTGTTAAGGGCTTGGGATATACTCGACGACTGATCACATGTTCGTCGAGTTCTTCCGTCGCTCATCAGTTGTGTCCATCGGCCAATCCGATGGGGCTTTCCGCTTCTTTCCTTCTGCAACGCCGTTAGGTGTTCGATCGTACGGACTATGGCAACGCGTCTTGTTCATCGTTCTGAAACGCAGACGGCCTTGGGGCGCCGTAAGGCTTTGTGGACGGTGCTCGCCACGTCCCCGAGCGCAGTCGTGTACTGTGCGGCTCCTATCTCGTTCGCGACTTTGGGCATACCGTAGACCACCGATGTTTTCTCATCCTGAGCGATTGTTACCGCTCCCGCATTTCGCATGTTCAGCAGTCCTTCTGCTCCGTCATTGCCCATACCTGTAAGGAGGATGCCGACCGCACGTTTTCCGATTTTCTCGGCGACAGAATTGAAGAGCGTTTCGACGCTCGGGCAATGGCGATTCACCAGTTTGTCGGTGCCGTAAGTGAGTCGCCATTGTCCGGCGACAACTTTGAAACTCATCTGAACACCGCCGCGCGCGATGAAAGCCCGACCGGGCACAAGTACATCTCCATCGACGGCTTCGGAAACTTGCATGGCACTGAATTCGTTGAGTCGCTCAGCGAACGATTTAGTGAAGCCCGCTGGCATGTGTTGAACGATAGCCACAGGCGGGAAGTCCGCGGGAAACGACGATAAAACCTGCCTGATTGCTTCGGTGCCACCCGTGGAGGCGCCTATGGCGACGAGATACCTTGCTGGATCAAGTCCTAGTGACCGGAACGAGGGGGGCGCACCAGCGGCAGATGCGGGGATGTTTGGCGGCGCGGGGGCGGCGATGGCAGCGGCTCGGATGTTCTCTGCGATTTGGACCCCTAAGATGCGCAGCGCCTTGCTCCCGCCGGTGGACGGTTTGGCAATAACCCCAACGGCGCCTGCTTCGATCGCCTCCATTGCTTTTCGGCCATTGGATGTAGTGATGCCGCTGCAGATGATGACTGGTACCGGGTAGTGTACCATTAACTTTCGCAGAAAGGTCAAACCATCCATGCGTGGCATTTCAAGATCAAGAATGATCACGTTGGGGCGGTGCGCGATGATCAACTCTCGCGCGTCGAACGGGTCTGTGGCTCCGCCGACGACTTCGATGTCGTCTTCCTTGGCGAGAACGCATGTCAATGTTGTGCGCACGAGCGGCGAGTCATCGACAATCAGGACCTTGATTCTCTTGTTGTTTTGCATAGTGAAACGTCCATTTCCAAGGTCATGCCCGAATCCCATTAAGACTATATCGGCTACGGCTTGACGAATGTTGCCGGTTCGACCTGCCGCAGTGAATGGTCGATACCGTGCAAACTCTCCGAATGTCCAATAAACAGATGTCCGCCCGGGAGCAGCAACTTTTCGAATTTCCTAACGAGGGCGGCTTGGGTCTGCTTATCGAAGTAGATCATGACGTTACGACAGAAAACGATGTCGAACGAATTACGAAAAGGATAACTCTCCGTCATAAGATTGAAGCGAGCAAATTGAATGGCACGCTCTATCTCCGGAGTTATGTGGAAAACCGCCACGCCGTCCTGGCGCACCCGTTTGAGATATTTGTTGCGTAGTTCGGCAGGGACGTCGGACACCTGATCCGCGCCATATCGCCCTTGTCGCGCCTTGCGCAGCATCTGAATAGAGATGTCGGTGGCGAGGATTTTCAGTTGGACGTTCGGATGAGTTCGAAGCTCATCGCGCGCGACCATGGCTATCGAATGAGGTTCTTCGCCGCTCGAACAGGCTGCGCTCCAGATGCGTAACGTGCCGGTTTCGGATCGATTAAATCTCTGCGCCAAGAGGGTTTGGAGGAGACCCCGGAGGAAGGCGAAGTGGCGGTCCTCTCGAAACAAGTAGGTCGTGTTCGTCGAGATTGCGTCCAGGAGTTCGCTCATGCGCTCACCGTTAGAGGAGTCGGCGAGAACGTATTCAAAATACTCCTGAAACGATGAGAACCCTCGTGTGCGGACGATTTTTCCCAGTCGTGAGCGGACGAGCTGCATCTTTTCACTACCAAGGTTGATTCCGCTTTGGGCGTAAACCAGGCGCCGGATTTGTTCATATTCCTGGCGAGTCAAGTCCCGCACTTTCGTATCGATCATATCCATGCCGTCTCCACAGTTCTTTCCGATTCGATCATTCAGAGGCCGGAGCTTGCATGAACAACTCCGCTTCCTGTAATCCTGAGAGCATCTGCATAGCGATCAATTCGAGATCGCGTTCGTCCAGTCCGTGACGGTCCAGCACACTCTGGTCGGCGCGGTACGACAATCCATCTGCCCCGCCTCCAATGCCAATCATCAGGCACACTGTGCTCGCAAGATAGACCGCATCGACAAGCGGATCCGGCACGGCCAATGAAAAAGGGTCGTGATGATAGCGAATACAGCGAACGATCGCTTCGGGCAATTGCCATCGCTCCGCAACCAGGGCGCCGACCTCTTCGTGTGAAAAACCTAGCACCCGATGCTCTGCTTCGATGAATGACAGTTTCTCGTCTGTTACGAGGCGCAGTATTTCAGCATATGATTCGGCCACATGTTCGCTCAAGACGACCTTTCCGATGTCGTGAAGCAAACCAGCCGTAAATAGGAGGTGTGCATCTTGGAGGCGCAGGTGCTTTGCGATCGCTGCTGAGCCGACGGCGACTGCAACGGACTGCCTCCACATCGCTCCTGCTTCGAGATCGTACCCCACCTGCTGCTTGGAAAGCATTCCGCCTGTATGTGCGGCAATGGCGAGATCGAAGACTTTCTTCGTTCCCAAAAATCCAATGGCCTCACGTAGCGATCCAATTTTTCTGCTCACCCCCGAACTCGCTGAATTGCAGAGCTTCAGCACCTGACTCGTCATCGCTTGATCGTGCTTGATAATATCGACGACGTCATCGAGCGATCCGTTTGGCTCGCCGACGATTGCCATTAGCCTTTGTGTCGTCCCCGGAAGTGGCGGGAGCGCATCGATACCTTCGATCATTTCAATTGCTGTGGTCATAGCTCACGCTCGATTCGGTTGCTCGTCAGGGTTACGCGACCGGTGCCGACATCCAGACGCATCGTCCTGCTGATCGATCCTCCCACGTCCTCTGCCGCGATCCGAATTCCGTTTTTGAAAAGTATTTTTCTGAGCGCGACGTAGTTTTTTCGTCCAATGTTGAACCGATTGTTGTCGTCCATAAGTTGCGATCCACCGGCGATTCTTACGCTGAGTTGCTCCTTCTTAGCCCCCAACTCGAAGGCCTCACGGAACAGTGCCGGAATGCCTGTCGTGGCGAACATAGCTGGCCTTTCCTCGGCTTTCTCAGGCGCAAGACCGGCATTTGGTAACATGTAGTGAAGTAATCCGCCCACACGGAGGCTTCGATCCCAGATCGAGACGCCAATGCAACTTCCCAGCGAGTAGGTGACAAGGCTGGCGTTGGTGTCGGGTGTTACCGCCATGTCTGCGATGTCCACGATCAATTCCAACTCTTTCCTCCTCTACTCTTCGATTGTAACCTGAATGATCGGCGGGGACGTGTTGCCACGAGATGTCTTCAATCGAGGCGCATCTTCATCCAGGTCAGGAGTTGGAGTTGCAAAACGTGCGGCCCTGAAGGAGCAGCTATGGCGCATGTTGGAATGGTCGCACTCTCGCGTGCCAAGAGCCCAGCAGGATGCGCATGTCAGGGCGACGCCCGTACTATCCGACACGAGATTCAAAGCCAGCCGATCGAGTACGGCGGCTACGGTGAGTCGTTCTTCTTCTGACAAAGGATCGGCGGCGCTCTCGACGCAGTTTTGCTGGGCGATAACGATTTGGCGTGCGACATGCTCGCCTTGCGTATCCAATTCGATAACCGGTTCAGTATCGCTCGATGAACAAGAGCTGTAACGAATGTGACCCGCGCTGCGCATCTCATCCAAGATATGTTCTACGAAATCTTTCGGAAGACTAAGAAAAGCTGCGATGGCCGAGGCTGTCTCTGGGCCGTTCCAACGAAGGAGGCGGAGTACGGCGACGCCGAAGGGTGGCAGGCCCCCCATCTCAGGTATCTCTCGCTCCAGGACGGTGTAGGCGGTTTGTGCGAGTTGCAGTAAGGAGCGACATAGCGAGGATTCTTGTGTTTCTTTTTGCATCTTTACACCTAACAGTGCGCATGTGGGCGCACGACCATTACCGCAAACTCAACACACGGATTGTCAACTCCATCGGGGCGACCGCACCTGCGAGTAGTTATACAATTTGTTGTTTAGCGAAACCTTGCATGTCTACCAGTTCTTCCGAATTGAGAACCTTCTCGATATCAAGGAGTATCTTGACTTCATCTTTCACTTTCCCCATTCCAAGTATGAAACTGATGTCGACGGCGCTGCCCAACTTCGGAGAAGGCTCGATGTCGCTGGCTGGTATGCTGTATACCTCTTGGACGGTGTCTACGATGATGCCCATCAAAATGCCGACGTCGAGTACGATGGTGCAGGTTTTTTCGTTATACTCGACCGGCACAAGTCCGAACTTTCTGCGTAAATCAATCACGGGGATCACCTTGCCGCGAAGGTTGATTACACCTTCCACGAATTCCTGTGTTTGCGGCACCTTGGTGATGTCCATGACGCCGATGATTTCCCGAACCTTGAGGATATCCAAACCATACTCCTCTCCGTCCAGCAGGAACATGAGGTACTTGCCTCCGAGTGCGGCGTTGGTGTCATTGGCGCAGATCTGATCTGAGGTGTTGGTTTGTGCGACCTCGTTGACAACCGTATTCATTTTCAGTCTCCCGTATTCGCGGTCGGACGTTTTATACGCCGTTTCCAGCCAACACCGATTCGGCGCAATTATCCGTAGCAACGTCGTCATTGAACGGCTGGCCTGCGCCAGCTTTGTCAGACAATACGCGCATCGAGTTGTACGCCTCTTCAACACCGGCGACATCAAGAATCAACCCAACCCGGCCGTCGCCGAGTACAGCGGCACCTGAAACGCCGCGAAGTTTTTCGAATCGTTTGCCGAGTGACTTGATCACGACCTGTTGCTGTCCGAGAAGTTCGTCCACAACCAGACCGACACGACCGGTTGGACACTGCGCCAGAACAACCATGGCCTCGCAAGGATCGATCTCCTTGCCAAAACCAAAAAGGGTGCCGAGTTGAATCATCGGGGCCAGGTTTCCGCGAACATTGAGAACTTGCCCCTTGTGTTGAACGGTCGTGATTTGATCCGACGTGGGGCGTAACGCCTGCTCCACGCCGACCGTCTGAATGATCAATCGTTCCGACCCGACGCGTACGATCATTCCGTCGATAATGGCGAGCGTCAGAGGAAGGCGAATCGAAAACGTCGATCCCTCGCCCAATTTCGATGTGATGTCAACTGATCCCCGAAGCTGCTCAAGGTTCCTTCTGACCACATCCATTCCAACACCACGGCCTGAAATTGCAGTTACTTCTGCAGCTGTGGAGAACCCGGGCGCGAAGATGAGTTGGAACGCTTGTTGTTCGGAGAGTTCATCCTGCGGTTGGATGATCTCTTTTTCGATTGCTTTCGCTTTTAGCTTGGCTGGATCGAGTCCACGACCATCGTCTTTGATTTCTATGACGATGTTCCCACCGTGATGGAACGCGCTAAGATGGACTTGGCCGCGAGCTGGCTTGCCCGCTGCCTCGCGTACTTCCGGCGGCTCGACTCCATGATCGACAGAATTGCGGATCATATGCACCAACGGATCGCTGATTTGCTCGATGACATTTTTGTCTAGTTCGGTTTCCTCGCCGCTGATAACTAAGTCAACTTCTTTGCCAGCCTTACGCGACACGTCTCGTACTAGCCTTGTCATCCGCTGAAACGTGGCGCCGATCGGCACCATCCGCATTCCCATCGCATGTTCCTGAACGTCGCGAACGATTTTGTCGGCCAGTCCTACATTCTTCAGTAGCACTGGGTCATGCGCGATTACCGAATTCGCACTGACTTGCGCCTGCGCGATAACGAGCTCGCCGACCATATCGATCAACGAATCCAGCTTTCCCGTATCTATTCGGATCGAGTGGTCGACAAGACCGCCGGATTTCCCTGCTGGCGCCGGTGACTGTGCTCGCAACGCTTGGGTAACCTGACGTGGCGTGACGGCCTTCGATGCGACCAGCGCTTCCCCGGTCTTTTGCTTGATATTTCCGTTCTCTTGTTCATCGAGCACGAAGTCCACGACTTCCTTCGTCACGGCGCCCTGAGCGACCAGGTTTTCCCCTATCTTCTTG
Organism: Phycisphaerae bacterium; assembly: GCA_029260035.1. Taxonomy (GTDB): domain Bacteria; phylum Planctomycetota; class Phycisphaerae; order UBA1845; family UBA1845; genus OFTM303. Next base: position 13,849 of record JAJDEA010000237.1, read on the forward strand.
TTCGGCCCCGCTGTGATGACGTCGGGTGACGGGGCGTCGTCTCGTCCAGCCACCATGGCGCGCAAACGATCGATCATCTCCGACACGGGCGGCTGAGGGATCGATTCGCCAGAAGGGTCGTCGAGATAACTTTGGACTGAACCGAACTGCACTTTTAGGATGTCAAGCACGTCAAGAAGAAGATCGATCAGGCCACGCGTGATTTCGCGCTCGCCCTTGCGCCCCTGATCCAACAGCGTTTCCGCTTCGTGTGCCAAAGCCTGGACATCGCGCAGGTTAAGAAAACCAGCTCCCCCCTTGATCGTATGAAAGGGGCGGAACAGGTCGTCAATTTTGGTCGAATCTGTCGGGTTTTGCTCGACATCCAGAATCGCCGTCTCGATTGCTTCGAGATGCTCGACGGCCTCTTCCATGAACACCTTGAGGAACTCCAGCTCGCTTTCCGGAACGACCAGTGGTTGCTGCTCGAAGCCAGGTTCAGAATTCTCCTTCGGTACAGTCTCTTCCGAACCGAGCGTTGCGTTGGAATCATCCGAAATGTCTTCCTGCACGGTTTGCTCGTCCGAGCTGCCGCCATTCTGAACAGCCGAAGGCTGATCGGAAGACGTCACCGTTTCTGCCGGCACTTCGTCGTCGAAGATATTGGTGAGCTTAGCGGCGACTTCATCATCACACAGCTCGTTGGTTTCCGCAGAGTGTTCCTTGTTCTGCTCGTCGTTGTCGTAGCATTTGGCCATGTCGG
>JAJDEA010000238.1 GCA_029260035.1 Phycisphaerae bacterium
CGGCGGCGAAGGTGTATTGGGGATCGATCCGAAGGATATCAAAATCAGCAGCAATCCCGAGAACAATACGATTCTTGCATTGGCGCCCTCTGTTGCACTGGACTACATTGGAAACCTCATTGACGAACTCGAACAGTATGAGGTCGAAGAGCGCGAATGGCGGAGTTTCCAATTGACCTATGCTAACGTCGAGGAGGTTGTCGAATACCTCACGGGGCGATTTACAGATGAGCGCGATCGAACAACGACAAAGCGTCCCGGCCAAAGGGGCAAAGCACAGCCTTCCGCAGCTGTAGCTTCGAGACTCAAGACGCCGACCTTCGTTGCCTATTCCAAGCTGAATATGGTTTCCGCACAGGCTACACAGGAGCAAATGGAAGAAATTGCAGCTGAGATCAAGCAGCTTGATGTCGCTGACGTCACCGTGGAGTATACGACAATTAAGTTGGAACATGCCGACGCCAAGGTTGTTGCCGATACGCTTTCGGCGATGTTCGGCGGTGCAGAGCGGGCAGCTCCAGCGCAGCGCGGACGAGGTAGAAACCAACGCCCATCATCCAACAAAACAGCTGGGCCTAAATTTATCGGGGAAGAGGGTGGGCAGATTCTCTTCTATAGCGCGCCGGATTATCTTCATGAGAGAATCGAAACGGTTGTGAACGAACTCGAAGCCCAGTCGGCTGAGAGTGCTACGCTTCATGTTATTCAACTTGTTCATGCAAAGCCAAGCGACGTAGCCGACGCAATTAACTCAGCGTATGGCGGTGGAAGTACATCGAGTCGTAGTGGGAGCCGTCGAACGAGTAGAAGCGGTAGCAGTAGTGGCTCATCCAAAGATCCGTTTACGGTAACGCCGAATAACCCGACGAAGCAACTATTCGTGATGGCTGATGACCGCATGTTTGGTGAGATTGAGTCGCTTGCGAAATCGCTCGATCAGGAAACAACATTGTTCGATTTCAGAATATACGCGCTCGAATATGCGGACGCGCGCGAAGTTCACACGACGATGTCAAAACTCATTACGAACTACATCCGTTCGCTTCCTCGGGATCAACAGGTTTCGGAGGCGTTCAGCGTCGAGCCGGATGACAAGGCGAATGCGCTGGTTGTTCTCGGAAACGACGTTGTGTTTGAATTTGTGGAAAAAGCGATCGGGCTGGTGGATAATCCTGCCAACGTGCGGAGCCCGGAAGTTACACTGATAATTCCTCTTAAGATTGCGGATGCTACGGAAGTGGCACAATCGATTAACTCGTTGTGGTCTGCGCGAAAGAAAACACCGGACGAGAAGATTCCCGTGGCGCAGGCGAACCGAGCACTCAATGCGGTGATTGTTCGGGGTACGCAGGATCAAATTGATGAGATTCGCGAGCAGGTGATCGCGCCGCTCGAGGATCAACCTGGGTTGCAACTTCTATCGGAAGTAATTGTGCTCAAGCACGCGCGGGCGGAAGATGTAGCGTCAACCATCACGCAGATATTCGAGGATAAGCGTAGGGCATTGCAGGAGTTGAAAGGGCAGGGGCCGACGATTTCTCCGCTAGAGGCGGCTGTTGTGGTTACGCCTGATGCTGCGACCAATCAACTTATCGTACAAGCCAGTGAGTCCAATCTCAAGACGATCAAAGATCGCGTTGCACTGCTTGATACCAAAGCGATAGCCAAGCTCAATGCACGAGTCACGAAAGCCTATCCGCTCAAGTATGCAGAACCCGCGAGTGTTGCCACGATTATTAAGGACATGTCGCCGACCCGCGAGCCGTCGCGTGGCGCGCGCCAGTCATCGAGTGGGCGCGACACCATTCTTGCCGTTGCGGAGAATTCGACGCAAACCGTGGTCGTGACCGCGAGCGAAGTCAATCATGTGCGCGTTAACGATCTCATTGAGCAGCTCGACAATGACGAGTCGGTTGGTCAAAACATGGGTGTCGTCAAGACGTTCATACTTGCACACGCTGATCCGGGAATCGTGCAAGAAGCTATTACGCAACTATTCCAGGGAAGAGGCGGGTCTAAACGAGAACAGATTAAGGCGGTTGCGAATTGGGCGGGCAATTCGGTTGTCGTGCGAGCTTCGGAAGGCAACATGGTACGCATCGAAGAGCTTATAGAGCAGCTCGATACGGATGATGCCACGCAAACGCAGGTGTTCGTCGTAAACCTGGAAAACACCGATGCTTCTTCGATGGCTCAGACGCTGGACGAGATTTTTGTTCGGTCAGCGCCAAAGCGTGGGGGTGAACAGGGGCAGGCGATTTCAATTTCTGCACTGCAGGGTTCGCGCGCAATCGTGGTGAAATGTACGCCGGATCGTTTTGCTGAGATTAAGGCTGCGGTGGATGAGCTTGACAATGTGGAGGCGATTGTTGGAGAGGAAGTTCGCGTCGTCACGCTGCTATATACCGACGCGACGGAGATGCACACCGCCATGCAGTCGTACCTCGCAAAGCCCGGCAGCGCTACCGGGCGTGGTTCGGCGGAGTTGATCGGGGACACGCGGATTTCACTCTTGTCGCAGACCAACGCGCTGGTCATTAGCGGCGAGAAGGAAAAGGTCGATCGTCTCGTGCTATTGGCGCAAGAGCTTGATGAAGCCGGAGAGAAGGGTTCTATCCCGCAGATCATTGATCTCCAGTTCGCCAGCGTTAGTCAGATTTTGCCGGTATTGCTCGACATGTTCTCTGAGTCGTCGCGGGGCGGTAGAAGCGGAACGCCTCCAAAGATCGCGGCTAGTGAAGCAGGCAATAGTATTATTGTTCGCGCCGAAGCCAAAGACCTGGCGGCCATTGAAGGTGTCATCGCCAAGCTCGATACGGAAGAATTGGCGGCTCAGGATCCGTTTAAGCTTATCCAGGTTGCTCCGGGCGTAAATGTCATTGACCTGGCAGAACGAATCGAACGGAGCATCAACGAAGGTATTCAGCAGGCTGCCCAACGGGGAGGAAGTGGCCGAGGCGGCAGCAGTGCTGCGTCCATTTCCATCGAACCGGACAGGAGGTCAAACACTTTGTTGGTCGCGGGTTCGCCGATGTATTTCGATAATGTTGAAAAGATGGTAAGGGCGTATGAAGAACTGGGCCCGGCTTCGGGACAGTCGATTCGCATTATAAGAGTAGGTTCGGTGCCAACCGCGGAAGTGACCGCTTTGATCGAAAAACTACAGGGCGATTCAGCAAGGAGAGGGTCAACCAGGCGCGGCGGTGCCAGGCGTTCCGGTGGCAGCAGCCGTTCCGGGAATAGGGGTGGCGGAGCCAGGCGAACGCCGTCGACAAATCGGCGTCGATAGCCTGTTACCCATCTAGGCTTGAAATGCATAGCGCCCCGGTGCGGGTTGTGAGTTCCTGGTTTGGCTGGAAAGGTGTGGGCGGGTAGAGTAGACGCTACAAACGTTGGTTTTTGTTTCCGGTAAAGCCGGGCCTCGGCCATGTGAAATGTGGTGAGGACGTTGGCGACAATGAATGGTCTCTCGCTAATGTGCCGGAGTGAGAAACGATTTGCCAAGGCAAGTAAAAAGGGTCATGGACGACCGATGTAACAAACTGGCGATCAGCTGGAAAGATCGGAGGTTTCTGGAAATGCAATCTGGAATCATGCAGCGTATGACAAATGGGCTTCTCATGGTTTTCACGTTCGCGGTGTGCACAGCATCATTCGCGCAAACACCAGAGGAAATTGTGAAACAACGCGCCGCGCAGCGAAAAGAGACGCCGAATGGTGATTCTGCGAATCGCAATCCGAAAGCCAACGCTCAGAATGAGAGCAAGGCCTCTGCTTTGGACACGGCGAATATCAACCTCTCCGGCGATGTGGATTACGAGATCGTCGGTGATCAGATCATCATGAAAGGCAACGAGAGAGACCTCAATCTTCTTGAGAGCTTGATTTCCGTTTTGGAAGAGAGTGGCGAGCAGGCGGAGATCCGCGTTGTTACGGTGGACAAGCGGGACGCCAACGAAATCGCCAACACCATTCAGGCTCCGCTCCGGCAGGTTCTGTTCGAGCCTAACATGAGGTCGGAACACGAAGTCACCGTGACGGCACTATCCGGGACGATCATTCTCGTTTCTGCGCTGCCTCGGCATATCGAGTTTGTCGTCGATGTGATTAAGCAGGTGGATGAAGTTGAGGATAAGCTTGGAAAACAGCAGAAACTGGTTTTCGAGATCAAGCATCGTAAGGCGGCGGAGGTTGCGGAAGAACTGACCGGCATCATCGCGAAGATGCGTGAAAAGAAGGGCGAAGGGGGCAAAACCGAAATTCAGATTATCCCCAACATGGCCAACAATACGCTCATGGTGTTGCTGCCCGAGTCGGAGCGGGAGACCGTTCAGGAGTTGATCGATCAACTGGATGTTGAGCCGGTTGCGGGGTGGGGTGAGGTCAAGTTGACGCTATTTCCGCTGGTTCATTCCAAGGCCAATGAAATGGCGGACGTAATCAATGAGTTATTGAGTTCTCCGCAGGATCGTGAGGCTGCTGAGGAACTGATTCAAAGGTTAATTATCAGCAAAGCGATGCCCAACGGGGCGGTTATTGAACTACCGCCGATCGACCTGCAAAAGCCGACCCGCATCATTGCGGATCAAGGTACAAACAGTTTGATCGTTGCAACGGTGGCGGAAAACATCAAGCCGATGGGAGAACTGGTTCGCCTGATGGATGGTGTTCCGATCGGCGAGGAAGTGGCCGTGAAGATTTATCCCATGCGGTTCGCAGACGCCGAGACGGTTGGTGAAATGCTGAAGACAATGTTCGACGAAGGTAAGAACCTGCCGGAAGACCCGGATGGCAGTGGCGCGGATTCCGTTCCGCAGGGTGAAGAGGGCAAGGCACTCTCTTACAACATCGGTATCGCGTCGGATTTGCGAACAAATACGTTGGTTCTTTCTGGTAGGCCTGAACAGCTCGCCCTTGCCGAGACGATCATTAATGAACTCGATCGGCCTGCCCGTTCGCTGAAATTTCCCTTGAAGCTCGTGCAGCTTGAGCATACCGACGCTTCGCGCGTCAGTGAGATCATGACGGACCTGTTCGATCAGCGATTCGAGGCGATTAGCGCAACCAATGCGGGCAGCGCAGCCATTGAACGCGAACGGGTTTTCCTGACAGTGGACATTCGGAGTAACTCGCTAATCGTATCGGCGTCCGAAGAAAATTTTGTCGAAATCATTACCATTTCGTCGCAGCTCGATACGATCCCTGCCAAGCTATTTGACCAGATTCGCCTCGTTACATGCAAGCGCGTTTCCGCTGCGAACATAAAGGAGAAGATTGTAGAGCTTTGGCAACGTAAGGCTGACCTTCGCGCGCAGGAGGAATTGAACGCAGACCTGCCGGTTGTTGTTGTGGACGATCGAAGCAACACGCTTGTCATTGCGTCGAGCGTAGAAGATTTCGACGAAATTCAGCGACTCGTTGCTACACTGGAAACCCAGCCTTTAAGTAGTGACACCGATTTGTTCAAATTGGAATACGCGGATGCAACGATCATTGCGGAAATGCTCGATAAGATTTTCGAAGGTGTGACGGCTGGAGCCGAGTCGCTTCAGGCGCCCGCAGTTATTCCGGATGTGCGCAGCAATGCTGTTGTTGTCGTGGGCACGCGCGATATGCTCGAACGTGCTGCCGATTTGATGACGCGGCTTGACGTGAAGGGCGGCCCTAACAGTGCGGCGATTCAGACTTACGCGCTAAAGTTCGGCTCAGCGTCGAAGTTGGCTCCGCGAATGCAGGAACTGTTCGACAATCGAAATCAAGCAGGAGATATCGAAGGCACGCCTATTATCGTCCTGGCTGACGAGGCAACGAACAGTTTGGTTTGCAGTGCCTCACGCGACGATCAGGGAATCGTGCGCGAGTTGCTGGCCGCACTCGATCGCCCATCCAGCATTGCGAAGCAGTTTCAAATATTCCCCCTGAAGATGGCCAAGGCTCGTACGATCTCAGAAAAACTCGATGCTCTTTTTCAATCGCAGGCTGAGGGTGCATCGGGTCGAGTGGATGTCATCGCAACGGATGTGGATGTGCGGACCAACTCCGTCATTGTTTGGGCGTCGACTTCTGAGTTGGAGAACATCGGCGAGATCATTCGACAACTCGATACGTCTACACCGATCGTCGAAATGAAAGTCAAGGTGATCCAACTCAAGCACGCATTGGCGGAGGACTTCGCTGCCGTGCTCGAAGAAACCCTTATCGGGCAAGACGCTGGGGAGGATGATGAGCAGGCCGTCATTATTAATTTCGATCAAGTGTTGGCAGATGGCTCGACGGTTACGCGAAAACTCCTCAGGCAGGATCTCCGAATCGAACCCGACAATCGAACCAACTCGCTGATGGTGATGGCGCCATCAGACAGTATGGATATGTTGGAGGCGATGATTAACGATTTCGATAAAATTAAGCCAATCCGCTCGGAGCTGAGGCTATTTCCACTCATCAATAGCGATGCTGAGGCGATGGTGGATCGGTTGGACGAACTTTTCAACGCCGACACGTCGGATAGTGAAGCCAGTACGCAGCTCACTTTCGGCGAAATCGAGGGGTTTGATATTGCCAATGTCGGACAGGATTTGCGTTTCACGGCGGATCCAAGGACGAATACGCTCATCGCTGCAGGTGCGGAGATTGACCTCCGCATGGTGGAATCGCTTGTGTATTACCTGGACGCGCAACAAGCGGACGAGCGCGTGCTTGAAGTGTATCGAACAAAGCACCGGGACGCTAGCACGCTTGCCGATGCGGTGCAAAACTTCAACCAACAGGAGCAGGATGTTCTTGGCGACGTGAGCGATGAGGAATCGCAGCGACGGCGAGCAGATAGGCAGGTGTCGATCGAAGCCGTTGGTACGGAGGAGGAGGGAAGCACCAACATCCTTGTTGGCACCAGCACCCAGGCTTATCAGAGTACGATGGAAATGATTTCGCAGCTTGATCGACCAGAGCCTCAGGTTCGTATTTCCGTGCTCATTGCGGAGTTGACGATCTCAGACGATTTTGATTTGGGTATGGAAATCGCCGGGCAGAATCTTCCCTTTTCCGAAGGTGCCGTCGTCGGACCGAATGGTGTGGTCCAGGGAGGCGATTTTGATTATGTGATTGGTACCGACCTCGGCGCCGCTGGTTTGGGTTTGGGTGGTTTCAATTTCACGCTCACTGGCGAGGACTTCAGTTTTCTGTTTCGCGCTTTGCAGCAGCAGAGTAGGCTTGAAGTGTTGTCCAGGCCGACACTCGTCGTACGCAATGGCGAAGAAGGCATCATCAACATTGGCAATCAGGTTCCGATTGTCGAAGCATCTCGACTTAATGATACAGGTCAGACGCAGTCTACAATTGGCCGAGAGGATGTCGGTATCGTGCTGACCACGACGCCGCAAATCAGCCCGGATGGTTATGTGACCATTCAGCTTGTGCAGGAAATTTCGCAAATCGGCGAAAATGTCCAACTCACCGAGGGTGTTGCTTCGCCTATCTTCATCAATAGAGAAGTGGATACGAACGTGACGGTTCGTGACGGTGAGACCGTCGTAATAGGCGGGTTAATTCAAACGCGCGATTCGGAAGGTGTCAGCAAGGTACCGATCCTTGGCGATCTTCCACTGATAGGCCCGCTTTTTCAAGTTATATCAAAGTCGAGCACCAAGACGGAATTGCTTGTAGTCCTCTCTGTCGAGGTGCTTCGAACCGATGATGAGATGTTCGAAATGTCAAAAGAGGAAATGAAGAGGTATTCGTTGCCGGACAAAATGGTGCAAGGCAAACTCATGGAAAGCTTGCGAATCCTGCCTGCTGAATCAGCCATGGGTCCTGATGATGAGTCGACGAATACCAGCCCGACGAAGCGGAAGGACTCGGAGCCAAGTTCCGATCGGCCGCTCATGCGTGCACCAAGTCGCCCCAAACCTCGAACCTACGGGCCAGCAATTTCACGTCCTCGATCATTGAAGTCTGTTCGAACCGGTGTTTATGGCCCACAAATTGTGAGAAGCGATGTTGCAACGATTGAATAGCCATCCAGGTAACCCAAGCCGAAGATTGTGCGGCGGACTAAGGAAAGGCTGCGCTTTGGCGATATGCGTTGGTATTGCGTTATGCGTATCGGCTGGTTGTGCATCGTCGCGATCAGGCGATGGGGCGGACGCTAGCCAGGTTGGTTCGCCTCATGGAAAAAAGAAGCCCCGTCGTCCGAGCATCCGCGCCAAGGATCGTATTCGTTCCGTTCGTTGCTTGTACGATCAATCGCCGTGGTTCAGTGCTGATTCAAAAGGCGATCGTGATTATGAGGGCATTCAGTACCGTGTATTTCTCACGAAAAGTTCTGATCGACGATTTTTGAAGGGCATTACGCGAGAAGGGACGTTTCACGTTGAGCTTTACAAGATTACGCGTGGTGCGGGTGGTTCGGTCGAACGAGAATTAGCAAGCGACTGGCACTATCCGGCTAGCGTTTTTGCGATCATCGAATCCAAAATTCTCGGCAGGGGGTATCACTTAAAGCTGCGATGGGCAAGCAAGTCGCTGTCGGGACATGAAATCGACATGGTTACGGAATACGAAGATGTCGACGGTCGACGGGTGCGCGCTGCGACGAAACGTTTTCGTATTCCAAGAATCGAAGATGCCAAAACCGTTTCACACCAGGACGGTTTGTAGAGCTATTTATATCGCTACGTCGATTCGTTTTCTTCCTGCCATTCATCGAGCCAAGCCATTTGAATCCGCTCGAGCTTCCCTTCGTTAGACGACTTGGGGTCATCGTCAAATTCGGCCAATTCGCAGACCATTCGGTGTAGATCGGTGAACCGGACATCCAGAGGTTTGGTGTCGGGAAATTTCTCAAACAGCTCGAGGCCAATATCTTCGTGGTCGTTCCAGGTAAGTTTTTCCGTCACGAATAGGCTCCCGAAAAAAAACGCGACTATGCGATGGTGTTCGTATTGCTTATACGAAAAAGGACGCGCTAATGTCCTTCCTGCACCAAGTTGCGATTCCACTCTGGGACTTCGACAACGACATCGACTGAGCCGTTGGGAACAGCTTGGCACGCCAATCTGCTGGTCGCTTTGAGTCCTGGAGCGTTTTCCAGTTGATCCTCTTCTTCTTCGATGGCGTCGTTAATCGATTCGATTCCCTCTTTGACGATAACGTGGCACGTCGAGCATGCACAAACTCCGCCGCAAGCGTGGTCGATGTCGACGCCGTTACCCAACGCGATGTCCAAGATGCTTCCTGGTAGGCCGTCGTGATCGTATGGGATTTTGTTGGGATCAACCTCCACGGAAACATCCATAGGCAAGAACGTGATATTGTATTTCATTTTTGGAGCATCGATGTCCTGCTGCTCGATATAAGGGTTTACGCCTCCCATAGCTTAGTATCTCCTGCCTGTCGGCAAATTGGTAGAGTTGTCGAGTTTTTATGTTTCATCGCTGGCGACTTCGGTCTGCTTGTGTGCGTCTTCTTGATCGATCTGCAGAGACGCGGCGACTGCAAGTTCAGCAAGCGGGATCGTCATATGGTTAAACTTCTCGCGCTGCTGATTGATGGCTACTGGATCATCGCTCTCCTTGGCGAATTCGCGTAAGTCGGCGGCTGCACGAATGAGTTGTGCTTGGGTTTGTGGGTTGAGAAGGCTGCCAAATTTTTCCAACATCTTGTTGGCTTTGTTCAGGTCGAATTCGGTTGTTGTCTTGACGTCGATCAAATGATGAGCCGTCATGTCTTCGTGTGCATAGGTGACGGCATCATTCGTCATGCGCAGAACTTCATCTTGTGTAAGCCCGTGCGATGGAATGATCTGAACGCTTGCGACCTGCCCGCTTCGCTGCTCTTTGGCGGAAACATTCAAGACGCCGTTCTGATCGATCAAAAAAGTGACGTCAATCTTTGGAATGCCAGCCGGCATGGGTGGGATACCCTGAAGTTCGAACACGCCCAGGGATCGGCAATCCTTGGCGAGTTCACGTTCGCCCTGAAGTACGCTGATCTTCACTTTTGTTTGGCCGTCTTGGAATGTGGTAAAGGTCTCCGTTGCCTGGCAGGGAATTCGGACATTCGCAGGAATGAGCTTGCCGATGGCTCCACCCAATGTCTCGATGCCCAAAGACAAAGGGGTGACATCCAATAGTAGTAAGTCGTGACGGCCCCCGGCTAAAATGTTCGCCTGAACCGCAGCTCCGAGCGCTACCACATGTTCCGGGTTGATCGCGGTGTAAGGCTTGCATTGAAACACCTCTCCAACCAGTTTCCGAACGAGCGGGACGCGAGTTGATCCACCCACCATGACGACTTGATCAATCTGGGAAGGATTGAGTTCCGCGGACTTGAGCGCGCGTGAACAGGATTCGATCGTCCGCTCGATCAAGGGCTTGATCATTTCCTCAAATTCGTCTCGCTTAACGGTTCGTTTGTATTGATCATCCTCGCCGATTGCGATTTCAACGTGCGCCTGATCGTGCTCGCCGAGCCGTTGCTTCGTGTTCTCGGCCAGGGTGCGCAATTGCTGCTTGATTTTGGCGGATGAGATGTCCACGCCGAATTGCTCATGGATTTCGCTTGTGAACAACTCAATGAGCTTCTGATCGAAATCATCACCCCCCAAGTGGGTGTCGCCGTTTGTCGCATAAACTTCAAACATGCCGTCGCCGAGTCGCAGTATGGATATATCGAATGTTCCGCCGCCAAAATCGTAAACCGCGATCATGGAGCGTTCGCCCCGATCAAGTCCATAGGCAAGCGCTGCGGCAGTCGGCTCGTTGATAATCCGTACGACTTCCAGACCCGCAATTTTTCCGGCATCACGAGTTGCTTGTCGCTGTGCGTCGTCGAACTGTGCCGGTACGGTGATGACGGCCCGGTCAATGCGCTGGCCGAGCTGCGCCTCGGCGCGAGATTTTAGCTCACGCAGGATCATCGCACTGACTTCGGGTGGCGTGAATCGATTAGAGCCGACTTCGATTGCGGCGACGTCGCGATTTTCCTCCGACTTCGAGAACGAAACGATCTTGTAGGGCAAACGTTCACGTTCGATTGCCAGTTCGTCGAACCCTCGCCCCATTAGGCGTTTGACGGAATATATGGTGTCCGTTGACTTTTCGATCGCTTGTGCCCGGGCTTGTGCTCCGACCGTAGCTTGCGATGACATAGGGTCGATGTGTACAACCGATGGCAGCAAAAAATCGGCACCGTCGTCAGGTCCGGGCAGCAGTCTCGGCCCCGCTTCGTCAGCGCAAGCAACGAGTGAATTCGTTGTACCAAGGTCGATGCCAATAATTGTGTCGCTTGCTTTAGCCATTACTGCTGGGGATTGCCTTGCGATAAAGGATCGGATGCGAAGTCAGCCAATAGGCTGTCGAAATACTTGATTGAATTTAACAATTGTCGAAACGCTTTCTTTTCAGTGTCGTTGGCGAGGGAAAGATCGTTGGCACGTTTTGCGATGTTGTCAAAAGCGTGATCTCGTTCATCCTGAATCGAACATCGTAAGGAAGTTAGTGTTTGTTCATCGCTTTGATCGCGCGCTTCCTCAAGGTCCTCTCGCAACATCATGACACGAGCGAGCAAGTCGCCGGGAACCTCTCGGCAGTCAGCAGCACTAGGGCCATTTGCGAGTTCCAGCAAATACTCAGCGCGCCGAACAGGGTCTTTGAGCACTCGCCACGCTTCATTGACTTGCGCGCTCAGCTTGGTTGCCAGCAGGTCCATCTCCGTCGCCTGACCAGCGAAGCGATCCGGGTGGATATTTCGAGCGATTGCGCGGTATGTGTCACTGAGTTTCTCACCGTCCAGGTCAAATTGCTGTGGCAAGCCGAGCAGGTCGAAGTAGTTGGCGGTCTGCGGGATAGGGTAAAGCGTGTGACATCCGCCGCAAACAATGGGGATGCTCAATTCAACATCGCAATTCAGGCATTTTGAGGGCAGGGTCATGGTGCGTAGGCCGGGCAAAACGCCAAGGTGTTTCTCTGTTTAAGGCTCTTTTTCTATCGTCAGGCAGGGCTTTCGCTCGCGTGAAAACCCGCCGTCGCTGGACTGTCCAGCGCCAACGCTTAGACGTTAAAGCTTGATCCACAGCCGCAACTGCTGGTTGCGTTTGGATTGTTGAAAACAAACCCTCTGCCCATGACCTCGTCTTTGAAGTCTACTGTTGTGCCGTCGAGATAAAGGCTGCTCTTGGAGTCGCAAATCACTTCGACATCGTGCTGCTTTGAGCTATTGTCGTTTTCAGTCTTGGATTCCGTTAAGTCCAACGTATAGCTAAAGCCGCTACATCCGCCCCCTTTGACGCCGACCCGAAGAAAAAGTTCCTTGGCTTCTTCTCCGTTGCTGGTTGCCGTCTCGTGCTGCTGTTTAATGATCTGATTAATCTCTTTTGCTGCCAATTCTGTCAATACAATCATGGGTCATCCTTTCGCATATACCCAAACCATTACGGGTTTTCTATATTACTCTAGCCTTGACTTCTTGCTTGCAAAGCCAATCACAGCGGTGGCATCTGCGTCTCGATAAATAGTCTACGATACACCTTGCTCCGCTGCCGTTGGTTTATCGCTTGCACCGGCGTCTCGTTTATTCTTTACGTCTGAAATAGCGGCTCGAACGGCGTCTTCCGCCAGTACACTGCAATGGATTTTGACAGGAGGAAGCGCCAGCTCTTCGACGATTTCTGTGTTTTTAATCTGCAGTGCTTCATCCAGGGTCTTACCTTTGACCCATTCCGTGGCGAGCGAGCTGCTGGCGATCGCGCTACCGCAACCAAAAGTCTTGAATTTGGCTTCGACGATTCTGTCGTCTTCGTCGATTTTTATTTGCAGCTTCATCACGTCGCCGCATTCCGGTGCGCCGACGATACCTGTCCCGACATCAATCGACGATTTGTCTAATGAGCCGACGTTGCGCGGGTTTTCGTAATGATCTACGACTTTTTCGCTGTATGCCATAGCCTTGCTTCTCCTGGCTGAGTAATGATGCGAGTTCGACGATGCGGATCAACGGTCGCCCGATTTTGCAGACGAACTCGATCGTTCAATTTCCAATCAATGTCCTTGCCATTCGACCTTTGAAAGATCGATGCCTTCTTGTGCCATTTCATAAAGCGGACTCATATTACGCAGATGGTTAACCGCCTTGACGACCATGTCAATCGTATGGTCAATTTCGTCTTCAGTTGTGAATCGTCCCAAGGAGAATCGAATCGAACTGTGGGCGAGGTCATCGCCAAGCCCAAGCCCCTTGAGTACATAGCTTGGTTCGAGCGATGCGCTGGTGCATGCACTGCCGCTGCTTACCGCGATGTCTGACATGCCCATCATCATGCTTTCACCTTCGATGTAGAGAAAGCTGACGTTGAGCGTGTTGGACAAGCGATGTTCCAGGTTGCCATTGAGCGAGATTTCCGTCAGGTGTTCGCTGAGTCCCGCCCAGAGTCTGTCACGAAGACCGGCGATGCGTACATTTTCCGTTGGCATTTCCTTTTCGGCGATCTCTGCGGCTTGGCCGAATCCCACGATACCCGGTATATTAAGCGTACCGCTTCTCATGCCACGTTCATGACCACCGCCGTGAAACAACGCTTGCAGTCTGACTCTCGGCTTCTTCCGGCGAACGTAAAGTGCACCGATACCCTTGGGACCATAGATTTTGTGGGCTGAAATCGAAAGCAAATCGATTCCCATGGCTTCCACGTCGATCGGCGTTTTGCCGAATGCCTGAGTCGCGTCAGTGTGGAACAATACCTTCTTTTCCTTGCAAAGCGCCCCGATTTCAGCAATAGGGTGGATCGTGCCAAGTTCGTTATTCGCAAACATGAGTGATACGAGAATCGTATCATCTCGCATTGCTTCTTTAACCTGATCGGCACTCACTCGTCCCGTGTCGTCCGGGTCGAGCCAGGTCACTTCATAGCCCTGCGTTTCAAGAAATTTGCATGGATCAATGACGGCTTTGTGTTCAATGGGGCATGTGATGATGTGCCGACCCTTGTCAGCGTACATTCTGGCGACGCCTTTAATCGCGGTGTTATTGCCTTCCGTTGAACCACTTGTCCAGATGATTTCCTTGCTATTTGCACCCAGAACGCTGGCGATCTGCTGTCGAGCCTTGTCCACGCCTTCTTCAGCATCCCAGCC
>JAJDEA010000239.1 GCA_029260035.1 Phycisphaerae bacterium
GCTTTCTGCGCAAAAGCCCCGGTCGCATCGAACGCATGGTGTTTTCGCTTCGGCGCCGGCGGAAAGTTCTTCTGGTCACCCTTACCATTCTCCTGTTGGCTCATTACGCCTACGGCGGTTCCATAATTCAGCGCTACCCTCAGGCCCTATACCCAGGCGGCCAACGGCTTCTCGCTGAAACAAACCTGAATGGCATCCTGACGTTCTGGAAGATTCAGGTGAATGACGACCCGCAGCAAACCAAGTTAGACGTTGACGCCGCAAAGCAGTTTATGGGCAAGAGGATCAGCCCATGGGCAGAGGCCCAGGCCGCCGAGTTGAAAAGGTTGATGGTTTTTTCGCCCTTCTTCGTTGCTCCCACAATGGCATATCTCGTTGTCGTAGTAATCCTCGTTGCAAGCCGATTGCGTAGACAAACTCATATATTGCTCGCAACCCTCGCCACTGTACTGTTCTGCATAGGGTATGGTTGTATGTACGATAGCAAAAGGGAGATGTGGCGCCGTGGAAGTTATGCGTTCCTGAACGACTATGTTTACCTCCCCTGGGTTGATTATATGAGTCCGCACGCCCAGACGGACCGCATCATCATCGCGTACGACATCCACACCTTTCGCGGGCTTGGTCGCCGACTGATTGCCTTCGCGGATGGTCACACGGAATGGTCGAAAGACGAGCGTGCAAGAGAGCTTTTCAAGGCTCAGGGAATTCAATATCCCGAGCCAGGTAAGGCAGGTCAAGCACCTGGTCCTTCCAGCTCTGTTCCGTAAGGTTAGCGTCATGGAAATACCGGAAATTCCTTGGCTGCAGAAACTGATCGTGGAGGAAGACCGTGAATCGGCCACAAATGCGCTGGGTTCGTTGTTCTTGTCAGCTACGGACGACGAACGAGAAACGGTTTTCTGCGGTTGGGATTTCGATGTGGAGTGGCCGTATCCGACGGGAGCGCGTTTGGCATGTACGAAAGGTGAGCGATACTCGCCGGGGGAGCGTATTGTTAGTTCATTGGTACTCGAATGGTTGGAGGGTCTTTTTGGGACACGAGAGCACTTGATCGATCTGTGTGCCACATACAGACAATGTGAACTCGCGGGCATCTCGCCATCAGAAGTCTTTGAGTCAGTTGCGGTTGCTCTCCCTCCAGCAGAAGCAGATGAACTTCGGGCATTCCTTCGTAGAAGCGCAGAGGATCGAGCTCTAACAGATTTCTGGCTCGTGGAACGAGTAAACGAAGACGGCGAGGTTGAGATCCACCCGGACTGGTGAAGACGATTAGATAACTCAACGATTGCTCGAATCGACTTCTCAATGTAAAAGCTCGTCATCGATCAAGATGAGGATTTTTATTCAACAGTTCAATTATTCAACAGAGGTGACTGCACGATGGAATTCAAAGATGTGATGGCACAAAGGCAATCCGTGAAGAATTTTGACCCGAATCACGAAGTCACTGACGACCGGCTCCAACAGCTTTTCAGTGTTGTCGAGTTAAGCCCCTCGTCATTCAACCTTCAACATTGGCGATTCATCGCTGTCCGAGACCTGGATACGAAAAAGAAGCTCCGCCAGGCATCCTGGAATCAGGAGCAGGTCGAGCACGCCTCCGTGGTGATTATTGTGGCGGGCAAGCTCAACGCGCATGAAGACGCCGAGCGTATCTTCAGCGACGTTCCCGAAAAGGTCCGACAGACGATGGTGCCCATGATCCATGGCTTTTATGCAGACAAGCCGACCATGCAGCGCGACGAGGCCGTTCGGTCTGCGTCGATCGCGTCGATGTCCCTGATGCTGGCTGCGCAGGACATGGGCTACGCGACAGGCCCGTTAATCGGCTTTGATCCGGTAAAAATCAGCGAGCTGGTTGCGCTGGACCAACACCACATCCCCGTCATGATGATCGTGCTGGGCAAAGCAGTCGGGGAAACGCGCCCACGTGCGTCTCGTCTTCCGCTCTCGGAAATTGTTAAGCTGGAATTTCTGAACGGCACGGGGCTTGCTTGAATAATCCCTTAAACGAGGTGATTCGTATCGGTCTGCGCGGAGATTCCTCGGTGTGTAGACCTGCGATGGTAGAACCGCATGAGTTGGCCAACTAACAGCTCGGCTGGTACAAAACTAGAGGGCGGTCGCATGACGCAAGGAAAAGGAGTGAATGAAATTGTGACGCTCAGCGATGGCACATCCGTTCGCCTCAAAGACGCCGTGGACGAAATGATTAGAGAAGTGATTACAGCTCTATTCAACAAGAGCAACGGACCTACGAAGAATGCGATGCTGTCGCTGATGACTCACATGTCTGCTAACTGGCGAACTCTGTTCATACTCGACGAGCATGCAGAAGACAAAGAAAAGAATCTCTTGTCACACAGCATGGCAATACTGACACGAAGCATGTTCGACGCCTACATTCAGCTCGCGTTCATTGCACAAGAAGACACAGAAGAGCGAGCCAAACTCTACCTGAAATATGAAGCAATTGAACGGTATCAAAATGTCGCAAAAACAGTTAAACGGGACGATGATATTTCAAGATACGTTGCCAAGTCTCCACTTCGGGCTGAGGGAGAAAAGAAGCTCAAGGCCAGCTACGATGAGGTCGTTGGCTATTATACGAACGGCAAAGGCAGGGTTAGGGATCATTGGTACCCCAAAAACCTTTCCCAAATTGCCGAAGACGTGGGAAAAAGCGACGAATATTTTTGGTATACTCAGCGGTTCAATAGCTCAGTTCATGCAGGTCCGCTGGCAGTTCGTGAGGGGCACCCGGCAGATGATTTCTTATCCCATGCAGTTGCACTCATGTCGAGAGTCGCGAAGCTTGTTACGGAACATAATGGCCTTGTTATCGGTGCAGGTGCCCAAAGTACAATAGACGCTCTCGCAGGTCAGTCTCTAACGAGCACAAATTGATATTTCGCCTGCTTCCCATGCGGTGATTTCTCAACTAATCTTGGGCCTCAAGGGGTCATTTTCCGCGTCGCACGCGTCTTCAAGCGAGCGAATAGAGGCCTTGAAGACAGCCGATTCAGCGATTGCGGCATGGACCAATAAAGCACAGTTGGTAGCGTGAGTTCGAACAAGGCGAAACCTGGGAGAGACAGACGTGAGTTCTCGGCATAATAACACCGTTGTGACAACTTTGCAGCACCACATCATGGATGAGCAACGCGTGCATCGACCGGATGCTTCGGGCGAGTTTAGTTCTGTGCTTTCCGGGATCACGTTTGCAACCAAGATCATTGCCGATCAGGTTCGCCGGGCGGGCCTCATGAACATCCTGGGGAGCACCGGTCAGACGAACATTCAGGGAGAGGTCGTTCAGAAACTCGACATGATTGCCAATGAAACGATCCTGGCATGTTTGGGATATCGCGACAATGTGGGCATTATGGTTTCCGAAGAAGAAGATGAACCCCACATCATCAAAGAGCTGGACGAACGAAGTAAGTATATTGTTCTTTTTGACCCGCTCGATGGGTCAAGCAATATCGACGTGAACGTATCCATCGGAACCATTTTCTCAATCCTCCAACGCCGCTCGGATGGCACCGACGGACGAGTCATGGACCACATTCTCCAGCCTGGCTACAATCAAGTGGCTGCAGGGTATGTCATCTACAGCAGCAGCACGGTACTCGCCTATACAACGGGACATGGCGTTCACATGTTTACGCTGGACCCGTCTATCGGTGCATTCCTCCTCAGCAAAGAGAATATATCCATGCCCGTTTCGGGGAAGACCTACAGCGTCAATGAAGCGTACAAGTCACAGTTCCCGGATGGGGTTCAAGAGTATCTAGACTGGACCAAGACGAAAGAGGCGGGATACAGCTTACGGTACATTGGTTCTCTCGTTGCTGACTTCCACCGAACTCTCCTAAAAGGCGGTGTTTTTCTCTACCCTCCGACCCAGAAAACCCCGGAAGGTAAGCTTCGCCTCATGTATGAAGCGAACCCCCTCGCCTTTCTGGCGGAGCAGGCTGGAGGCGTTGCGACGGATGGACGGCAGAGAATTCTGGACATCGTGCCTACCGCCCTGCATGAACGAACTCCATTGGTAATCGGCAGCAAGGACGAAACAGATCGCGTCTCTTCATTCTGGAAAGGCTAATCGAGGCAGTTTTCCAATCGACACCCAGGCCTCCCCAAACACACACGCCGCCATCTCCCAAGTTCAACAACGTCATTTATTAACCTACGAGTGTGGCGTCACTTGCTTCGTTACATCTAGAATTCACGCTCTGACGCACATTCCGGCCCGAATCGCCAACAACAAAAGTCTTACTGGACATTGCATGGCGTTTCTTGTGCCACGAAAACGCCGATCGCACGCAAGTTAGGATTGAGTGACACGTTCGGTTAGTCCGTCTTACGATCCCATTTGCTGCCTAAAATCCGGTCCTTTGCGAGAGGTGCGAAAGGAAATCATTGTTTTGCTTGAAGGATTTCTTCGGTATTTCTATAATCGATTTTGAGGCAAGTTGGCGTATCGCAGTTTTTTGATGAGGGTTTCTCTCATCTATTCATTTCTGCTTCGGCCGGAGCAGACTGCTGCACCAAAGCGAGTCCCTTGTTGTGTTGCAACTCAAAGCGGGTCGTTTTCGAAGTGTATACTCGAAACTGAGATACACAAGAATGAAAGTGCCGTGGACTTGGACATGCCTCGAAAGAACATTTATGACGTGTCGTTGACATTGCAAAAGATGATTAATCGAAATATGTCTCAGCCTAGTTCGTCGAAATTGGTTTCCCTAAATCGGCTACCAATTGCAAACGCAGTAAGGCGATACAGAACATAGGTGACAAAACTCAGTCGCAAAAGGGAAAACCCTGCACGACGTTGTATTTTTCCGAATGCCGGTGGCCCAGAATCGTAAATCGAATAGTGTTATCGGTTCGGCTTCGTTGTTTTAGCCGATTAGATATATGTGGACTCACATAATTAGAAGCTCGCTGATGACTGGCGTTGCTTCCCGAGAGCTTTGCCATAGTCGGCAAATCGAACGGTTTACCCAAGAGTTTCTAACAAAGGTGGAACTATCGTAATGAATAATAATGACATGCTATCGATTCCCAGACCCGACATGAAAGGTCAAAATATTGCCAACAGCATGCCTGCGAGCCCGCAAACTGCAGACGGCTCACTGGATCAGATATTAACGCGAATCGAAAAACGCGAAATCGTGGCCGCCCTTCATCGAGCCGATGGACAGCGCACGAAAGCCGCAAGAATGCTTGGCATCTCGCGCAGTAGGCTGTACCGACGAATGGAGGCTCTCGGCATCGATCCTCGAATGGTTGGAACGCCCGAGTTCACATAGGACCACTTCTAAAATGCCATCGCAAAGCACTGCTCGATGGCCCAATGAACGACACGGATGTGACCGAACATCTTGCACGAAAGCTCCCTCGCCACGGACGGCTTGGAAACGACCAGCATCCCCCCCGCAAAACAAACTACCATCGGCGTCTGGAAGTAAAGCCGAGCATCATGAGTCCTGAAAAACTCATAATCATGCCGATCGTCAAGTCTGAGCCACAAAGGTTAACCGTAATTGGAGGCAAGACGATATCCGGCGGAGGCGCGACCGGTTCATCACAGACTTCTGGAACATCCCAAAGCGGACAGGCATCACAAGGCACGTCGACAAAATCAGTGGGCAACATATTGGTAGGAAAGGGTTCTCCGGTAATCTGATCGACATCCAAAACATTCCCGGTAAGCGAAACCCACCAGAGCGTCCTTGTGCCGTCCCCATCCTCTTCGAAGCTCAAGAAACCAAATGACTCCCCTTCAAAGAAAACGTCGCCATTCTCATCGACAATCGTATCCTGCAAAGTGACATCCAGCCCCGTAACAATCGTCAATTGCCCGGTTGACCGAAGCACGACAAGCTCTGCGTTGGCCGCATTCACGACATCGCAAATCGAGCCAGCCGGGTCTTCGAACGTATCCCACGGAAGTGATTGGCCCTGTGCAGTCGAAACGCAAGAAACCAGCACGATTCCAAACATGAAGCGAATCAAACCACCCACAAATCGATTATTCATCCTGTCACCCTTTTGTTGCATACGCAGATGCCTATCATTTACACACGGACATGGCGCCACTGTGTTTTCAAGCGCCCACGCTGAGTATCCCAAAAATCAACCGTCCTATCCACCCCGCCGGATTGTGCGTTCAGGGCTTTCACGGAGAAAATAGTTCCTCCCCCGCCCTGCTAGACCGCTCCAATGAACGTTGGTTAGGGCTCTATTTCAACCCCCTGATCGAATTTGCGCGGGCAACAGGATGGTCAAATCAACGTGGAACGCGTCGCAATAGAGGAGTCAAGCGATCTGGCTCGATTCTGGTGTGGACTCAGCCAGGGGAATACTGAATAATCCAATCTGATAGCGAACCCGCAGGAGTTTTACGAATGTCCAGGTATTTTCCATTTGTTTTCACGATTGTCGTTGTGTCGTGCGTGAATCCTCGCCCGGCGACCGCTCAAGAAAACGCCGGCTTGCGCGCCGTGGCAGACATGTACTGGGATCTGACGATGGAGCGGTATCCCATGCGCGCGACCGAAATCGGCGACTATCGATTCAACGATCGACTCGATGATGTCACCGACCGCGCTCGACTTCGATGGCGAAATAAACTCAACAATACCCTGCGTGAGCTTCGCGTCTTGAACGCTGCAGCTCTATCCGAGGAAGATCGATTTACGAAGAAACTTCTCGAACGTGCGATACGCGATGACATCCTCCGCCTATCCTGCATGAAACACATGATGCCCCTCGATCCCCTGAATGGCATACACATTCAATTTCCCCTACTCCTTACGTCGCAACCCTTTCGCAATGAGAAGGACTTTCGAGATTACATTTCCCGGCTCCGCGCATTTCCGAGACTGGTGACGAATACGATCACAAATATGCGGAAGGCGGCATCAACCGACATCGTCTCGCCACGAGTGCTCGTAGAGAAAATCATTCCTCAGGTTCGTACGCACATCGTGCGGAACGTGCGGAGTAGCGAGTTTTTCAAGCCCGCGAGCGACCTTACGAAGTTGCCGACAGACGTCAGGCCTGCGATCGAAAATGAAATCACCGGTGCCATTGAATCGGAGGTCATACCCGCTTATCTGCAACTCCTTGCTTTTCTCGAAGATGAATACCTTCCCGCATGCCGAGACACCGTGGGCATCGGCGCTCTTCGAGGAGGCGACAAGGTTTATGACGCGCTCGCGTACTTGAACACGACGGTTCATCTCAGCGTCAGCGAAATCCACGAATTGGGCTTGTCTGAAGTCAATCGGATTCGCGGCGAAATGGCCCTCGTACAAGACCAAATAGGCTTTGATGGGTCGCTGGACGAATTCCTCAAACACATGCGAACCGACGCAAAATATCGATTCAACTCGCCGGAAGAACTCGTATCCGCAGCCGACCATTTCCTGCAAAGGACCAAGCCATTGCTGCCGAAACTGTTCGGCAAGTTGCCCGAAGCCGATTGCGTGATGAAGGAGATTGAGGCTTTTCGGGCAAAATCGTCTCCCGTCGCGTACTACAATCCAACGCCGGAAGATGGTTCTCGTCCGGGTTATTATTACATCAACACCTACGCGCCGCAGGAGAGATTGCGTTTTACGCTGGAAGCGCTGACCTATCACGAAGCGGTACCTGGACATCACCTGCAATTCGCTCTTGACCGAGAAAACAAGAATATTCCGAAGTTTCGCCGTCACGGAAACTTCACCGCATATGTCGAAGGTTGGGCACTCTATACAGAAAAGCTGGGCTACGAAATTGGTGGATACCGAACACCGGAATTACGGTTCGGTCAATTGACCTTCGAGATGTGGCGTGCGTGCAGGCTCGTTGTTGACACTGGAATGCACGTTATGGACTGGACGCGGCAGCAAGCGATCGACTATATGGAAAAAAATACGAGCCTCGCCTTGCTCGACATCAATTCCGAAGTGGATCGATATATCAGCTGGCCGGGCCAGGCGCTGGCATACAAAATCGGCGAACTTCGGATTCTGGAAATGCGCCGCACTGCTGAAGAAGCGCTCGGCAATAGATTCGACCTCCGATCCTTCCACGATGCGATGCTTCAAGAAGGTGCGATGCCGATCGACATGCTTGAAAAACGCATGAACAAATGGATTGAGATGCAGTAACGCCATGACCGAGACACTTTCGCAACCTACGATTTCCGACGTCGGCCGGCAATACCTACAATTGCAGCAAACAGCGGACGTCGGGCCGATTCGGTTGCGAAGGCTCGTTGAAAAATTCGGCAACGTTGGCCTTGTTCTGGAAGCATCAGAAAACCGGCTGAGGGAAGTTGAGGGAATCGGCAAACACACAGCAGGAGCAATACTTCGGTCAAGGGGGCAATCAGACATCGATCGAATTATTGACGAGTCGCGCGAACTCGGCGTACGAATCCTTTGTGTTGAGGATGAGGACTATCCCAGACCGTTGCGAAACATTCCCGACCCGCCGATTTGCCTGTTCGTGCGAGGAGAACTTCAACCCACGGATTCTGTGGCCGTAGCCGTCGTTGGAACCAGACGCTGTTCTCACTATGGCCGAGAGCAGGCGTTCCGTTTCTCGGAATCGCTCGCCAGAGCTGGCTTTACGATTGTCTCCGGTTTGGCACGAGGGATCGATGGCCAGGCCCACCGTGGAGCGCTAAGCGGAGGCGGACGAACGATAGCTGTACTCGGAAACGGCTTGGGTACCATCTACCCGAACGAACATAGCGACTTGGCTCTGGAGATCGCCAGGCATGGCGCCGTCGTTAGCGAACTGCCGCCCAGCACGGCGCCCGATGCGAAAAACTTTCCAGGGCGAAACCGGATAGTCATTGGAATGTCACTTGGCGTCATTGTCATCGAAGCGGGTAAGCGTAGCGGTGCGCTAATTTCCGCACGATTGGCCTCGGAGTACAATCGCGAAGTTTTTGCTCTACCTGGGAGAGTAGACCAGCCGGAGTTGACGATCGGATCGAACGGCTTGATTAGAGAAGGCAGCGCGAAACTGATTACCTGCATGGATGACGTTCTGGATGAACTAGGAGATGTCGGCACGATCATGGCCCCGAAGACGCCAGCAATTGAGAGCGATTCAGCACCCACACCGACGGCATCACCCCATCTCGGAGCCGAGGAGAACACCATTTACAAAATCGTGGCAGAAGGCTGCGAACAAGCCGACACCATTTGCAATAAAGCGTCCATCGCCACCGGACGAGTCATGTCAGCTTTGACCTCACTTCAGCTCAAAGGGTTCATCAAACAGCTGCCCGGCAACCGCTTCGTTCCCAGCAGGCCCCGAGCTAATGCGTGATGAATCGTGCATCGGTGATCTTGTTCTCGCTTCAATCAAAGGTTGCACACTTTGCGAATTCCCGGTTTTCAATTTGACGCTTCACGAACCAAAGGGGAAACTGGTACGTTGTGAAATGTGTATTGATGGAGCAAGACGGGTGGCATGGTCCACGCTTGCGTGGCCATGGCATTCAAACGGAAATAACGGGACCTCAGAAGAACCAACCTTGATGCAAGTTCTGTTGATCTAGCCGAGCGAAGTCAGTGCTTTTCAACCTATTTATGACGGAATGATGACAATGTCGAATGCAGAGTTATTATGGCATCCCAGCAAGGAACGCGCTGAAGGTTCCCAAATGCATCAATTTATGGTGACGATGGCACAGCGGTATGGCTTTGCACCTGATTGGCTGTCATTGCATCGCTGGTCGATCACAGACCGAGGCTCGTTTTGGAACGAGATGTGGACGCTGGCTGACATTGAAGCAAACAAACCCGCCCGGACAACGGAATCCGGCCAAGGCATGCTCAATACCACATGGTTCGAGGGTTCGGAGTTCAACTTCGCCCAGCACCTCCTTCGGCACGATGACGACCGCATAGCCATCCAAGCGGAAGATGAACTTGGTGGATTGCGTTCGATCACATACCGGGAACTTCGACAGACCGTCGCCCGGTGCGCCAATGCCTTGAGAAAACGCGGGATTTCCCGAGGCGATCGCGTAGCGGGATTTCTGCCAAATATCCCCGAGGCAGTCATTGCCATGCTCGCGACAGCGAGTATCGGCGCCATCTGGTCATCCTGCTCGCCGGACTTCGGGATCAACGGTGTTTTCGATCGCTTCAGCCAAATCGAGCCGAAGTTGCTTTTCGCAGCCGATGGGTATTCCTATAACGGCAAACGGATCGATTCAATCGAACCCATCCGGGAAATCGTGGAAAAAATCCCGTCGATTGAACACGTTGCGATCGTACCGTTCACAACCGAAGCCCCAGACATTTCGACACTTGGTTCGGCCGACCATTGGCCTGAATTCCTGGATAGCGATGATGACTTGAAATTCGAGCCTTTGCCTTTCGATCATCCGTTGTACATCATGTACTCATCGGGCACGACAGGCGTTCCAAAGTGCATAGTCCACGGTGCGGGCGGAACCCTGTTGCAGCAAATGAAGGAACTCATCCTGCACTGCGACTTGAGACGCGAAGACGTCATTTTCTACTTCACAACATGTGGCTGGATGATGTGGAATTGGTTGGTGAGTTCATTGGGAGTGGGCGCTACGGTCGTACTTTACGAGGGTAGCCCAGCATATCCGATAATAGATCGCCTTTGGAAAATGGCGGAACGATTGGGCATCACAGTCTTCGGCACAAGTCCGAAGTTTTTGACGGCATGCGAGCAGGCAACCGTTCAACCCAGCGAGGAATACAACCTATCCAAGCTGCGCGCCGTACTCTCCACCGGCTCGCCGCTGACCGTTGAGAATTTCAACTGGGTCTACCGCGAAGTAAAACAAGATCTGCAACTATCCAGTATATGTGGCGGGACCGATATTATCAGCTGTTTTATGTTGGGCAATCCGATATTGCCGGTTTATGCGGGTGAGATTCAATGCCTCGGACTCGGCATGGACATTCACGCATTTGACGAATCCGGGCAATCTGTTACAGGAACACGCGGAGAACTCGTTTGCTGTTCACCGTTCCCTTCCCAGCCTGTCGGATTTTGGAACGATCCCGATACAGAGAAATACCACAAAGCCTACTTCAGCGACTATAACGGTATCTGGAAGCATGGAGACTTTGTTGAAATCACCGAGCATGGCGGAGTCAAAGTGTTTGGCCGATCCGATGCGACGCTCAACCCCGGCGGTATCCGAATCGGAACCGCCGAGATTTACCGCCAAGTCGAAGCCATGGACGAAATTGCGGACAGCGTTGTGATTGGAAAACGAACGGCCGATGCAGACGTCGAAATCTGCCTGTTCGTCGTACCAACATCCGGGCATATTCTGGACAACGATCTTGCCACGAGAATTCGCCGACAAATCGCATCCGGTGCAACCAAACGTCATGTGCCAAAGCATATTCGTCAAGTATCGGCTGTGCCTTATACCATCAGCGGAAAGAAAGTTGAGTTGGCAGTCGCACGGATGGTCCATGGCGAAGATGTGCCCAATCGAGACGCGTTGGCGAACCCCGAGGCACTGGAGCAATACGCTGGTATCGTCTGATGCGCCATCACTCAAAACCGAGAGCTGATCTACGAGTCCCGCCCACAGCCGTTCTTTGCAGCATGCGGAGCAATTCACTATGATAGAAGCATGGGAGATACCCCGTCAGAGTACGGGTCATCCGAACATCGATTTCAAACGAGCCGCTTTATCGACTAACAAATACGGAGAGAGGTCATGACGAAGTTGTTTACATCAGGCGTACTTGTTCTTTTCAGCATATCGACGGCACTCGCGGAAGACGAAAAGAAGACCACCGAAGGCGTTCAACCGGAAGCCCTCGCACTTCTCAAGAAATCTGCCGAAGCGTTGAAGAAAGTCAAGACTGTTCAATATGAAATCGAATACGTCCCCAGCGGAGCCGTCGCAGCCTGGGTACCAGGCATCACAGGCACGGTAACTGTTGGCGAACAATCTGAGCACGACCTTGATCGTTTTATCTGCGACATCAAAGTGACGCCTCCGAAAGCCAAGGAGGCCGTAACTGTCAAAGCCGGCTCCAATGGCGACGTATTCTACCTCATTGATGCAAAAACGAAGACAGCCTACGAAGACCTTGACCCTGGTGTCCTGGGTTCACAGGGGCGCGCCGTACCTCGGGCTGTGGTTAGCCAATTCGCATCCAGAACGCCATTCGAGAATGAACTGAAAACCGAAACAATGGAATTGCAGGGGACTGAAGTGGTAGACAATG
>JAJDEA010000240.1 GCA_029260035.1 Phycisphaerae bacterium
ATCATTTGTGAAGAACCGAAATCCCCCTTGCGCGCGAACCGTCCATTGATCATTGGCGGAAGAAGAGATGCTCGTCCCTTCCGAGTCTCCCCAAACAAAGGAACCTCGGTGGTTTGCTTGGGCTGTCCGGCCCGCTGCAAAACTGTAACTGCCGGATGCCGTGTTGTTCTCTCCGCCTGGAACCGTGGCCGATTGTCCACTTGCGCTGTTTAGCTTTCCGCCGCCAACCGTTGTGTAACTGGCTCCAGTTGCGCTGTTCCCATCGCCACCCGCAACAGTGGCGTGGGAACTGCTTGCCATGTTACTAGTTCCCCCTCCAACACTACTCCGCTCACCCGTAGCCTGATTGGCAATCCCACCACCGACCGATCCGTAAACACCGGCGGTGTTATTCTGCCCTCCCGCAATTGTTCCAAAGTTTCCGGTGATTGTGTTCACTGCACCGCTTGCGCCTCCCCCGCCGATCGATGCGCCTACGACGCTGGCGCTAGCGCTATTACTCTGGTATCCGCCAATGATATTGGGGCTGGTGGCGTTGGGCTCGAGTAGAAACGCCCTCAGATCATTTACGACGATCTCAAGAGACTTGTTGTCCGTCGTGCCCAGAACATCCATCCCCGGCGTTGTGCCGCTATTGCCGTCGAGTCGCCAGACGTTGTTGTTGGTAGCGATTTCACTGGCGTGCAAACCATCTACGGTGTCGGCATCGAGGCCTGAGCCGATTCCTTGTGGAGTGATCTTACTTGGCGTAACGGACGCGATTTTGGCATTGGTTACACTTCCATCGACGAGCATTTCTTCGACGATGGAATCCGTTTCATTTTGCATCACATATTGTGGATGATCGTCGTCAGTCAAGCCTTCAAGTTCCCCATGATCTGACGTGCCTGACTCACCCATGACGCTTTCCAGAAACGCGGGATCATTTTTCAAGGCATCTGCGATTTCTTCCGGGTTATCGATAGGCGGTCCCGGATCTCCTTTTTCTCCTTTCTCGCCCTGCGCACCCTGGGGTCCCGGTTCGCCCTGCGGTCCTCGATCGCCCTGCTCACCTTGTTCTCCCTGCGGTCCTTCAGCAAGATTGAAATCAGAGTCTTCCCTCAGTGCATCAACGATCTCATCGACGGAACTGATGCAACTTGTCTGGCGATTGAGATCGATCTTCCCGTTCTCGATCACCTCGCACTCTTGTATTGGCGGGAAATTGCATCGTGCGCTAGCTAGCACAAGAAATGCGAACGTCGACAGAACGGACAGTCTTGAGTGGAATGGACGGCGAGTGCACATGGCAGTTTCTCCTTTGCGGGGTCTCTAGAAATGCAACGATTCGCAAAGGGACTTCTCTGGCAGGCCTTGGAAATATGTGCAGCAATGTGCTGGCGTTAAGGTGGCCAGATGAGTCCCAGCTAGCCAACCCGCCAAAGGTAAGCGTCACCGAGTGTCCCACCTGGCCACGGCCGTGGCGCTGGAAAAACTCGGTGTGCGCGCATGAAAAAAGCGACGCGTTATGGAAACCTTGGCGGGTTGGCATTTCAATTCTCGAATGGAATGTACAGGGTTTTCTGATTCGTGTCAAGGGTTTTGATCAGAATCAAGAGCGGTTTTGGGGAAGTCAGTGGGTTAATGTCAATGTGCGTCAGCTGGCTAATTGACCGAGAGACGGACCTTGATTTGGACGGCGCTGACCTCTTTCTAGGTGCAAACCTACTGTGGACAGAATGTCTGAGGTTTGGCGGGTTGGCTAGCTGGATCCAAGAATCTCATACTCTTCAGTTACGAGCTTTGCTTTTTTTGTGTCGCGCTCTCGACATGTCCTGATGTACCTTGACCGCATAACAGAGTCAAGGAAAATCTGGTGAGAATTGGATTAAGTTGAGAAAGCTCGCAAAACGCCGCGAAGCAGGGGTTTTGCCGGCGCTTCATCTTCTTCAATTGCGAGAAAATGCGGCGTTGACGCAACGCAATCTCAGAAAATCACCAAGAAATGCCGCAGTCTCGGGTTCACTAGCGCAAAGCGTGGACGAGGTCTGTGGATGTGACGAAGTTCATCGAGTGGAGCGAGGCTTCCGGTGTTATGGCGCTCGAGTGCCACTTGAGAACTTTAACGGCATGCGCCTGACTTTCCCTTACCAAACCATCCACGATGATGTTGCCGCAGCAAATCAAATTGTACGCTGCCTCTGGTACTGGCGCAAATCGCGGTTGCACCAATTCGCTAGGAATCTATTAGCTCACTCAAGCCGTTTGCGCATGAATAGCAGCTAACCGCTTAGTCACGGACGTGATAACGAATTGCAGACCCTGTTGACATTCGGGACGTATACGGTAGATGACGTTACGAGAATGTACATAGGGTATGCTGGGAGAGGATGAGCGCGATGAGTGACGTACAGCCAAACGAAGGGTTGTCGAAAGAGTCTAGCGACTTGCTGTGTCCTCAGTGCGAACTCGGGCAGCTAATCTCCCGCCACTGCAAGTGCATATGCGAGTTATGTGGTTACGTCGAGAGTTGCGAGGATATTTTTCCCGCACACGACTCTACGGGGCCAGCCCAGTGCAATAAAGCATGAAATCAGGTGGCAATTGGGTATCACTAGGAATACGCAACTCTGCGCGACACTACCTAGAGTGCATGGAGCATGTCAGCCATCGCTGGCCCGAGATCACGCCCCATACCCTCGCCTGCAGCCTTGACTCTTGCGCAGCCTTCTAACAACACATCTCTCGCGTCACTATCGCGGCCCAATTTGATTAGTACTTGCCCCTAGCACGTGATAAGTCGCTAGGTGATCCGGAGCTCTTACGTTGGCAAAGAGGAGATGTTCCGCCGCCTCGTGCAACACTTCGAGATTCCCTCCTTGAAATCCAATGAAGGTTCTTGAATGTGTTTAGCAGTTCCGCGTACAAAACAAATCCTCCCCCGAATTTCCGACGGCCCATCTTGGGCCTACTTCCTAAGAACCTTTAGTACACGTTCCACAAGCAGTACGATCTGGTCACCGCGCAGAAAAACTTGTTTCAGGTTTCCGTCCACCTCGTCTGTCTCGGACGCGTGTTGATTCCCAAAGTATCTTTCGGCCAGTTTCTCAATAACTGCCTGTGATTTGTCATTAGATAAAGTGTCGAGATAAGGGGTAATTGACGCAAATTCTAGCTCAAGCCGACGATTGTGAGACTCAAGTGCCTTGTGTCTTGCTGCAACACGCGTGGCGTAAAACGCGGGTGCGAGTAGGATTCCCGCTGCCGCCAATCGGAACAAGCCGACCTCCCATTTAAATTCGTCGGCTTTAACTTCATATACAACCCAAAAGACCAGACCGCCCGTGGCAATGAAAAACACCATCGCAATAACTCGCCACGCCAGCGATTCCCACCATTCGCGATTCGCAACCTTCTGATAATGCCCAGCCATACCGGTATTGGAGATTAGGCCGATGATTCGCTTTGCGTCTTTAAGATGCTTGTCGAGCTTAGACAATACTGTATTTCCAGCGGATTCCTGGTCGGCTAACGCTTGCTCAAATCCCTTCTTGCCCGACTCAAGATTTTTATTCGCTTCTGAGGTAAACTCCTCGATCGCCTTTTTTTGTGCTGCTTTTCGCTGATTCTCCGCCTGACCAATACCGTTTGATCGTTCCTGTTCCGCCTGCGTAAACCGCGCCGATTCGTCGTTAATGAGTTGATCAACCGTAGCATCGAGTCCGAGCTCATCAAACCCGGGCAACAGAGGCAGGTAAGGTGGATTGCAGAGTACAACGTCGTAGGGCTCATCCATCGAGCCAAACCACTGTGCCAAAAGCCCCAACCGACATCGCGCACGTACATATTTGTGATGCTCGCTGTTTATCAACCAGTTCGTACGTGCGTAAACAGTTGGCGTCAGCATCCAGTCGCTTAAGTCCAATCTTGTGACGCGCGGGTTTTCGAGCGCGAGCATGATTCCAAGGAATCCCGTTCCTGCACCAAGATCAAGAACACTATCGATGTCGGAAGACATGAGACCCATACGGCGCAAGTCATCGAACATCGCAAAGGAATCCACAGATGGCGGCCACAGTGATTTCGTGTTACGCCAATGGAATACACGATCGCGATACTTGAGAAGGATGCGTCCGCTTGCAAATCTGGCTCCGACGGCTGCACCCTCTTCTTGCGAATGAATTGGACATTGACTTGCGTCATGCTTTGCGCCAGGGGTGGCGCAGTTACAGTCCCAAAGTAGTTGGGGTTTTTCAACGTTCAATGAGTGCCCCTCATAGCGAAAGGTCAATCTATCGAATCCGTCCGAAACATCGATCTCCAAATCCGGTCTCGGTGCAGTACGAATGAGTAAATCCGAGAGATGAGGTCCGTGTAGGTTCCGAAGCAGTATTTCGAGTGGAATGCCTTGCTTCTGTAGACGTACTAGTAACAGATCTTGATAAGCTTCCTCAACGGCATCGATCTCTTGCCGTAGATCTCGAATTAGCGGCATAAGATTGGCATCCAGTTTTTCCGTGAGCGCCGTCAAACTTTCAAAGTCTCCAGGTACATGGAGACCAGTCGGACCATCGGATGCGCCGTAAAGCAATTCATCTAATGTGCAACCCAGCGCAGCGCACATATCCGTCAGTTTTGATTCGTCAAAACGACTCCGACCACTCGTATTGCTCTCGATGTTCTTGATCAGCTTCTCACTGACATTCGCGATTCGCGCAAGGTCTGCCACATTCAATTGAGCGCTGCTGCGGTAGGACCGAAATCTCCGTCGAATTTCAGGCGTTATTTCGATACCGCGCGCACGTCGCGTTTTCTTTCCTTCTTGTTCCATTATGTACCCTCGACCTCATGAATGTCCGGTGAGACGCTAGTGACAAGTGCAGCGGCGATAACTCGCGTTGACGCAGCTAATTGTAGCAATCGTAGTCAATCGAGTGGCAGGGGCAACATCGCACTCGGCGAACCAGATAGTTATGTGCAGGGAATCCAGCCATTATGATCCTCTCGATCCGCGATGGGATAAAGTATGCGCCCTGCTTCCCGTGGTTCAAGAATGGCTGTCCGTGGTGTCTGATTTGGTACTCGAACACAAGTGTGCGATTCCGTCAGCGGAGACCAACTTCGAATGCAGAGTTCAAGAAAACCTTGATGACGCGACTCAAGACAATGACGGAACCGTTGCCTTTGCAACTGCCGCAGGTGATCTGGCCTATCGCCCAGTCGAAACGCTGCCGATTGATGTGGATGAGCGGATCCGTCTGCGTTCGGTTTATGAGCAGTACGAGGCTTGCCAGGATGAGCTAAGTCATGGCCAATGGAAAGCCGTGTGTCTTCGTTATCGTGATGGATTGTCTCAAGCCGAAATCGCTACACGCCTAGGTCGCAGCCGCAGTACCGTGCATGGTCTTTTGAATCGTGCACACCGTTGTAAGGAAGCCTACCGAACCCGAATGCGCGAGGCCGAATTTCGTGTCGCGCGAAAATTCCTGAACAAGAGCGAATAAAGGCGGCGCTTCCCCGGCCAGTGTAAGGCGCGTGTGCCCTTAAACGGAACACCTTTTCTCAAAAGGACCCGGCGACTCTTTGAAATCGCCACAACCAAGGAGAATGAACGATGAACACACCAATTTTTGCACCCGGCACGAAGGCTCATGATCAGGCCAGGCAACGTGCGGCCAACATCCGCCGCGATCTGGCTCGTTCAATTGGCTTGTACGCCATCGGTGATCGTGCCCCAGTGGTTTTGAGAACGCTGGCTGATGCCCATGTCATTTACAAGTCGCTCCGCGCCAAGGTGCCGGCTCCGCGCGGAGTCGATCCGGCGCGATGGCCAGCCACTCTCGATGCCCTGGTTCGTCGATTTGAGTCGAGTGTCACAAGTGACAAGCATTGCGCTGCCTAATGGAGCAACCCATGAATCCCTGGAAACTCACACTGTTGGAACTCTTGCGAGACATTCTTCGCTTCGCGCTTTGGATCGCCTTCGTGATCAATGGATTAATGATCGGTGTTTTCTCGATTGTGTTTTGCTATCAGTTTCTACGCCATCTTTGGAATTGGCTCCGTGAGAATTTTTTCACCGGGAGTTGGTAGGTCATCAACGTGCAACATCGGAAAGGAACACGCCCATGCAACCCATTCGGAGTGAGCGAGAGGATGAGTTTTGTCATGATCCATGGAACAAAACACCACAGCAGACCGGACAAAAAGACACGGCCCATGTTCTCAGCGATGCCGGGGCCATTGAATCATACAACGTCCTCCGGCGTGTCGCCTGCGTGTGCGGTTGCCTCAAACCACCGGGTGGATTCTGCGCAGTTTGCACCGAGCCTGTTTGCGAAAGCTGCTACGGCTCCTGTCATTGCTGCCACATGCCGCTCTGCCCGAAACACAGCGTATTTGAGAGGGATGCCACAGCTGAGGCGCTCCGTTACTGCAAGACCTGTTACGCCGCTCGTTCAAGAAAACAATTGGCACGCAACATCGCGAAGTCAATTCTTTCACCTTTCGTGCGATTCGGAGACGAACATGCGAAGCGATAAACCATCCCAAACAACACTCGATCTGCTCTATGGGGTCCAAAACGACCTGCTTGAAGACCCAGTGGGTCGCGCGATGCGTCGCGTGATCCAGATGGAAGTCGCAGAAAATACCGAAATCGGCTGGCTACGCGAACGCGTTACAAAGCACAAGAACGCGCAGATGTATGCCGGACCGTTTCGACAAATCGGTAAGACCCAGGGTGAGATAGTCCACGGCGTGGATGACAAGGACAGGCCGATTCGGCAGGCCGCTCAAGGGATGGGCGCTCACACGCTCACGCTGGGTGGCAGTGGATCCGGCAAGACAACCAGATCACGCTGGACGATTCTACAAGCCGCAAAGCATGTGAAGGGATTGTTTCTGTTCGATTTTCGCAAGCGTGAATACCGCTGTCTGGTTCCCTGGTTCGCTGCCATGGGGCTGGTGCTCAAGGTTGTCCCCGCCCGTTCACTGCGGCTCAACCCGCTCGAAGTGCCACGCCACGTCCCTCCGTATAGCTGGGCCACGCGTGTGGCGGATGTGTTGGTGCAGGTCTTTCGGCTACCGGCCCGAGCTGCCAAACTCATCAACGTCACCCTAATTGAACTCTTCGAGCGTTTTGGCGTAACCCAAGGTGGCCTGCGATTCCCCACGTTGTTCGATCTGCGCGAAGCGGTATCGGTCAAGGCTTCAGCCAACGCCCAGGCGCGCATGGCCGTTATCGACGCGCTAGATCCCGTGCTTATGTCATTGCGATCTGTGCTGTGCTACCGGCGCGGTTGGTCAACTACCGATCTGGCCAAACATCAAATTGTCTTCGAGCTCGACGGCGTAGGAGAGGTGGAGAAAGACTTGATTCTCTCGAGCCTGATTCTGCCTGAGTTTACGTCGCGCGTTGCGGCTGGTGTATCCAACAAACGCATGAGTCTGCTCGTCTGTTGTGATGAAGCGGCTCGTCTCGTGTCGGCATCGGGTACCGGCATCGGCGACTTGATTGGGCTGATCCGCGGAACGGGCATCGGGTTGGAGTTGTCCATTCAATCTGCCGACATCGCGCCAGCGATTCTATCCAACACCGCCAACAAGTTCATTGGGCGCTGCGGTAGCGCAAGTGATTATTCCACGATAGCCGAAGCCATGGGCCTGACGGCAGAGCAGCGTCGCTATATGGCGCAGCATCTCGTGCCAGGCCAGTTCGTCGGCCAACTGGCAGAGGGGCCGGGGCGATCTCCGTTCTGGCTGCGCGTGCCCTACTTGGATTTTTCCAAACCGCCTTCACCGAAAACTGTGCAAGGCCACAGCACCCTGGCCGGTCTTCTTCCGGCGGTGGGCGCTTCGATGGATACCGCGGATTCATCGGCGGGGCTTGCCGAGCTGTTGGCATTGCCAACTGAAGTTGCAAGCGAGTTTACCGATTGGTCGCCCAATGGTCATCCAACCAGCCAAGCCAGCCCCGTTTCATCCAGCGCTGTGCCGTTGTTGTCAGATACAGAGAGTCGTTTCCTGCGAGCCGTGATCAACCATCCCGGAAAGCCCTCAAGCGCTTACGCCAAGCTGGCGGGGGTGGGAACTCATCAGGCAATCGCGCTACGTAAGCAACTCGTTCAACAGGGTTATCTACGGGAGCACCGTGTCAATAATTCATCTCGAGGTCGAGGATCGATCGTACTCGAACCGTTGCCGAGGGCTTTGGCTGCGATTGAAGGAAAGGAGAACTAAGAATCATGCGTGGAGGCTATTTGCACAACGTCATCTTGATTGCGGTTTTGTCTGATCTGTTCGAGCTAGAAGGCTGGCACACAGATCAGGAAGTACCAGTCCGTATGGGATCAACCATTCGGTTCGTGGATCTGGTTGCAGAGCGCGAGGGCTATTGCATCGCAATCGAAGCTGAATGTTCGGCGAAACGTATCGAAGGCGATTTGGATAAGGCGCAGGCCATAGGGTCGCAGGAACTCTGGATCGTCACGCCCACCGCGCGCATCGCCGAAAGTGTGCGACGCAAGCTTGACCGACTGTATGTACCGGTCAATCGGGATGGTCTTTTTGTGCTGACGCAAGGTGCTGCCACAGAAAGAGTTATGAATAAATTGCCGCATTTTGCCGGGTCGTAAGACCGTAGCAAACAAAGCAAATAAGCAAACCAGGCAAACAACAAGTCCACATTTTAGAAAGGAGTTGATTCATCATGAAGATTAAGTGGTCCAACGTGGTCGCGCTTGGACTCGTCATCCTCGGTGTGGTTTTGGCAATACGTTACCAAGATGGCTTGTCGGCGGCGGTCTCATCGATCTGCCACATCGGGCCGAGGCATACCTTCGAGGACAAGACATTGGGGTTGTGCGTCCTGGGTGTGCTCTGCGCTACGGGGGTTGCCATCGTGCGGCTGGTCACCGCCAGCCGGGAAAGGAAGGACTCATGATCATTGGAATGAACGGAATGGAAAACCGGGAAACTGCTGCTTCATTTGCCGAAGGGCCGGGCCTGGAAGATCGCGCACCGGATCCAAACCAAGAGGAGAAAGAAATTCTCGATGAACCCGAGCTGGATCCGACATCACAAGACCTCGTAGGTGCGTTCACAGCCGAGTGTACAACCCTCACGAAAAAACTGGATGAGCTATCGGCTTCGGTTGCCGCGCAAGGTCAACAGATCACCGAACTCGTAGCACGGGATCAACTCATCGGCCGGTTGCACGATCGCTTGGCTCAATTCGAACAGGCCGAAAGGGACGGAAATTTCACGGAACCGCTCACCCGCAAGATCGCTGCGCTGCATCGAAGGGTGATGGAACAGCGAACGCTTCTGGCCGGAGCACTTCGCAAGGTCCCGGAGCCTTTACGCCGTCACTCCACCAAAGCGTGGTCCCTTCAGTCATTAGATGGTGTACGCATCGAGCTCGAGACCATCCTCGGTGACTTCGGTGTGGAGGTGTTCACCTGTGAAGGAGACCGGTTTGATCGAGCGCGTCAATCAGCCGT
Organism: Phycisphaerae bacterium; assembly: GCA_029260035.1. Lineage (GTDB taxonomy): Bacteria > Planctomycetota > Phycisphaerae > UBA1845 > UBA1845 > OFTM303. The sequence continues at coordinate 9,483 of JAJDEA010000240.1, forward strand.
GCAACGCATGGCTACCAATGACACCGCACAAGTGGGCCGAATTGCATCCCGACTGGCCCCGGGTTTTCAGGTTGGGGAGCGCGTAATCGTGGCCGAACGCGTTTCCGTGTTCGTGAAATCAGAGAATAGTTAACCAAACAATCAAAAGGAGCTAAACGCCATGATCGTTTTGGGAATAGACGTAGGAACTACCAGAAGCAAAGTCAGCGCGTTGGATGACACCGGCCGCGCACAGATCGTTTTGAATCACCGCGGTGATCCGTACACGCCATCGGCGGTTTATTTTGAGGACGGTCGAACGCCAATCGTTGGCGTGGAAGCCCTGGCCGAAGGGTTTTTGTATCCGCAGTATGTTCACACCTGCTTCAAACGTGTACTCGGCTCGTCAGATGTGCTCTTCACTGATGCCGATGGAAAAACCTACACCGCGACCGATCTGACCCGCATCCTGATCGCAGCACTCAAACGCGATGTCGAAAACCGTTTCAATCAGGAAGTGGACGAGGCAATTTTTACGGTACCCGCAAATTTTCAGGATCATCGCAAACAGGCCATGATCGATGCAGCGGAAGGTGCCGGGATCAGGGCAATCAAACTGGTCCACGAACCCACCGCCGCGGGAATTGCCTACGCGCTGGACAAGAACAAGGACTTTCGGTTCGGTGTTTTTGATCTTGGCGGAGGTACGCTCGACGTCTCCATTCTGGAGAGCAAGGGTGATCGTATTACGGTGCTCAACAGCACCGGCCGCGAGAAACTCGGCGGTGAGGATTTCAGTGCGCGCCTGAAACCTCATATCCTCGAGCAGTTTACGAAAGAGAACAAATACGAACCAACGCAGGAATCCGATCCACTGTTTTTCCAGGAGCTGGCGGACAAGGTCGAGCAGGCCAAGATCCATCTCTCCCAGAAGAACAAAACCCGCATCGTGGTCGGCTGTCAGGGCCGTCAATCAATCATCGAAATCACTCGGAATCAGTTTGAATCTCTTACTTCTGATCTGGTTCAGGATGCCATGGACTGCACCAAAGAGGCCGTGGAAGAAACCGGACTTTCGTTCACCGAATTGGACACATTCATTCTGGTTGGTGGCAGTGTTCGCATACCCGCCGTGCAGAGCGCGCTCGCTGACTTAACCAGCATCGTACCGCACTGTGACATCGAGCCAGACCGCGCCGTGTGTTATGGAGCAGCCCAGATGTGCGCAATGGAACTCGCCAAGGAGGGCAAGACCATCATGGTCGGTGGGCGGGCCATACCCGCACCGAAGGCGTTTGTTCAGGAATCCACCGCACACGCGATCGGCTGCTGCGTCACTGAAAAAGATGGCACCCTTCGCAATGCCGTGATTCTGCCCAAGGGTACACCCATTCCCATGACCAAGACGGATCGCTTTGCTCTGCACGAAGAAGATCAGACCGAAGCGCGCATCGAGGTACTGCAGGGAGACGAAGGCCAGGAACGTGACGAGTGTCTGTCCATTGGTGAGATCGTACTCTCGAACCTGCCACCGGAGCATAAGAAATCACGTCGTATCGAAGTCGCCTATGCGATCGATGAGAACGGCATGATCCATGCCACCGGTAAGGATCTCATAGGCGGCGGGCAGACCGAAATCCGTATCGATTACAGCAAAGGAATCGCACAGTCAGATTCCGGCCAGCAAGCGGCGTAGGCAAAGTCGAATTTTTCAAAATGAAGGAGCATCCAAAATGAAATACCTACGATTCACAAATGGGAGCACCGATTGCACCGGAGGCCGCCCTGAACGGCTTGTCCTGGCAATCGATGCCTCGCCGTCAATGCATGTCACCGACTGGCCGCCGTCACGACTGCAGGCTGCGACCGAGGCGGCCATCGCCCTCATCCAGCGCAAGGCCCAAATTGCCCGCGATGACGAAGTGGGCGCGATGGCGTACGCCGGCAGTGCCTGGTGGCTTACACAGCCAGCAGTGGTGGGCAAATATCAGAATCGTATATGTCGGTCGATCAAGGGAATTCGCACCAGCGGTGCTACCAACATTACATCTGCGTTGCTTCGGGCTAAGCCGGTTTTGCTCGAACGCCGATCGCGATCCCTGCTGGACCGGCTGATCTTCCCAACCTCAGAGACCGAAGCCGCGAATGTTATCCCGCGGATCATTTTGCTGACGGATGGTCATCACAATGATGACAGTGATCCATTGCGAGCGGCCAGAGACCTCAAGAAGTCCGGCGTGTGCATCGACTGCATCGGGATCGGCGGTTCGCCAAATGATGTCGATGAAGACCTCCTTAAGGAGATCGCATCGAAACATAACGATGGTGTGACGCCGCGCTACGCCTTCATTGGCGACAAGAGGGAACTCATTCAGAAGTTCGAAGAATTGGCCGGTCGAATCACGCGGTAGCTGTCGCCCAATTGTTCGCGAGCTAGAAAGGAAAGGAGGAATCGATGAGTTTACCTGGGATTTTATTCAAGACACTGGTTTATGCCACGGGCCTGCTGCTTGATTTTGTCGCCCTCTTGCTCGTCATCCACGCAGTTTGCAGGAAACGAGTTGTGCCGGTGCTCAGCGAGTTCAACGAGGCCGGTCGCCCGTTGATCGATCGCACACTCAAACGTATGGAGGACTGTTGGCACAGGTTGGTTCCGGGTAGGCCCTTGTCGCCCAATCGGTTGCTAATTCTGACGTGGCTGGTGATTACGCTCCTTCGCGGTTGCCTGGCCATGCTCCTGTAACGAGATAGAGCCATAATCCTGTCGAAGTCCTTCTCTCGCCGAATCGCCTTCACTGATCAACCGCTTAGGGAAACTCGCCACGATGAGCCATTCGCTAAATCAACTAATGCCTGCCGTTATGACCACTGAGGAGGTGGCCGAGCTGTTGCGATGCTCGGTCACCACGGTGCAGCGATACGTCTTCAGCCATCAGTTGGCCGCCATCCACATAGGCCGACAAAGGCGTTTTCGGGCGGATGACGTGCTGGACTTCGTAGCTTCGCGTCCAACCACGGTTCGCCACGACAAACGCCCCAATCGCTGCAGACCCACGAATCCAAGCCTGTCTGCAAGAAGATAGGTGTCATTGTAATGCCATCATTTGGCGAGATTCGTCTTGCTTGAACGCTTGAATTGAGACATGGTCACCCGTTCCAGGAGAACCCGATGTACATGTCGGTTACCTTTCATCATGAGCCACGTCGGCGAAGTTGCTGGATCGTTCGCTGGCACGGAGAGCCCGACGAAAACGGCAAGCAGCGTCGATACGGCAGGGCCTTCCGGCACTGCCACGAGGCCAAGGCCTTCTTCGCCGACAAGCAAGCATTACTCAACCGGGGAGAACGTAGGGATCCCATCAACGCCATGCTCGGTGAGCTAGTTGAAGATTTTGCGGAAGCCCGGCTTTCCGGGTTGAGCTACGCCTCGCAAAGTGGCTATCGCAACACGACGGATCAACTGCTTCTCTACTTCAGCGCCACTCGGAAGGTACGCGACATTCGGCGCCGCGATGCCGAAGCCTTCATCGCAACGCGCAAACGCTGCGACGGCAAACCTGAGGCACTGTCCACATGGTCCAAGACGAGGCATCTCATTCACTGTCGGGCGATGTTCGCCGCAGCAGTTTCCTGGGACTACGCCGACGAGAATCCCTTCTGCGCTAGCAAGGATAACGGTCCCTCTCCTCTGCGTCTCAATCCCAAGGGAAAACCCTGGCAACACATCACGCCCGATGAGTTCAGGCGTTTGCTAATGGAGGTGCCCTGTGTGCAGAGGCGAGCTGCCTATTGGCTCATGTACGGCTGCGGTCTGCGCGCTGGCGAAGCCTACAACCTACAAGTCTGTCACATTGACTTGGAAAAGCGACGCGTACATGTAGTCAATCGCGCGGGCACGGAAGAGATTCCACCCTTTACCGTCAAAGCCGAAGGACAATCCAGCGAAAGCAAGGAACGTACCGTCCCCATCCCCGAGGCGGCTCTTGCCGACCTGACCGCGGCCATGCGTTTGGCTTTCAAGTCTGGCGGATTTATCGTTTTGACCTCCGAGCGGTTCGCCGTTGTGCAATCCAATTGGCAAATGACTCGTGTCGGTAAGGCCTGGAACGGGAAATCCTGGCGCCCCTGGCAGAATCGTGACATGATCAACAATGTTCTCCGCGATACGAAGGTGTTTTTGCGCCGCGCGGGTGTTGAGCTTACGGCTCCATTCACGCTTCACTCATTCCGCAAGAGCTTTGCCCAAAATCACGCGGAGGCGGGCACGCCGCCGCGAACACTCGCCAAACTGCTCGGTCATGCTAATACCCGCGTGACTATGCAGTTCTACAATCGAGTCACGGATGCGAATGAACGGGCGGCCGGGGAAGCTATGGATAAGCTGTTGGCACAGAAGGAGCAAGTGACGAATGTGAGTTGAGGTGAACGAGAACGTAGAGCGAATTGAAGTTTGGCATCAATGCGTACATTCCAAGATGTAAC
>JAJDEA010000025.1 GCA_029260035.1 Phycisphaerae bacterium
TCACGGATATTCGAGCGTTGGGCCACATCCACAAAAACCGCGGCGCGTACGCCCGGCCGCACATTCCATAATTGCCCGCACCGTACGAACCGCCAATGATGACCGTAAACTTGGGCACCGCAGCGTTCGAGACGGCAGCGACCATCTTCGCACCGTCCTTGGCGATTCCGCCTGCCTCGTATTCCTTTCCGATCATGAACCCGGTGATGTTCTGCAGAAACACCAGCGGAATGCCGCGTTGACTGCAAATTTCAACGAAGTGCGCCGCCTTGAGAGCGCTTTCCGAAAAAAGAACGCCATTGTTAGCAAGAATCCCGACGGGGTATCCCCAGATATGCGCAAACCCGCAAACCAGCGTCGTTCCGTAGAGCGCCTTGAATTCGTGAAAGCGGCTACCGTCCACAATGCGCGCGATGACCTCGCGCACATCGTAGGGCTTTCTCTTGTCCGACGGGATAACACCATAAATCTCCACGGGATCATACACGGGATCCTCGGCGGCAAGCGTTTCGAGCGTCGCGCCCGGCTTTCGATTCAGGTGCGCGACAACGCTACGTGCAATGAGAATGGCATCCTCGTCGTTTTCCGCAATGTGGTCCGCCACGCCAGACGTTCGACAGTGAACGTCCGCTCCTCCAAGCTCCTCGGGTGTCACTTCCTCGCCAGTCGCAGCCTTCACCAGCGGTGGACCGCCCAGAAAAATCGTGCCTTGATTTCGAACGATTATGGTCTCGTCACTCATGGCTGGCACATACGCACCGCCAGCGGTACACGAACCCATGACCACCGCAACCTGCGGAATCTCGAGTGCTGACATCCTCGCTTGATTATAGAAAATACGGCCAAAATGTTCCTTGTCGGGAAAGACGTCCGCCTGAAGCGGCAGGAATGCCCCGCCCGAATCAACGAGATAGATACACGGAAGATGATTCTCCTGAGCAATCTCTTGCGCCCGCAGGTGCTTCTTGACCGTGAGCGGATAGTACGACCCGCCTTTCACCGTCGCATCATTTGCGACGATCATGCACTGCCTACCCTCAACGCGGCCAATACCCGCAACGACCCCCGCACTGGGGCCTTGATTTTCATAGATATCCCACGCGGCGAGCGAACTCATCTCTAGAAATGGACTGTCCGAATCGATCAGATGGTCGATCCGATCGCGGACAAACAGCTTGCCCCGAGACTCATGGCGCGCGACCGCTGCCTCGCCACCGCCCCTGCGGACAGTCGCGGACCGCTCACGCAGCTCCGAAACCAGCCCCACCATCGCCTTGCGATTCTCCTGAAATTCAGGAGCGCTGGTAGCCACATTCGATTCAATCAGGTCCATAGTGCCCGTTCTGGTTAATAAGCCTGTCCTCGCGACGAGCGATCACGCGCGTCGCACCGGTAGATGAGACAGCGGCTAGTCTACCGAACATCACCGAGAAGCGAAACTGCACCTGTTTCTCACTGTAAGGTGCCTCTATTTGGCCGAACACGGATCGGCCGTCGTGGCGGTTCAAAACCGCGACCGACGGGCAAGTCCGCGACGGCAAGAAGCGTCGCCGGACCGAACATATGTCGCAGAGAATCGGCCTCGGATGCGCAGAGACTCACTACACGATTGTCTACCATGCGCATCGGGAGCAAGGGGCTACGTTCCTCGGCTTTCCGAGACACGCAAGCTTAGCATCGCCGCTACCAAGTCGGGTTACGCGCCTTCCGCCGTTCCGGTCTTCCGGCGAAACTAATCGAAGCAATTGAATCAACTGATCGCCATGCTAAGATCACGGCCAGTGGCACATTGGCTCAGACCGCTCGGATGAGAGTGTGACGGCGCGCGGAGACTAGCTGGCGCTTACCGCGGTCCTTCCGACCGCACGAAACCAGGAACAAACTTGCATGGCTCTTGAACACGATATTGTGGCATCGCGAGAATTCGAGATGCAGACCTACCTCCGAGAAATGAAGACGCTATACAAGAACGCTGTTGCACAGAACGGAGAGACCTACGATATCGCGTTTTCACTAACAAGTGCCTTCTCAACCATCACTCCAGCAGCTATTCTTGAGGATTCCCGAATAATCAAGATTCTGAGGTACGCTATTGCCCCTACCATCAGCCAAATGAAATTCGGCCAGGTCTTCGGCCTAAACTCCATTGGCAAGTTCGAGCAGGAGAAGATCGACAAGAGAAGTAAGAAACATGGCCAGTTGTCGGTAATCGCGGGGAAGATCGCAGATTTCGCCCAGCGCAACATTGATCGCACCCGGTTCATCTGGCTGAGCGAGGACATTTCGGACCTTGCGCTTGCCCAGATGTACGCCAAGAGTTGGACGTGCTCACTGGTTGCCGATCAGAACGCACAAACTGCCTATCGCAACTGGAGGAGCACGAAACAAGAAGACGCAGTTGCGTCACAGTTGATTTCGTATGGCTATGTGAAGTCTGGTTATGCCGCTGTGGTCCGCAAGTACACGGACGTCAAGATCGGCGAGTTCACGCCGGAACTTCGGGTAGCTGGCCGTACTGTTCAGAAGGCAGACATCGTATTCCGCAGCAAGAAGTCCAAGAAGCTAGTACTAGTTGAGGCCAAATCTGTAGGCGTGGAAATTGATGCAACGAAGAGGGTAAAGGAGTGCTGCGATAAGGCTAGCGACTGGGGAGCGTCGGAAGCTCTTGGTTCGCCTGAGATCGTCGCTGTGATAGCTGGTTTCTTTACAGAACGCAACATCGCGAGTCTTAAGGCGTCGAATGTGCTTGTGGTTTGGGAACATAGACTCGGTGACCTGGAGGTATGTGCATGAGCTTCGGATACGTCAGTCTGTTCAGTGGCGCTGGTGGCCTAGACATAGGCTTGGAACGAGCTGGGCTGGTTCCATTCTCGCTTTGCGAGATCGAGAAGAACTTCTGCTCCACGCTCGAAAACAACCAGGGGTGGTGCCACTCCGACCAAAGGTCATACTTGGGCAATGCAAGAATTCTCAATGCCGATATACGTGAATTGAGTCCCCAAGAATTGTACCCTGGAGGTGAACTCGACTTAGTTGTCGGTGGGCCACCCTGCCAAGCATTTTCAAGCTCCGGCAAGCAGTTAAGCGTCCTTGATCCGCGCGGGGCTTTGATTAGCGAGTTCTTCAGGATCATTGACGCGATGAAGCCACGGATGTTCCTTCTTGAAAATGTTCGCGGATTGGTAACTGCACGAGATAAGTCGGGCGAACCAGGAGGTGTCATAAAGGAACTGATTCACAGCCTTGAGGAGATTGGTTATAGCTGTCGGGCAGCGCTTCTTAACGCCGCAGACTTTGGCGCGTTTCAGCGACGCGTTCGGTGCTTTATCCTCGGATCTTCTCGCGGAACGGTACCGGTGTTCCCTGAGCCGACGTTTTCCAAGGATTCTGAGCTCTTTGGAAATCCATGGCGTACTCTTGAGGGGTTCTTAGGCACACATGCTGATGAGGATGAAGGGAATTTCACTTATCCAAGTGAGCGTTTGGCCGGCCAGCTTAAAGCGATCCGCCCCGGAAGCGGATTGAAGAGCCCAGGTAGAGCTGAACCGACACGTCCGGGCGGGCACTGGGGCTACAGGCAAGGGACGTTCATTGCCGATCTGAGCCTGCCCGCTCGAACGGTGACTGGCTCGTCGAGTCAAGACTGGATTCGGTGGAAGGGAGTACTTCGACGGTTGACGTTCCCTGAAATCAAGTTGCTTCAGGGATTTCCCGATGACTGGCGTGTCGAGGGAACAAAGGCTCAAAGATACAAGCAGATCGGAAACGCCGTGCCTACCGTGTTTGGAGAAGCGATCGGAAACGTCATCGTACAGCATCTGAACGCCTTTCCCGCCACAAAACCTGTTCGGGTTCAGCTACCTAAGAAGCTAGAGTGGCATATGGACTATACGAAGCGGGATCATGCACGGAACGCGTCAGCGAGAATCGCTCATCAGCATTTCGATTCGCTGAAGTGACTATAGCTAGGCCTTCGGCGCGACAATGTCTAGCGATCAGCCATCGTCACAGCATCGCAAGTAACGCGAGACGCCAGCCGGTGGGCGTCAGGTTGAGTGCGTCGGCGTAACGAGCGAGTACGACTAGCGCCGCTTCGCTCCTTCTTCGACTGCGTATCAACCTCATGATGATAGCCGTTCGTCATCGTAAGGACCTTTCTCCCGGTCAGGCCGGGTTCCGAGTAGCTGAGTTGCTCTTCCGTAATACTTTCCAAGCGTGTCCCGCGACGCAGCGAGAAACACACAGGCAAGCACGAGCAAAACGTTTTGTAATCTGTCCACCGAGCACACCGTTCCGATTTGTGTCGCACAAGACAAGAACACGACGACGGCGAAGAGCCAACCAGGACTCTGGCACGTTGACGCACACATATGGCACCGACGATAACACTGAGCCAGGCAGCACTCATTACTTGCCTAATTCGCGGTTCGATTCGATTGCCGGATGAGATTATGTGACCGGTTGGTTTGTTTCCGCAATCTGATGCAGACTCTGATCGTCGAGCGAATAGACGAGAGGGGCCACGCTAATGTTCGCATACGTTTTCCGCAGGCGCTCTGCCTCCAGCCAAACAAAGCTCGCAACATCACTGAAACCATAGCGCGAGCAATATCCGTCAAAGTGGTCCTCCGCGTTCTTGCGATCCCAGCCTGCGTTCTCGACCAGGCCCGAGACAAAAGCCTCGCGGGTCGATGCCACGTCGACCATACGGCACCCGTCATGCCCGATCAGGCAAACGGAGCGCACACCACCGACGGCAATTGCGAAGGATACATCGAAGTCAAGCATGCCAACATTCGCACCGGCGCACCGGAGAACGAACGCAAATCCCGGAGGGATTCGGAGCTGCAATCGGTTATCCATGCACATCCCGATTAACAGGTCGGCTTCCGTGTGAAGGCGATGCGGCGCGCCAAGATTGTGATAGGACAGGAGATCGCCGACCGCCGTTCCGCGATACTCGGGGAAAATGTCGCTCGCGTCGCGAACCGGAACCAAAGTAAGTTCCACCTTGCTATCTCGTTGTGAACAACTCACGGGTAACACCTCCCTTTCAAATTCACTTTACCCTCGACGGTAATGCCGTTGGTTTTCGATCGCGATCTAGCCGCTCAGAGTTCCCGCGATGGCGCGCTATCCTCACTGAACGGTTCGCCCGCCCGATTCCGCATGGTAAGTTTGCGGTCGAGCACATCCCGCACGCGCCGCGCCGCTCGTTCCGCTGCTCGGCCGACTGCCGACTCGACATCAGCATCGGTGGCCTCGGCCATGATCGAACCTGAAGGAACCAGGCTGACTTCGATTCTGCATCGCTGGTCCTCACCTCCGCGCGGCCCGTTGAGGTCCTCCAGGTATGCGCTGATACGTTGGATTCGGCCACCGAACCTAGCGAGCGCGAAGTAGAGGCGCCGCTCCAGTTGCTCTTCCAGTAAAGAACTTAACTGTCCATGCCTTACTCGAATTTCCACACGCATCGCACGCTCCTTTCTTCGTTGCGGCTTGACATGCAGCCGCTCACTGATATATACGACGCGCACGAAACGATAGATATATAGAAAATATCGCGTAAATATATAGGATAATTAGATGTATCCTGGCGCCATGCAATGGCTTAACTACCATCACCTGCTGTATTTCTGGGTCGTAGCCAAGGAAGGTACGATCGCAGCGGCGTGCAAGGAACTGAACTTGGCTCAGCCGACAATATCCGCTCAGCTGAGAGCGCTAGAACGCTCTCTTGGCGAGAAGCTTTTTGTGCGCGTCGGACGCAATCTTGCTCTTACCGGGACGGGACGCGTGGTGTACCGCTACGCTGACGAGATTTTCTCGCTTGGGCGCGACCTATTGGATACGATTCAGGGTCGGCCAACGGGCAGACCGTTACGGTTCAACGTTGGCGTGGCTGATGTGCTACCCAAATTGGTTGCGTACCGACTCCTCGAACCCGCTTTGCACCTTCCAGAACAAGTTCAGCTCGTGTGCCACGACGGCAGTCCTCCGGAGTTGCTTGCGAGGTTAGCGGTTTACGAATTAGACCTCGTCTTGTCCGACGCCCCGATTGGCCCCGACGTCAAAGTGCGAGCGTTCAACCACTTGCTCGGTGAATGCAGCGTGTCGATCTTCGGCACGAAGGAACTCGCCACCAAGTACCGGCAGCGCTTTCCAAAGTCGCTCGACGGCGCACCATTCATCATCCCCACGGGCAACACGGCGCTTCGGCGCGCGCTGGAACACTGGTTCGATGCCGAAGACATTCGCCCGTCGGTGTTCGGCGAATTCGAGGATAGCGCCCTTCTCAAAGTGTTCGGTCAAGCTGGGGACGGGGTGTTTGCTGCTCCGACAGTCATCGAAAAGGAAATCCGGCGCCAGTACGGTGTAACAGTGGTCGGTCGTCTGGAGTCTGTACGAGAACGGTTTTACGCGATCTCGGTCGAGAAGAAAGTTAAGCATCCTGCGGTTCTTGCCATCGCAAACGAAGCGCGCCAGAAGTTGTTTGGCTGATTGGAGAGTTGAATCAGCATATGATTCCCAGCATATTAGCTGCCGCCTCAGATACCGACTGGGCCATCATCACAGATTTGGTCGTGATTCTGGTGAGCGCTGCCGTCGTTGCGGTCGTCATGCAACCGATGCGACTGGCTGCGATCCCCGCCTACCTGATAGCTGGAGCCCTTATCGGCCCACGCGCATTCGGGTTGGTTCCTTCAACTGAAGGCTTGGGCGCCATCTCGCATCTTGCGATCATACTTCTACTGTTCGGGATTGGACTCGAGCTTCACCTTTCCGTCCTCAAGCACCGTTTAGCGCGCATGATCGTGGCGGGTTTCGGATCCTGCTTGCTGTCCGTGGCCGCAGGATGGCCTATCGCGATCTGGTTTGGGTTGGCGCCGCCAGCAGCGCTCGCCGTTTCCATGGCGCTGGCACTTTCCTCGACCGCGCTGGTGATGCGGATTATCGCCGAGCGTCGCGAGCTTCGCCGAATGCGCGGGCGCTTGGCACTCTCAATTTTGGTGATTCAAGACATGATCGTCTTGGGGATGCTCGCAGCCATTCCTGCGCTGGCCGCGTGGGCGGGCTCCGACGTGAAGCTGGCAGCCGATTCGGATGTTCGGTTGCCTGGTGGCAGTGGTACGCTGCAATTCATCGTCGATGGCATATTACGGGTCGGCGGTGTGGCCGTGCTCATCGTCCTTGGTCGGGTGATACTCCCGCGAGTTCTTCGCGAGTCCTTCAAGGGGCGATCGCTGGAAGTGATGACCCTGGTCGGTGTCGCAGCGGCGCTACTGGCAGCCGTGGTTGCGCAAGGCATAGGGTTTAGCTTGGAGATGGGCGCATTCCTGGCCGGTTTTATGCTCGCGGGGACACCATTTCGGCACCAGCTAAGTGGTCAAATTGGACCGCTGCGGGACATCTTTATCGCTGTATTCTTCACCACACTTGGTATGAAGCTGGATCCGAGCATCCTCGCCGAGTGGTGGTGGGTCATCATTGCGGGCGGAGCGTTGATGATGGTCCTCAAGGCCACCTTGATCTCCGGCATCTGTTGGGCGTTGGGAACCACCACCAGCATTGCCATTGCGGTTGGGTTGTCGCTCGCGCAGGCCGGAGAGTTCAGCCTTATCGTTCTCGGTGCGTCTCATGATAGCGGGATCATCGACGATGCAACGATGGCGACCGCGATCGCGATCGTCGTAATCTCGTTAGTCTTAACGCCTGCATTAGTGGAGTTTGGCAGTCGACTCGGTGGGCTGACATCCAAAATCGGAACCGCTCCGTGGATCATGACATCGCCTCTTCGTGACCCCAGCCAAGAACGGCTACGCTCTTCAGACCAAGCCAAGCGTGTCATCATTGCCGGGTACGGTCCAATCGGGCGTCTCATTGCTGAGGAGCTCGAACGCGCAGGGGTACATTGTACGGTAATTGAGCTAAATCCTGCCACCGTTAGTGAGCAGTCTCGTCGAGGCAGGAACGTCATTTTCGGCGATGTCGGCAACCTTGAAGTGCTGGAGTCAGCAGGGATAAGAGGCGCTCATGCGCTCGTCTTGACCATCCCTGACGAGGAGGCTGTTCTGCGCGCCTGCGCGGTGGCACGACGTCACGCATCGGATGTGTTCATAGCGGCAAGAACCAGAGTTGTCAGCAAACAGGTAGGCCTCATAGAGGTCGGCGCGGACTCGGTCACGGTTGATGAAACGTCAGCGGCAGCCGAGATGTTGCGTGCAGTCATGGAATGCCTTGATTCCGGCACTGGCGGACAGGCACCGGGAACAACACGGAAAGTAGACCTAAACACCGTTTCGGAGAACTGTGATGAAGACGAGTAGACCAGCCAACGCCATTCGCAAGTTTCTGGAACTGCAAGCGGCGGGCGGGATTCTTCTATTGGGGGCCAGCGTGGCGGCTCTGCTGTTTGCAAACATTCCCGGTCTCGCCGGTTGGTACCAGTACTTCCTTGATGTCCCGATTGAGATCAAGCTCGGCGGCCTCGATCTGAACAAGAATGTGCTCCTGGTCATCAATGACGGCCTGATGGCCATCTTCTTCCTGCTTGTCGGGCTAGAGATAAAACGCGAGGTCCTTGAGGGGGAGTTGGCAAGTCCAAGTCGACTTGCGTTACCCGCACTCGCCGCTTTGGGGGGGGTAGCGTTTCCCGGTGCCATTTATGCCTGGATGACCTGGGGCGATCCCGTGGCGGTAAAGGGGTGGGCGATTCCAGCTGCCACCGATATCGCGTTTTCGCTGGGTGTCTTGTCGCTTCTTGGCAATCGCGTGCCGCTATCGCTAAAAGTGTTCTTAACGACGGTGGCCGTCGTTGATGACCTAGCGGCGATCGTGATCATAGCGATGCTATACACGAGTCAGCTATCTTTGACCGCGTTGCTGTTTGGAATTGGAGGACTGGTGATCCTCGTAATCCTCAACCGGCTCAGAGTGAAACATCTTGGGGCGTACTTTCTGGTCGGGGCTATCATGTGGATTTGCGTGCTCAAGTCCGGCGTGCATGCGACACTTGCGGGCGTAGCACTCGGCCTTGCCATTCCGCTCAAAGTGAAGAATGATCACGGCGAGTCATTGTTGCGGCATCTGGAGCACATCCTGCACCCCTGGGTTGCATTCATGATCCTCCCGCTATTCGCATTCGCCAATGCGGGCGTCAGTTTCAAGGGCGTGTCATCCGATGCTCTGTTCGGCCCGATTACGCTCGGAATCGCGGGAGGCCTCTGTCTTGGAAAACCGCTCGGAGTGTTCGGATGCTCGGCGCTGATTGTCTGGGCCGGTGCAGCCAAGTTGCCCAAAGGCGTGACGTGGCCAATGATGTTCGCAGTCGGCCTCCTAGCAGGGATCGGCTTTACAATGAGCCTGTTTATCGGGATGCTCGCATTCGAGGGAGAGGGGAGTCAGTATGGAGTGGCGACACGTATTGGTGTGTTTGGTGCGTCGATTATCTCCGCGATTGCTGGATTTCTCATGCTCCGGATGATACTCCCTCGGAGTGGCGCCACAGATGAACGGCTACAGGCAGTCGAAGGAAACAGTGCCTGATGACGCGAGTGGTCTGTCAGGCTCGACGAATCTATGCTGAATAAAGTGGCATCCTTCAACAACAAGCCTGAGTTAGAAACACAGAGGATTGCGCGACCATTCCGGAAACGTTGATTGAGAGCTAGCTATTCGGCTACGAGAAAGGAGCGTTCACCGGCGCAGCGCCTCGGCGAGTTGTCTAATCAAGACAAGCTTAGCGTGGCACTCTAATTCGCTTCACCCATGCCGGATGTTGGCCTAATCATGTAGTAAGCCCGCGCCTCATCTGGATGTTTTGGCATATCTAAAAGAATTTATTTCTTGTCTGTCAGAAATTCGCGCCGTCAACGTATCTAATTGCACCAGAGGCTCTCATTGTGGTGAAAACGGCGTGCGTACGGTTTTTGCGACAAGGTGCTGACGATGATTCTTGGCGTCCCGTGCTATACTGACAGACGGCGTTCTTCGGAGGCAGTGGACCGGTTTGCCATAAGAATGGTATTTTTCTTGCCGAATTGCGGGTGATTTGGGTATACTTGCGTAGCTTGAAAAATAACAGGCTGTGCCGCGTCGATCCGCGAGCAGGGCCGATTTGTCGCTTCGATCAAAATAGTCGATGTGCGATGATTCAAGAAAAACCAATTCAAATTAATAATGATGCCGTGCCATCGGCATTATATGCCTGGCCCAGTTCTATTTTCTCCAACACAAGGAATGCGATCATGTCACGCTTCCGCGCAATTGTAATCACTTTGGTTTTGTCCATCGCCTCAATTGCCCATGCCGGGGCGGTGATCGAACTCGTTCCGTCAACCGGTGGCCCTTACTCCTTCGGGCAAATCATTACCGTCGATGTGATCCTTCGAAACCAAGAACCAGCCGTTCGAATGTTGGAAGTAATCCAGCTCGATTTTTCAGACAGCGATCCGGCGATTGGGTTCGATGCAAACTTTACATTTGACTACAGCAGCATTCTTTTGGGAAGCAGCTTTTATGCCGAATTCCCGGCACTTCCCGTTCCCTCGACGGTTTACATAAGTGGCACTTCGGACCCCAATCTCCAATTCATGCTGCCCGCCAGTGGCACGCTCCACATCGGATCCATCGATGTGACCATACCGATGGCACTCGGAATCTACATCATGGATGTTATGAACACCGACGATCCCGGAGTGAATGCGGGGGCCCAGCTTGCTTGGGAGCCGTCCGGTGGCGGCGCAACAACGCTCTGGCGATCCTTTACCGGCGAACTGGGCGGCGGGCAATTCGCCATCATCGTTGGCGGATCGAATATTCAATTCGTCGACGGTAACGGCCCAAACAGCACCGGCTTCGACTGGGTCAATTCGAGATCAAGCCTGCAGGATGCGCTCGACCTCGCCGCCATCTCAGCCGGGACCATCACGGAAATTCGGGTTGCGCAAGGCACATACAAGCCGGACGACGGCGTCGGGCTTACCCCCGGTGACAGAGCCCTTTCATTTGACCTTCCCAACGGTGTGACCCTCAAGGGTGGATATCCGGGAAACCCGGTGCCGCTCTTCTGCAACGCGGGTCCGCGAGCGGGAGAGCTGTGCTTTGCCGACGTTGACTGCCCGATGGACAACTGGTGTGTACAATCACTCTGTCCAATATCCGCGGCACCTTGCCTGATCGATGAGGATTGTCCGATGTTTCCAGCCGAGACGTGCGAGTTCGCTTGCGTCGAAGGCCCCAATCTCGCATTACTATGTCCGACTGGCGAGATGGACTGCGCAACACCATTCCCGGAATGCGGCGAGACCATAGATTTCCGCGACCCCGACGTCTACGTCACTACCCTCAATGGCGACCTGGCGGGCGACGATCCGGAAAGCAGTTGTTGTTATAACCATGGCAGTGCAGACTGCGACGACGCAGTGTGCGAAGCGGCGGTATGCGGCGTGGATCCCTTCTGTTGTGCTACCCGTTGGGATTCAATTTGTGTCGGCCAAGCGGTCATATTGTGTGGCGCGCTGTGTCCGGCGGGCACGTTCGATTCGGACAACACCTTCAACATCATCCAGGCAGATGGGATCCAACTAGGGGTTCTTGATGGCTTTACAGTTAAGGGTGGCACGGCTACGGGAAGTCCGCCGCTGGACGGAGGGGGCGGGCTGGCGGCAACCAACTCAGACGTCGTCATCGAAAACTGCGACTTCGTATTCAATCGTGCACAAGGAACAGGCGGCGCAGCTCGGCTGCTCAGCGGAGGCTCGTCCACCTTCAACAACTGCATTTTTCGATACAACCGAAGTGGCGGGACCGGCGGCGCCTTGGTCGCAAGTAACTCCGATCCATCGCTGGTCAATTGCAACTTCTTTGGCAATCTTGCTGAGGTGGATGCCGGGGCTGTCTCATTTTTCAACACAAGCACAACCCTCATCAACACGGTCTTTAACGATAATCTCGCCTTTAGCAACGGCGGTGCGATGCGCCACGCTGGCGGTAGCAACTCTACACTGACGAACTGCCTGCTGATAAACAATAGCACTGGCGCAGATGGCGGCGCGATCTTCAATGAAAACGGCGTCCTGAATATCTTCAACTCTACCGTCGCGAACAATACCGCAATCAACCGCGGTGGCGGGCTCTTTACGATCGACCCAATCAACTTCCCCTTCAGCGCAAACGCAATCTTCTGGGGCAGCACAGCTACAGGTTCTGCCAGCGGTCTGTTCCAGCAAATAGATTTTAGTGGAGGTGGCAACGCTGCTCTCCAGTTCAGTATTCTGCAGGACGACAATCCTAACGATGCCCCAATTGGGCCAACGGTTCTCGATGAAGACCCCATGTTCATTGACCCCATTGGCAATGCCTTTGGGCTCCAAGCAGTCTCTCCCGGCATTGACGCAGGTAGCACTCCATTTCTCCCCTTGGACGGTGTAGACCTCGACGGCGATTTCGATGTCCTTGAACGGACCCCCATCGACCTGAGCTTCGTTCCTCGTGCGATTGACGATCCCGACACGGTGGATACCGGCATTCCCGGCTCGCCCGTCGTTGATATGGGAGCGCTCGAATTTTTCCAGGACTGCAACGGCAATGGCAATCCCGACATCTGCGATCTGACATGCTCCCCGGCTAATGGAACCGATTGCATGGCGGCGGCAAGCTGCGGCACCGCATCCGACTGCAACGTCAACGGCGTCATCGATCAATGCGAAATCGCAGCCTGCGATGAATCCTCGACACCCGCCTGCGGTGACTGCAACCTCAACGGCATCCCCGACGAGTGCGACATCACCTCTGGCGCGCTGCTCGACGTCGACATGAACGGCAGGCCTGACAATTGCCCCATTTTCGACGACGACTCGGGCGATGGCCTTTGGGGCACAGCGATCAATTGGCTCGGCAATGTGCTTCCGGTTTCCGCGGACTTTATCACGATTGATGGTGGTTTTACGGTCGATCAAGACGTCGTGGTCACGGGTCGAACGCTTCGCCTGTTGAATGGCCCGACGCTAAACGTATCGACGAACAACCTCACGCTGACCCATCCAGGCGGGCTGTTCATGCGAGGCGACTTCGCCACCAACGCGCTCAGCACGCTGCAGGTGGATAACGGGGCGACGATCAGCGTTGCAAACGGCCCCGTGTTCATGGACGCAGGCGCGGTGTACGAGGCGAATCCCACCCCCTTCTTCCCGCCGGTGACGACGCAGCTTAATGCGCAAAGTGTCACCATGCTGGCGGGTAAGCCAGGCTTCATCGGCACGGGCTACAACGGCGCGCTCATGGACCTCTCCTCCAACATGGGCGTTGCGACAACGGGCGATTTCCTGATAAATGGAGATACGAACCCCACCCCCTATATTCCCGTCAGCCTGCGCGGCGGAGCGATCGATCGGCCTCGACTGCTCATCCGCGATAGCGCCACCCTCAGCGTGGCTGCGGATTTTGTCGTGCAAGGCGAAGCGATCGTTAACATCGGCGGAAACAACCTGCTCACCGGTATCGGTATCATCGAAGACTCGGCGGATGTCATCATCGGCGGCGCGTTTATTAATGAATCCACTTCGCCTGAGCTGTTCGACTGGACGACTGGGTCCGTGCGCTTTGCGGGTGGATTCCACACGTTCGAAGCGGCTGACATCGACCAGGGGCCGATCGACAGCGCGTTCGACAGTGGCTTTGCCATGGGCACCATCGAAATAGCTGCTGGTGAGAGCATGATCTTCCAGGACATCCTCGACAACGACGAACGAGGTGGTGCCACATTAGAGGCGCTGTACGTGGACACCCTGATTCTCGAATCCGGCGCTACGATCGTGATCGACAAGTGCAAGGTGTATTACCGAAACCTCATCGACAACTCGACAAGCCTGACCACCGAGCGCACAGCGACCCTTGCACAAGTTCCGGGTGGTGTATTCGCCCCGCTTCCGGCGGCGGGCTATCCGCACGGCGCACCGAAGAACCGGTATATCTCCTTCATGCCAAACCCGGGGAATCCGCCGATATCAGGGGGAGGCGTTCCTACAGGCTTCATGGTCACACACACCATGACCGCGCAAAGCTGGTATGTATCCACGCCTCGACTTAACGGCTCAGCGCCAGGCTCCATTGCGGGCCTTGGATTGACCTATCTCGTTTCCGACGACGTGCCGGTAGTACCCGTGTGGGATGCCACGCTTGATTCACCGGTGGTCCACGTTGGCGGTTGTATGATTGCGCCGAACGAAACGTATGAAGTTCGCGCGACGACCAACGGGATTGACTTCTCCCTGCCGTTGTTCGTCAACACCGCAGCGCAGCCGACCAACAGCCGATTCTGGTCAGACGTCGTTGGTGTGTTCAGCGTCTCCGGTGACACTAGCACGATTCCGGTTACGCCGCCCGGCGGGTGGACGCCTCCTGACTTCAATGTGAACGGCTTTGACATTACAGCGGTGCTACGCGGTGTCCAAAAAATCAACGAGCCGCATTTCGTTTGGACAGACCTGAATCCGGTTCAACCCGATCGCGTGACCAACGGCAATGACGTTCTTCGTGCAGTGAACGCCTTCGCCACCGGAACCGGGCGCGAGTTCTATCCGTATGACGTGCCAAACGCACCCGGCCCGCAAGGCCAAGGCCCCTGCCCAACCCCGCCGTTGCAGTCGGCGCTGGTGCCGTAAGGGGGATGGTATCCAGGCTGCACAAGACCTGTTGACGATCACAATTGTCGACAGCCGACCGTAATCGGATTGATGTCAAGTATTTGGCGGTACCGAAAACTATGAACTGAGGCTCACTCGAATCAGTTGAGGTCGAGCACCTTGCATATCACTTTCAATGCATTAACATGGCTGCGTTAAACACGCTCCATTGACTCCACTTGGAGACGAATCGACATGTTCGAAAACAAAACGACTCTATGGGTCGTGCACATCGGAAAAGAAGAAACAGTCCCCCTTCGTGCTCGCGACGAGGGGTTTATTTGTATTGGCTGGACAGCGATGGGCGACCTTTCGAGTTTCAAGACACGTGAGCAAATTAAGACCGCGATGGAGAAGACCTACCCTGACTGGAGTTCGAAGAAAATCTCCGCGTCTTATGGCCAAGTTTATCGATTCGTTTGTGAAATGGAGGTTGGCGACGCGGTCGTTTTCCCAATAAAGCAAACTCGTGAAATTGCGATAGGCCGCATCAAGAGCGCCTATAGGTTTATGCCTGCTGGAGACGAATTTCACGCACTCGACTACGCCAATATGCGCGACGTTGAATGGCTAAGATTTGTCCCGCGGACCCTTTTTTCCAAAACGGCCCTGCACAGCTTCGGTTCATTTTCCACTGTCAGCACGTCTAACGACTTCCTCGAAGAGACCATTTCCGTGCTCGCAGAAGAGCCACATGAAATTCAGGTCTTGACAGAATCGGTGGCCGATGAGCCTCTGGTTGACAACGAAGAAAACGATGCCCGGCAGCTTTTCGAAAATGCCATGTTGGAGACAGAAGACTTCTTATTGAAGTCGTGGGTACGAACCGGTGCTGCCTTCGAGCATGTAGTCGCGGCAGTACTCAAAGCAATCGGATATACGGCGAAGGTAACCAGAGCTTCGGGGGACCATGGCGTTGACGTGATTGCTCATCCGGACCCGCTCGGTCTGGAGCAGCCATTTGTCAAAATTCAGGTGAAGAGCGGGAGTAGTACGATAGGCGAGCCAGATGTAAGTCAGCTTATCGGGTCACTCTCTGAAGGGGAGAAAGGCATCCTGGTCAGCCTCGGTGGTTTTTCAAGTGGTGCCCACGCAAAGGCTCGCAATTCAGCGAGAGTGAGCCTTATCGATGCATCAGAATTCGTTGCCCTCTTCCTGGATCATTACGAAAAGCTCGATCCATCTTGGCGAGCCAAATACCCGTTGGCTCGCGTATATGTTCCTAAGCGGTAAGCGCGCTGTCTCACCCTGCCACGGGCACCGGGCGCG
>JAJDEA010000241.1 GCA_029260035.1 Phycisphaerae bacterium
TGAGATCCTGCGAATACGGCGTTGCCATCCGTGACTCCTTCCCGCCACTTCTGTGGCTGAGAAAGAACCTACGGGAGACGCACGCAAAGCGCAACCCTAACAGGCGCCTAACGCGCTACGACTTAACTGAAACCGCTCTAAGGCGGCTTGAATGCCAATACGGTGTGACCCTGCTTTGGGAAAATGCTCTAGGTCTTGCTGGCCATTCGATTGTTCACTGTTATTCAATGAAAGAAGGGGCTATGTACGGAATCGAAAAAACAAGGATTTACGAACCCTCAGTCGATTTGGGTTGCGCGAAGAGAAGTCGATGGATCGCAATGATTGTCTTTCCATTGGCCGCCTGCTTTTGGCTAGGATCAAGTAATCTCACTAACGCGAACAACAAGGACAAGGGTGCCGTCAACGAAATCAGGGCGAGCAAATTTATTGTTGTTGATGAAAACGGAAAAGAACGGGCTGAGTTTGGAGTAATTCCAACCGGAAATCCGGCGCTTAGCATAAGGGGTGAACGCGGAACTGTAGTAGCATCACTAGAAATTGATCATGCAGGAATGCCACGTTTAGCTCTCTCGAATGCCGAAGGTACGCCACTGCTAGATATGGGAGTGTTGGACAACCAATATCCGGTCTTCATATTGAATAATGCAAAGGGCGAAAGACGTATGGGGATAGTCGTTGCGAAGGACGAAACGGTGGCAATCGGATTATACGACACCAAAAAGACAAGCCGGTGCGCAATTTCGCTAGGCCCAGATGGCCACCCACAGGTCGTATTGAGAGATAAGAAAGGCAAGACTCGAGCAGCGATAATCGTTGACGACTCAGGGACAAGTGCAGTCACCCTTCTTGATAAGAACGGGCGCGAACGCGTTCTTGCTCAAGTTGCTGGCGACGGCGAGCCGGATTTGGCAATAATGCACGCTACCGAGAAGAAGCTTCTTTGGTCTGCCAGGGCGGGAGAAAAGACAATGAAGTCAGTGCCGTAGGATTGGCTGTCTTCCCGCAGCAGGGTCGCCTAGACGATTCCAAGAAGACCGTTGAGTTAATCCGCCAGCGGCTTGATCGAACCAACGAACTTCTTCCCATCGGGTTTCTGGATTTCGATCCACCACATTGTATTCTCGGGAAGCGGATCCGGTGCCATGGCGTGGACATCGTAATCATCATGAGACGGAGCGTATTCGCTTTTGCCTACAGTTGATTTAAGTCGATCGCTTGTACCGATCCATGCGCGTACGATCGTTGCGCCCTTATCATTGTAGGGTAGCTTGACGACCAGATGCCCTTCCTTGCCCGCTTCGATCTTTCCATGGCTTTGGGCGAATTCAACTTTCATATCGCCGACGCTTGCCGTTCCCAGCGATACTTCGTCATGCTCGTGGTCTTCGTCCTTCGCTTCATCACCATGCGCATCGTGTGAGCTACCATCAGCGTGAATGTGGGTATCCTCTGACTTGGCTTCACTACTTGCTCCTGTCTCTGTTTCAGGTTTTTCGCAACCCGGCAGAAACGCACCAAAAGCCACTACCATCACAATCGTAATCAATACATTTTTCACTATTTATCTCCTCATGAAATCCAGAGACTTGCCGTTAGGCCAACCTCTTCACTTAATCACCTTTTACAACTAAACGATGTATCGCAGCGTACCCCGCAGGTACGACGATAAGATTCAGAAACGTCGAAGTCAGCAAGCCTCCGAGTATAACCACAGACAGGGGAGCGAGTATCTCATTCCCCGACATGTTGCCTTTCACCACAATCGGCACCAGCGCGAGCGCCGCAGTCAAAGCGGTCATTAGGATCGGCACCAGCCTTTCCTGCGAACCGCGTATAATAGCTTCGTGCATCGTTGCACCCTCCTCTTCGACGAGGTACTTGTAATGGTTCACAAGCAGGATGCCGTTTCGTACAGCAATTCCGAATAACGTAATGAAACCGACCATGCTCGCGATCGAAATCACCGGAGCTACATAAACTCCGCTCATCCCAAAGAGCGCAAGTATGTTTCCAACAATGCTTGGTGATTCCGTGATGAAGATGGCTACGACTCCACCAATCAAGGCTAAAGGCAGGTTGATTAGCACCAGCAACGCGACCGGTAGCGACCGAATAGCCAGATTGAGCAGCACCAACATGATAAGCACAACCATGCCGCTGAATAACATGATGGTTCGGCTGGCGGATTGCTGAGCTTCAAATTGTCCCCCGTACTTTACGGTATATCCGTGCTTGCGAACAATTGGGTCCACCAGCGATTCCACCTGGGCTACAAGGTGTCCGAGGTTGGAACCTTCCGCCACGTTGAGAGAGACAACCGCCTTGCGCTGGGCGTTCTCTCTCGCGATAAGATTCGATGCCATTTCCGGGCCAATGACCGCGACTTCCGCAAGCCGAACGTGCGCACCTCCTTGTCCGCGCAGAATGAGTTCGCGAAGATCGCGCACACTATCCCGTTCGTGGTCGGCCAATCTAACGGTCAGCGCATATCGTCGCACTCCTTCATTGACCTCCACAACCGTTACGCCAAAGAGGGCATTGCGCACCTGCATGGCCGCGTCGGCAGGGGTAAGTCCATAGGCCGCCAGGTCGATGGGACGATATTCAACCGGAAGTGACTGAATCATGACTTCTCGGTTAGCTGCGACATCGCGTGCGCCGGGGAGCGGCTTCAGCACACGCTCGATTTCCCTGGCGATCGATCGCAGTATATCGAGATCATCTCCGTAGACGCTAATCGCGATCGCAGCAGGCGTACCTGAAAGTATGTGACTGAGCCGATGCTCGATCGGTTGGCCGATATTGGTGGTGATGCCCGGCACCTGTTCGAGAATCCGTGAGATTTCCGCTCGGACTTCTTCCTTTCGATAATCAGGTAGCACGGTTACATCGATCTCGGAATTACTGACAGGCTCGGCATGCTCGTCGCGCTCGGCGCGTCCCGTTCGACGCGTGACACTCTTCACCCCGTCCACGTTCAGGAGTTGTTTCTCGATCGAGCCAGCCATGCGGTCGCTGGCTTTCAAAGAAGTGCCCGGCGGCGCAAACAAGCCGATCGTAAATGTGCCTTCATTGAATTCCGGCAAGAACGACGTACCAAACGTTGACGCCAGCCATATCGCTAAGATGGTCGCTACACCCGCTAATCCCAGTACCATCGAACGCGCAGCGATCGCGCGTCGCACAACTGGCTCGTACATTCGTTTCAGCCATTGGACCAAAAAGCCGTCGTGGGACTCACGTTCAGTGGGCTTGGCATGGAGTAGATGTCGGCACATCGCGGGTGTCACGGTAAGGGCTACGACCAGGGAGGCGATGATCGAAACGACAAATGCAATACCCAACGGGCGGAAGAACTTGCCTTCGATGCCTTCGAGAAACATGAGTGGCACAAATACGAGTGCGATGATTATGGTCGCGAAGACCATCGCTGGTCGGATTTCGTTACTGGCTTCAAAGATAACCACAGTTTTAGATTTGCGATCCTGTTCGGGTTTTGAAGCGTTCAACCTTAACCGTCGAAACACGTTTTCCACATCAATAATAGCGTCGTCCACGAGGCTTCCAACAGCAATCGCAAGTCCTCCGAGAGTCATTACGTTGACAGTCATGCCCAGCCAATTCAAGACGAGAAGACCGACAGCTAAAGAAAGCGGAATAGCAGTCAATGTGATAACTGTCGTGCGTGCATTGAGAAGAAACAACAAGAGTATGATCGATACAATGATGGCCGCATCGCGGAGCGCGTGAAACACGTTGTCAACCGAGAGCTGGATGAAATCAGCCTGGCGAAAAATCTCGCGGTTGATCCGTAGGCCTTCCGGGAGGGACGGCTCCAGGTCACCCAACACCTTGTCGATCTGCTCTGTGATAGACAGCGTGTTCGTTCCAGGGGCTTTCTGGATCGTCATGATAACGGCGGGCCTACCTCCGTCGGCACCCGTACCGCGCTTTCGCGCGGGACCAAGCCTGACCTGAGCGACTTGTCCGATCGTCACCGGTGCGCCATCGTGGTATTTGATGATGGTCCCGGCGATATCGGCGACGGACCGCACTCGGCCGCTCTGTCGAACAGGCATTTCCAGCGAGTCGACATCCGGCAAATACCCGGCACTTACAGTGCTATGAGATTTTTCAGCCGCTGCGACAACATCCGCAACCGTCAACTCGTAAAGCCGCAATCGTTCCTGTTCGACGAGAACCTGGTACTCTGGAAGGTCCCCCCCAATAACGGAAACCTGTGCTACGCCGGGAATCGCAAGTAGCTTGTTTCGCAAGTCGAACTCAGCGTAGGCACGTAAATCAAGGTCGTTGATCTCGCCGTTCAAGGAAGAAACAGCAAGAAGCATGATTTCGCCAGTAATTGATGTAATCGGCGTCATCTCGGCGTGTGCGTCTGGAGGCAGGTCTTCTCGAATCGAATCCAACCGTTCAGAAACGAGCTGCCTGGCACGATAAATGTCCATGCCCCAGTCGAATTCGACATAGGCAATAGACAATCCAATGGCACTTGATGTGCGAACGCGACGAACGCCGGGAATTCCGTTTACCGATGTCTCAATTCGGAAGCTGACGTATTGCTCAACTTCGTCCGCCGCCAATCCCGGAGCTTCCGTCATAACAACTACGGTCGGGGCATTCAACTCTGGAAATACATCTACGGGCGTTCGCGACATCTGATAGCCCGCAAACACGAGAAGCGCACCCGCCAGTACCAACACGAGGGAGGCGTTGTCGAGCGAGAAGCGGATCATTCCTTTCAACATGGCATGACTCCTCGCTCAATGTTCATCGTGATATGTACCGTCGGCATGAAAGTGCCCGCCTTTTTGCGAGGTGCCACTCTGCGCCGTCGCGAGTTTGAGTTCGTAGGCTCCCTCAAGGACCACTTCGTCGCCAAGCCCCAGGCCGCTGTTGATGACAACCCATCGTCCGTCGTTCACGCCCATATCCGCTTCGACCCGAATGGCCTTGTTCGCATTTCCGGGGTCTCGACGAAAGAACACATGCGTAATGCCATCTTTCACAATAGCCGAACGCGGAATGGCCAGCGCCTTGCCTTCTGATGAATTCGTAACCACCTCAATAAACGCTGACACGCCTGACCGCATCCATGCTCGTTTTTCTTGCGGCGTCGCAATCAACGAAATCGTTCTGTTCTCCGGATGGGCTTCGAGACCAATCGTCAGGATCGCCGCGACCGAATCGCCAATATCCAGTCCGGGAGACTCCGGCGGTGCGATGCGAGCCAATGCATCGCCATTAAGTCTCGGCAGGTCGCTCTGCAAGCTCATGGCTCTGAAACGAATCTTCTCCGGCTGAACCGTCGTCATGACGAGACTTGCTTCGCCCGCCCAGCCTCCGTTAGTCAGCGATACGGATTCGACAACGCCGGGTGCAACGGCGCGAACATGCACGACGTCGATCTCTCGCCAGCGAGGGTGTTTTTTCGGCGATTTGGGGTCAATGGCATTAAGTTCTGACACGGGGATGTGCAACACCGTGCTCGCATTCATCATCAAAAGCTCAAACCGCTCGCGGGCACCGTAGAGCTGAGCCTCGATTTCCACCTTCCGAGCTTGCAGTTCCGCTTCGTTTTTCAGAACTTCCGCATGCTCCGCTCGTGTTGATGCGAGGACGGCCCGCGACCGCGCGAATTCCTCTTCCGTAATCACACCACTGTCCCGTGATTTTTCGAGTTGCGTCAGTCGGTCGGTCCAGATATCGACGCCTTTCTGAAGTGCATCGCGATGCCGTTCGTGCGCCGCCATGAGTGGCGCGATTGTGTCCGACCGTGCTTTGGCCTGAAGGAGCTTTGACTCAGCTTCGTTCAGACGTTCCTGCAACTCACGCCACTGCGGGGAATCCAATGTAAAGAGCTGCTGTCCCGGCTCAATGCTCTCGTATTGAGATATATGTATTTCGACTCGGCCATCCAACATCGTTCGGTATTCCCGCCTCGCCTTAGGCGCAAGCTCAAAGTACCCCGGTGCACGAATCGTCCGTTCAACAAACCGAGCCTCTACCTTGGCGAATGTGATGCCAAGGTTGTTGCGAACGGTTGCGGGAATGTCGATACGATTCGTTGCTGCTGAAGCCGTTTCCTGTGAAGGTGCAATCACAGGCCCGTCACCAGCCCCTTTATCGCAGCCAGGCAAATACGCGAGTGCGAAAATGATAATGTGAGAATATGTTTTCATTACGGCTGTACCTGCAAGATGGTAATGTCTTAGATGACGATGCGCATCATTCGGCGTACGGATGGCCAACACATAAGAAACCGAACGTCCTATGGCCTGACCAAGCAATAGGTGCCGCAAATGCGACACTTATTGAACGAGTCCGAACTCGCAAATGAGAATAAAGGGGCGCAATCGAAAAATCCCGGAGCAACATCTGTCGACCATACTGCGTGCGCGCAGCAGCAAACAAGTGGAGAATCCGTTTTTCAGGTCAACAGGATTACAGTCCGAAGTCGAAGGATGTCTTTCTCGCAGGGAGAAAACCTCGGCGGGGGTTTGGACGGCAGAAGAACCGGCGGCTCGATCTGGAGCCAACAATCGCCAACCGGATAATCAACGAGAAGCTTCCCATTTGTATCCCGCCTCAGACTGGCTCGAGCGGGCGGCGGAAAGAACACGGGATCATCATGATCGTGACCGCCGACCTCATCGTGATGGTCACTCTCTTCATTCGTCTGGGAATGTTCCTCGTGCGCAGCGTGGCTGTGCCAATGCGTGTGCGCTTCGCCATCGTGGTAGTGCGTGTGGGCGTGGTACAGGTTCTCTGTCCCACTATGAGCGCGCACAAATCCCGCCGTGCCGCTCGTCATGTTCGCAAAAACGACGCCTGAAACCGCGCATAAGATGACTATCAAACGCTGCATGTTTTCGAATATACCGCATTGTCAGACCGGAGCAACTTCGCAGCGCTCCGCGTGTTACACCGACGTTATCAAGCTCGACGTGGCAGCAACGCAAGGGGTATCCCCGGTGGTTTATGCTGCTCCTAGGGCCACCATCCGCCACCAGTATATCGGACTTAATCGCGACTGAATTGAGCACAGTAACTATTGTAATTAGATTTGGCCGGGGGCCAAATTCCACTTATTGGCGGATGGAAAAATCGCCACGAACAATGCGCCTGCTTGCTTGAAAGGCCAAGCTGGTCGGACACCAATTAGCCCGATCTTCAGAGTCTACACATTACTGACACACCTAGGTCACGCCTAGGGATTCTTAGAGCCTCATGTTCCGCCGCGACGTACGATGATGAAAATCGCAGCAGCGGCAGCCGCAAAAATGAGGATATCTCGCCAATCCATTCTGTGTATTCTCCTATGTCGAACCTTTGCGCGACACTCTCCCGACAACCAGCCATCTGCTTATTTCCACTATTAGTATAGTAGGCACACTGTCTCCATCCGCACAATCAATTTTCGACGGGCCTTGGAGGCTGCGTCTCTTCCTGCAAGACCGACTTCTTCGCCGGTGCCTGGTCATTCTTCGCTGCATCAGCGGGCGGTTTTGCTGAAAACTCCGCCGCAGTGACGACCATTCCCAGGATTGATAGGAAGAGAATCAGCGTTGCGACGCCGTAAACCGTTTTTTCACTATCGTTTATCTTGACTCGCATTCCCCATCTCCGGGAAAGCCGGGCTGTGAGGAAGCCACAGATCCAATTCCAGTGCAGGATGAGATGCAATAGTACACCAAGGGAAAATAAGCCAATGGCCGCAACCTGCACAGATCGCCAGCCATCGATTTCGAGTCCCCAAAGACTCCAGCCCTGCGAATCTAAGCCCGGAGGAAACACAAACTCGGCGATTGAAGTCGCAGCGAGCACAGCCCCGAACAACGTCGCTAACGTCATGTCTACAAGAAAGTTAAGCGTGCTCCGGCTCACTTTGTTCTCCAAACACTCCAGACAACACACATACCCCACGGACAAGATAAGTTTGACACGGTAGGCGAGTCAATCGTCGCCACAAATACCGCGTTTGGTCACAATATCTTGAGCAAGACTAAATTGTCGATAAGAATGTGGTTTTTTGTTGCAATCGGGTTCTACTTTCGCTAGCATCCTGTCGCTTTAGTCGGCGAGAGGTTGCACCGTCGGTGGTGCGGCAAAACTGTACGATTCAGGTCGGAATCAGCCATGAGTCGCAAAGCCAAGCTCTCAGAATTGGAAAAGCTACGGTCTAAGGTGGCCGAGTTGGAAACGGAGCTTATCCCGGATGCCTCCTCCCATCCCGATTGGCCCCCGAAATCCTATTACGCCACATACCATGTGCTCGCGGGGATGGTGCTCGGACTCATTGGCGCCGCGTCAAGCCTATTGTTCAACATCGTCGGAGCCGCGATGCTCGGCAAACACCCGCTGGAACTCATTCGCGTCTACCTGACGTTCCCAATGGGTGAAGAGGCATTGGTACGTGATAGCGGGTTCGTTCTGGCTGCGGGTTGCTGTCTTTATCTTGGCACCGGCATGTTCGGCGGAATTCCATTTCATCTCATTTTGAGTAAATACTTCGCCAGCTCACGAACAATTGTTCGATTTTCGGTAGCGACGGTTCTAGGCGTTGGTGTTTGGCTGGTCAATTATTACTGCATCCTGTATTGGCTACAGCCCAAACTCATTGGAGGCAATTGGATCGTTGAACAAATCCCGCCGATTGTTGCTGTTTTGACTCACCTTGTGTTTGCGTGGACCCTTCTGCTTGTCGATCAATGGGGCCGATTCGTCCCGCCCGCTGGGCATCATCCGAAGGAGCCAAGCCGTTGAAAACACAAGGATGGGCGTCGCGCTTTCTTGCAAGCCTTGCTCCTCTCGCCTTCGTCTTGGCAGGGAGCGGATGTGCCGATAGCAAATCAACAGGGGATGTCGATACCTCTCGCGCCTCTGAATTTGGTTTTCAAACAAGCGTACGCACGTCGCTCGTCGAAGAAGGCAAGCGCGTTTACCTGACATATTGCATTGGCTGTCACGGAGAAAAAGGGGACGGCAATGGTGAAGCGGCGCGATTCTTAAGCCCACGACCTCGCGACTTCGTTCGAGCCAATTTCAAATTCAGTTCGACGCGAGCGGGATTGTTGCCCGCCGATGTCGATCTCAAACGAACCATCACCGACGGCCTCAAAGGAAGCTCGATGCCAGGCTGGGATCTCCTTCCTGCGCGATCAGTGGATGCTTTGATCGCCTACATCAAATCGCTCTCTCCACGTTGGGAAGAGCAGGATTCGGCGTCGCCGATCCCATTGGTTAACGACCCGTATCGTGCTATTGCAGACAAAACAGAAGCAATCGAACGGGGCAAGACCATCTACCACGGCTTTGCAACATGTTGGACGTGTCACCCAAGTTATGTGCCTGAAGAAGAGATTAACAGCCACCTCGCGAAGATGGAGAACCCTACGCGAGATGTTTTCCGAGATAAGCTCTTTGAATCGGAGGGCAAGCCAAACAAGGAAGGTGAAATGATTTTCCCACCGGATTTTCACCGTGACTTCTTACGATCAGGCGTGCAGGTTGATGACCTATATCGATCGATCGCGGCGGGTATCACCGGTACGGCTATGCCAACGTGGGTAGATTCGATGACGTACAAGAGCGAAAAAACCGGCGAATTGCTGGTCGAGCCTGCTGATGTCTGGGCGATCTCTTATTATGTTCATAGTTTGATGCAATCTCGCCCGGCTAAGATCGCGGAAGCAGACGTTTCCGTTCGCGAGCGCCCCCATCGAATCTACCAAGTCGGCGAACCGTTTGAGCCAATCACAATTGACGACGACACAACCACAGATGTCGATTTTGAGGAAGACTAAATGACGCAAGCGTCATCCCATCAATCCAGCGCGGCGCAAATGAATGCCGTAGCGAGAGACAGCCTCGTCGATACACGCATCGTCCTGGCATATTTCAGCGTCAGCTTAACGTTCATGTTGATCGCCATGCTGGCGGGATTGTTGTTCTCGTTGCAATTTCTGCAGATTTACCCATTCGCCGGCATTGAGTTCTTCTCGCCCGGGCGATGGCGATTCATTCACACCGCTGGTGTTGCATTTGGGTTTATTGCCAATGCGTTTCTGGGCGCGTTGCATTGGTCCGTCCCCAGATTGACACTCAAACCAGTCCTTGACAAGAGACTCTCCTGGTTCATCTTTTTCGCTTGGCAGGCGATCGTCCTGGCTTCGGTCGTCGGGTTTCTTATAGGCCATGCGCAGGCGGTAGAATGGGGCGAAACACCCGTTTGGGTAGACCCGGTTGCGCTATTGGGTTTGATCCTGGTCGGCATCAACTTTCTATCGCCCATCCTTAAAGCGCCTGGCCCAATGTACGTCACGCTCTGGTATTTCATCGCCGCGTTCGTATGGACGGTGCTCGTATACGCGATGGGAAATTTTCTTCCCGAATACGCCGTCGGCGGTGCCGCATCCGGGGCACTTATCGGATTATACATTCACGACTTGGTGGGCCTGTTCGTAACTCCGATTGGCTGGGGGCTGATGTACTATTTCGTCCCAATCATTCTCAAGAAGCCAATCTGGAGCCATGGGCTTTCTCTTGTGGGGTTTTGGGGACTTGCGTTCTTTTATCCATTGAACGGAATCCATCACTTCTTGTATAGCCCGATTCCAATGTTCCTCCAATACGGCGCAGTAATTTCGACAATCGCCGTAGAGTTCGTCGTTGCAACGGTCATCATCAATTTCTTTGGCACAATACGTCACAAAGGCGACATGCTGAGAACCAATCTTCCCATTCGTTGGTTCTACATTGGGATGGTGTTTTATTTTACGACCTGCCTGCAGTGTGCGTTCCAGGTGACGCTGACCTTCCAAAAGATCATCCACTTTTCTGATTGGGTCGTCGGCCATTCGCATCTAGTGATGTTTGGCGTGTTCGGGTTCTGGATTCTCGGGATGATTACCTACCTCATGCCTCGACTGCTTGGCGCATCAGGCTGGTATCGGCCTTCCTGGAACGCCTGGCACTTCTGGCTTTCAGGTATCGGCTTGTTGGTTATGTTCTTTGACCTCACGGTCGCCGGCCTTGTTCAAGGCTTTGCCTGGCGAGGCTTGGCCTTGTGGGAGGAATCCGTTATCGCGTCGTCGCCGTTTTGGCTCTTACGAATGATCACCGGAGTGGCGATTATCGTTGGCCAGCTGTTGTTCATTTGCAACATTGTTATGACTGCGATTCACAAACGAACCGTCGAGCCGACGGCTGAGCCTTCCGGCACGCCAGCGCATGGCGCTGCGGCGACGACTTGAACAATCTTCGGAATGAGTGCTCGCAAGATGGAAGCAGCAGGGACAACGTAGAATGTGGTTGAACGGCTCGCTTGACATCGCGAGCTGCCCAAGGGCTTAAGTATGTTTGAATCGAAATCGGGCGTATTCTTGATTGCGGGAATCGGCTTTTTCTCCCTTTCCTTTCTGGTCATGGGCGTGCTGCCATGGACGATGTACCTTGATCAGCCGGAGCTCACCGTCGAGGAAATTGCGGAGCAAGGGATTCTGCATGAGTTCGTCGATTTGGCGGAACGATTTCCGAAACAATTCGAAGAGCAATACCCCGGCGGCGTAACGACGGCGTCTTTTGCTGAGGCATTAGAGTTAGGTCACAAGATTTATGTAGGCGAAGCGTGTTGGCACTGCCATAGTCAACAGGTTCGACCGGTATCGAATGAGGATTTGCGCTGGGGCCCCGTTTCGCACGCTCGCGAATACCAAAATGTTCTCCAACGACCGGTTCTCTTCGGCACACGTCGTGTTGGTCCCGATCTTGCTCGCGAGGGGGCGAGGCGGAGCAACGATTGGCACGTTGCCCATTTCTTCAAGCCTACGATTGTAGCACCGACTTCAGTCATGCCGGAATACCCCTGGTTTTATGACGAAGACGGGTATCCAAATAAACGAGGATTCGCGATCATCACCTACGTTCAATGGCTTGGTAGCTGGCTTGTGGAGTATCCGTACTATCAGGGTGAAGGACCTGCCGGCC
This sequence comes from Phycisphaerae bacterium, assembly GCA_029260035.1. Classification (GTDB taxonomy): domain Bacteria; phylum Planctomycetota; class Phycisphaerae; order UBA1845; family UBA1845; genus OFTM303. The sequence continues at coordinate 12,010 of JAJDEA010000241.1, forward strand.
CGACGACTGACGACGCAATCAACCAGCGACGAGCTGGCACGCAGACGAAGAAGAAAGAGACCGACTTCTAATGGCTGGAAACGGAGAGAATGCAAGCACATCCTTAACGGCCATCACTCGACGGCGGCGATCGAGGGCCGTTATTGCTCTTGGGTTCGTGTTGATGGCACTAACGGGTGCAGGTTTCATCTGGAAGTTCATCCAGTTCATTCACACATTGAAAGCAGACCCCGCAGGCCAATTTACCGTTGTGCCAATTATCAATTACGCGCTCGTAACGGCTGGCTTCACCTGCATATTGGTCTGGGCAACATTGCGTGGAATGTTTCGGGATATTGAGAAGCCAAAGCACACCATGCTTGAGCGAGAAGCTTGGCTCGAACAGGAAAACTAGAGGAGATAGCCCCGATCATGACAAGCGATCAGCAAACTTCCGCAGAACAAGAGGGGCGGTTTCATACTTACGATACGCACCACATCCCGTGGTATGTCCGCGCAATGTGGGTTACGTTCTGGGTCGGGTCCATCTGGTACATTATCCAATACGCAATCCCCATGGCTAAGAACTACTTTTAGAATAGACCTTATTCAACGGTAGCGTCCAAGACTATCTTTGCCTATAAATGTGAAGGATTCGCCACGAACGCGCAAGGGATTTATGGCCTTGAGCGAATGCCGTCGCTGGCGATTGAGAATTCAACACATTCGGCTATGACCAAATGACAACATCCTGGGGCGAACTAGGTGCCGTCTTCTTGCTTGGGCTGCTGAGTTCCGCTCATTGCATTGGCATGTGCGGCGGATTCGCCGCGGCGATCGGTGCAAACCGTCTGCCGTTTTGGCCGGGCATGTTACGTCAATTGACCTACAGTACAGGCAGACTCACGACCTATGCTTTCTTCGGTGCTGTTGGCGGATATGCCGGCAAGTACCTATCGCGATACGACACTTCCTTCGTCACATTCCAACAGGTTTTTTCGGTTATCGCCGGCATCATCATGCTGGCTGTCGGAGCATCGGCACTGGGCATCCTGAGAACACGATGGATGGCGAAGCTAGGGCTGGATGACATGATCTCGCCATTATTCCGGCACTTCCTCAACGCGAGAGATCTTGGGGGTTTCTTCCTCGCGGGGCTGGCGAACGGGTTTCTTCCGTGCGGATTGGTGTACGCTTTCCTCGCAACCGCTGTGGCAACTGGAAGCATGAGCCAAGGGTCGCTCGTAATGGCTGCCTTCGGGCTGGGAACAGTGCCAGCAATGGTGGCGATCGGATGTGGCGCGAATCTGCTCAGCGCGTCGAATCGAAAGAGAGTGTTCCAATTCGCCGGATGCTCTGTCATGGTCATCGGCGCAGTCACGGTCTACCGAGGGCTACCCTTCGGAGGCGGTCATTCCTGCTGCGACGAAAGTGCCTTGAAAACGGCATCTCCTATTTCCGTAGCTAGTAATC
>JAJDEA010000242.1 GCA_029260035.1 Phycisphaerae bacterium
TCCATCCAGACTGAAAACCGAGTTTGATAGCTTGCTGCGGCCCGTTAATCTGCACCAGCTTATATTCCTCAATGTTTTGGCCACGGTGAATGAATAGGTCGGTTAGTACAAACTAAGTCGGTATTGCCTGAACAATGTCAAAATCGTCCGACCCTTCTGCATAATAACTCACCACCTGCTGCCCGTACGCCGAACCTGCAAGTGCCAATGTCATTACCGAGGCGAAAATCTTTGTACGCATGGGAATGTCCTCCTAAAAAAGTGTGTGAACCACCTACCTGGCGGCAGATACCTCCGAAAAGCTAGAATTGAAAAACCGATCTAGTGTAACGGCTTTGACGACTGTTCCGAAAGAATTTCATGCAATTCTTCAAGACTGCGGTTGAATCAGCCAAGCTGAAGTCGGTTCCTTCCCAACTATTCCCTCATTCCGACGGTCGTTCCCACAAGACGCGGGGTTTAATCGCGAAACACCAGAGCCCAACAAAAAGCGAGAGAATAATGGCAATGCGTCGCCAAGAATCAACTATTCACCCTCTCCAACCTGGCTATCAAATGGCAAATCGGTGGTTAAATACGCGGGTGGCGTCTCGCCAATTTCATTGAAATAGTCCAGCTCGCAACGGATCAGCATCTCACGTTTGGATTTAGCCTGACGAGCGATCTGACCATCTTTGTCTTCTAGCCTTAGCTTGGTAAACGGATGGAGAATTATCGCTTGCGTTTCGGCCAGCAATTTGTCCTGCCAAATTTCTTCATTACTCCTTTCCGCCGCATGCTTCTGGCCCATCTTCACACGCTCACGCCGATAATTCGAGATATCTATTTCATGTTTATTGCGACGTGTAGGCTGCGAACTATGGCATCTGCCGATGATCGACTTGAACGACGGCTTCGTAGCATCGATGTTTGCCATTTGCTCGGCGCGTATCGCATCGGCAACGATTGTCTGGTCGAAATTCTTGAGTATGCTCCACGGTGCTTGAAGCTGCTCGGGAGTCGTGCGAGATGATGGCCAAGTCGAAGTCACTGCAGAGTAAAATGCGTTAAACCGATTGTCCATCGGATGTCTCCTGTTTTAGGAATGGATTAAGTTATGACTCACCGTCGGCCATACAAGCCCCCCAGTGCTTGAGCATGGCCTCTGGAGTGAATATGGTTCCGGGCGGCATTATCTTTCGATAGGCGGCTTCTGCGCGACGAATAGATGGCATTGGCGCCAGGCCATTGAGCTTGCGTTTCAAATCTCGAACAATTCCACCGATTCGAGTCTTGTCGCGCTTTGTATCAGCAGTGAGATTGAAGACTTCGCACACAGCATCCCACACAAGGTCTGGTTGCCGCGGCTTAGTTGCACCGGTCATCGTTTCACTGGCTGGTTGAGTCGGTGGTTTTTTTCGTGCAAGCTTAGGCTTCAAAGAATTGCCATCGTGCGCCGCCGACGGGGACGTCGGCGTATATGTTTTTATCTGTTTCTTATCTTCTCTTATCTTATCTAGTCCGTTTTTTGTCCCAGTACAATCGGGACCAAGTGTCCCGCTTTTGTCCCTCTGTCTTGCCTTCCTTTTTTGCTCAACGGCACGTCTCTTTGCCGACACCGAGAAGTGAACATCGAAGTCCAAAATCTCTATTTCATCGCATTGAGCGTCGTATTTGAGCCATCCAACTTCTTCGCTAGCAAATGCATGTAGCAGGCTGTCATTGCGCCAGCCGGTTATCTTTTTGAACTCTTTTTTGCCGATTTTCGGCGCGCAGTTTTGACAGTTTTCATCCACAAAAAATAACCATTTTAGCGCAGAAAAGTAACAAATCTGCGCGCTTTTTTGTGTCAATCTGGAAATGGACAGCAACTTGAGGCTGTCAGGCTTTAGCTGTAATTTGATCCAAACCATCCGTGATTCCTTCCATACAATCCGTCATTCTTGGTGCGCTTCCTCAATAAACGCGCGAACATCGTCGGGCGTCCACCGCAAATGCCTGCCGCAACGGAAACCTTTGAGTTGCTCTGTTCTATGTAAATTTGAAATTGTGTCCTCACTCACTTGCAGCAGAATCGCAACTTGAGGTCTCGTAAGTGCCAGCTTTGTGAGAAGTAAACCGTCGTTGTTTACTGTTCCATCGGGTCGCTTATTCTCAGTAGGCCTCACCTGTTTACCTCTTTCGTCGCTTCCCACGTTTCTCGTGCCGGACATCCGGCATCAAGCCATTTCTCCAGATCATCACATCTCCAACGTACAGATCTACCAAGCCGTACGGGCATTGGCATCCGTCCATTGGCGTGCAATGACCATAAATGTCGTTCGGAAATCCCGAGCAACCGAGCTGCTGCTTTGGCAGGCAAGGCCCAGCGCTCCCGTGTTTCGTTTTGTATTGTCTTGATCATGACCGCGACTATACGCGCTGTTTCAAGGCGGAAACTTTGGCGCAACTTTGGCTGCCGGGAGACTATCACTCTAGCCTATATAAATAGGTTCTTCGTGAATTAGTTTTTTTTATGGAAAGTTTGAAGAAACTTATTGAGGATTCTGATTTGGGCTATTTGTTCGTTATTTCCGCATTCAAGATGATCATATCTAAGTTGTACATATATCTGACATGCGTTTTACCTAGTCGCTGTCGGTCTTCGCTACTCGCCGGACGACGAATGCGCGGATTCCGTTCGGCCATTTTGGAAAGCTGTCCATGATTGGATGCAAATCGCCTCTCGATTATCTCGTTGCCATCAACCCATCGCGTTGGAGCGGATGCTTCTTCCGCCTCAAGCTCATCTATCTTCTTCCAGCCTTCTCGCGTTAGCGATAACCACTCCATGCAATGTGTGCTCATCTTCGTTGTGTATGGTTGCCCTTCGAATTGTGATTCCACAAATGTTAAAAAAAGCTCATCCTCCGGGAGCATTTGCATATCCACAAAGTCACCACCTGGCGTACTAAAGCGCCATCTGCCGGGCGGCAACTCAAATTCCTTAAGTATGCGATTAATCAACCCACGCTGACGAAGTACAACTAGAGTATAAAATAGGTTCGATACCTGCCTCTTCACTGAATGCTTCAGCAGCAGGTAAGGAACCTGATCGAAAAATCCGCGCCGGGAAGTCGTCGTGTTGATTTCTGATTGCGAGCCGTTGTATTCTTCGCCGTGGAGCAACTCCATTTCTGCCCCATGTAAAAGTTGCGCTAGTGTACGTAGAACGTGGGTTTCCTCGGCATTCATGGATGTGCATTATATTGCAAGCCGGCTCAGGGTCCATCAGTTGTAGAGTTAATGGGTGATTGAGTCGTCGCGGGATTGGAGTCGAGTGCCAAACGAATTGTCAAATTGGAGTGGTACGGCGAATTTATTGCTGGCGCTGTTTCTTCTCCCGAAAAAGGGGCTAACTTGCTACGTGGGGAGGTCTGATGCCAAGTAACGGAACAGTCGATGCGGTGAGTCGCAGCGCAACTCATACTTTAATCAAACCGAACCAAGATTACATTCGGCTTGTCGAAGGATTAGGTGTCGAGGGCGATGCCCATTTGGGCAAGACAGTCAAACATCGCTCACGAGTCGCGCGCGATCCGAGCCAGCCCAATCTGCGTCAGGTCCACTTCATCCATGCGGAATTACATGATGAATTGCGATTGAAAGACTTCGACGTACGCGCCGGACAAATGGGCGAGAACATTACGACGCGAGGGATCGACCTACTCGCGTTGCCTACCGGCACACGGCTACATCTTGGTGACACGGCGATCGTAGAAGTCACCGGCCTTCGCAATCCCTGCGCTCAACTGGATGAAATTCAAGCGGGATTGATGGCAGCCACCCTCGAAAATGGAGCCGATGGCACACTCATCCGCAAAGCCGGCATCATGAGTATTGTGCTAGCTGGGGGTACAGTCCAACCGGGTGACACAATCGACGTTGAAATGCCTGAGGAGCCGTTTCGCCCGCTTGCACGCGTATAGTGGCATAGGTGCGCACCAGAGCATCGTGGCGATCACTAGACATCAATTTCATTGGCAATTAGTCAACACCTTAGAATTACCCCGTATTCTATCCATTTTCCTTGAATCGAATGGCCCGAAACAGTATTTTGGAATGCGCCGCAGAGAGTCGAGGTATCTCGTATGTGCAAACATCTTGCCCAGAAGCAGGCCAATTGCAGCCACATTTCAGACTTGAAATCGTTTCTACTCGCATCCTTCAAGCAGATTTTGCGCCCGCGTTTCAGTTTCGTTGAAAGGAAAGAAGCCATGTTGAGACTGTTCCTTGCCGTTGTATTTGCTTTGTCATTTGCTCAAGTAGCAACGGCCCTTGTAACCGTTCAGCTCATTCCGTCGATTCCAGTGAACAATTTGACAGGCGGCCAGACATTCAGTGTTGACGTAATGGTATCGCAAGATACAGGTGTTACTCGCAATCTTCGTGAAGCTCGCTTTGATTTCAGTACTACGGATGCTGCGATCGGACTGTCGAATCTTACTTGGGATTTCACCTCGCTCGTCAGTCAAGCACTCTATTTCGCTGACCCATCGCTCCCGATTCCGGCTGTAGCGTTCTCCGGCTCAAGCTTTACGCCTGGGTTCATGTTGGCCCTGCCCGCCGACGGATCATTCCTTCGCCTCGGGAGTTTCGACTTAACCGCACCTGCGAACTTAGGCGCTTACACTGTCAATGCAATCGCCGCGACCGATGACACTGACATCAACACGGGAGCAATGTTTGCCTGGGGATTCACCCCGGATCCTTTCGTCCAGAATCTTGCCAATAATGGCGACGTGCTCGGTGGGACACTGGAGATAACGGTTGGAACGCCCGCCGCTTTCATCATCGACACAGACACAACCTGGCCGGCACAAGACAGTCCTATCTCATTGCAGGGCGACGTTCTCGTCATACCGGGGGCAACATTAACGATTGAACCGGGTGTGGAAGTCAACTTCAACGGTTTTTTTATAGTGATAAGTGGCAGGATTCTGGCAGATGGGTCAGCCGGTTCACCTATTCGATTCGTAGGTCCGGGCGAAGTCTTGCTTTCGTCTTTTGCGTCGAGTGATTCAATTACCAATTATGTCATTTTTGACAGTACTCGGCTGAGAACGGTGGGGCATTCCCCGAAAGTCGAAAACTGTTCATTTATGGGTATCGGAAGGATTTTTTTCGTTCGCCCCCCCGTCAATGTATTCGATGACATTATAAGAGATTGCATTTTCGTAGATTCTGCAACAATCACCATTCAGAGTACGCGATTGGTCTTCGAGAACAATGACTTATCGATGTCCAACCTTCAGGTCTATGATGCCGAATCTGTGTCGATTTTGAACAATCGAATTATGGATAATGATCCAGTTCATCATGAAATATTTCAATTGGAGCGGGGCATGAACGTGACTGGACGCATTGAGGGAAATACATTTGTAGGGGAGCAATTTGACCTGGATTTTTTCCGAGGATCTTTTTCTTACAATCAGGTATCCGTCAGGTCATTCATGGCACAAGACGCTACGGGCACTTGGAATAGAAACGATTTCGCCTTTGAATTCGGCACGGGAATCATTTCTGGTTTGCATTTCTTTGCCCAGACGGGAAGCCCCTCTCTACACGCAAACAATATTGTGGGTATCGGGCCGCCTATACTCTCCGATTCTCTCTTGAGTGTTTCCGGCGGCTCGAAAGGACTGGTTGTCAATGCTCAAGATAACTGGTGGGGCACTACGGACATCATTGAGATTGAGAATCTTGTATATCACTTCTTGGACAACGAACCCAGGTTGCCATACGTAGACTACTTGCCAATAAGAACGGCACCCGTCACTTCTGCAGGGGATTTCAATAACGACGATATTGTTGACACTCTTGACTTCGATGCATTTCATACTTGCTTCACCGGCCCCGGCGTCATGTTGACGCCGCCTTGCGAGGCTGGTGACTTGGACAACGATCAAGACATTGACTGCGACGACTGGCAACTCTTCAAAGAAGTTTGGACAGGGCCCCCTGCATTGCCGCCGCAATCTGAAATTTGCGACTGTACATCATTCTTTATTACCGCAAGCGATCCACCAAGTGGAACCATCGATGTCTTGCAGGATTTATCCGTAACCGGCACGACTCCCCAAGGGATTGATCGAATAAGATTGACCTTTAATTGCAGACCCATTGATCCGACTACATCCGGCGCGCCGATCCCGGCCAATTTCGAGATTGTAGATACCGCCGGAACCGCACCTGCTGTCTTGGCGGTGACACCGGTTGGCGGATCCACGACCGAATACGAAATTGTATTTTCCGATCCGCTCAAGCCCGGCGAATGGACGACGGTTATTGCCCATGTAGACGGTCCGTTCAATGTCCCCATTGATGCTGGCACAGGTGACCGTGTGCATATGGGATTCTTGCCGGGCGACATCAACAGTAGCGACAAAGTGAATGCACAAGACATCACGGCCCTCATCAACTCACTGAACATGGTGTCGGGACTTACACTTCCGCTAGAACAAACGGACTTGGATCGAAGTGGTATGGCCAATGCGCAGGATATTACGCGATTGATCAATTTGCTGAATGGTGTGAATACGACGCGTGCATGGCAAAATGAATCATTACCGGCGATGCCGTAGTGTAGATGCGAAGGACTTGGGGTTTCTTACAGCGTACGGCTATAACTATTACCGCCGCTTCTTGGAGAATGACATGCGAAACGTACAGGCCCGGTTCTTCATTTCTAACTTTTTGGAGGATAGACCCATGCGTACAAGCGTTTTCGCCTCGATCACAATTCTAGATGGCGAAAGCCAACCTTTAGTGACAAGCGAATTCATCCGCTGGAGAAAGGCGGACGGCTGAAAATGTGTCAGCGGGCGTGCAAAACCGGCCAGTAGTGGGCGGGTGAAAACCGGCCATTTTGAGGAGACGTGGTTTCGCCACGAAGCTCTTCCTCCAAAAGGAGGAAGCTATGGCGAATCAACTCAAGATGGCCAAGGTACACACAATTCTGACGTTACGCGCTCGTGGCTGGTCCTATCGACGGATCGGTCGTGAGCTTGGTGTCCACCGGGAGACAGCCGCTCGCTATGCGCGGCTGGCGGAGGCGTCTCCAGTGGGTGGACCTGGGGCCGGGTCTGATCAAAACCGTCCAAACCTGCCCGCCGGGTTAGATGTTCAAAACCGGCCAAACCCGCCCACCGGGCCGGGGCCTCGTAGCCTGGCCGAACCCTTCCGCGAGTTCATCAGCAAATGCCTCGATCAGGGATTGAGTTGCCAACGGATCTGGCAGGATCTCAAGACGGAGCACGCTTTCGAAGGAAGCTACGACAGCGTTAAGCGGTTCGCTCGGCGACTGAGGATTCACGGGCAGCTACCGTTTCGACGCATGGAGTGCTCTCCGGGTGAAGAGGCCCAGATCGACTTTGGCACCGGCGCTCCGATCATCATGCAAAACGGTAAGCGTCGGCGTACCCACGTCCTTCGTGTCGTCCTGAGCCATTCGCGCAAAGCCTACAGCGAGGTGGTGTTCCGCCAGACCACCGAGCAATTCATCCGCTGCATCGAGAACGCCTTCTGCCACTTCGGCGGCGTGCCCAAAACACTGGTCATCGACAACCTGAAGGCGGCGGTCACCAAGGCGGACTGGTTCGATCCGGAGATCAACCCGAAGATGTTGTCCTTCTGCGCCCACTACGACACGACCGTTCTTCCCACCAAGCCCTACACGCCTCGTCACAAAGGCAAAGTTGAACGTGGCGTTGACTACGTTCAGAACAATGCCTTGAAGGGAAAGAATTTCAGGAGCCTGAGCGAACAGAATGAGCATCTTCTGCGATGGGAGACCACCGTGGCGGATACGCGTATTCATGGCACCACTCGGAGACAGGTGAAGAAAGCCTTCGAAGAGAGTGAGCGAGCGGCGTTGCTGCCGCTTCCGGTCGCACGGTTCCCATTCTTTGAAGAGGTGGAGCGCAAGGTCAATCGCGACGGCCATGTGGAAGTGGACAAGGCGTACTACTCGGCGCCGCCGGAATACCTGACTCGGACGGTATGGGTGCGGTGGGACAGTCGCGTGGTGCGTATCTTCAATCACCGGATGGAACAGATCGCGTTCCATGTGAAGCATGAGCCGGGTCGGTTTAGCACTCAATCTCAACACATCGCCGAACGAAAACGCAGCGGCGTCGAGAAGGGCGCTGTCTATCAGTTGAACAAGGCTCGCCTGATCGGCTCGGAAACCGGTCGGTGGGCTGAGCAGATGATCCACCAACGAGGCATCGAAGGCGTTCGCGTACTGATGGGGTTGCTCAACCTGGCCCATCGCCATTCGAGCGCATCCATTGAAGAAGCCTGCGTGTTGGCCGCTTCACACGGAGCTTATCGATTACGGACGATTCGTGAACTGCTCAAACGGCAAGGCGACAAACAAGAGCGGTTCGAGTTCCTCGATGAGCACGCAATCATTCGACCGCTGACGGATTACGGGAAATTGGTCCATACGGCATTTGGCAAGGAGTAAACAGTGATGAACAGTACGCTTGTGACGTCTTTGAAGCGGCTTCGGCTATCAGGGTTGGCCCTGTCGTTGGAGGTGCGGTTGCAGGAGGCTTCCGGTAACGGGCTCAACCACATGGAGTTTTTGGAGTTAATCCTTGAAGATGAGTTGGCGATCCGTGCGGAACGACTTATGACTCGGCGGGTGAAGGCTGCTGCGTTCAGAGATCCCAAGACACTTGAGGACTTCGACTTCTCATTCAACCCTGCGATCAAGAAGAAGCAAATCTTCGAGTTGGCCACTTGCAAGTTCATTCGTGAGGGGCGGGATGTGTTGCTGCTCGGTCCGCCGGGGACAGGGAAGAGTCACCTGGCTCAGGCCATGGGCTATCAAGCCATCAAGGCTGGCCACACGGTGCTGTATCGATCGATCTTCGATGTAGTTCGCGACTTCCTGCACGACGAGGCGTTGGGCGGCGAAGACAAGGTGCTGAATCGCTACCTGAAACCGGATCTTCTGATTGTTGACGATATGGGCATGAAGCAGTTGCCCAAGCGCAGCGGCGAGTACCTGTTCGAGATTATCATGCGTCGGTACGAGAACCATTCGACGATGATGACATCGAATAGGCCGTTGGAGGATTGGGGCAAGCTAATCGGGGATGTGCCGTCGGCGACAGCGATCCTGGATCGGTTCCTGCACCACGCGGAGGTGATCACGATCACCGGCAGGAGCTACCGGCTGCGGAACAAATCCGACCAAGGCAGCCCCACCCCGAAACGCACCGCCATCAAGAAACTTGAAGAAAAGAAACTATGAGGTATAAAACGGAAACAACCACTGGCCGGTTCTAACCCGCCCATCAGTGGCTGGTTTTAACCTGCCCGGTGACAGTTGCCAGACGCCTCGTTCGCCGCGCGCGCGACGTAACACGCTGCGCGGTGTCTCCGCACCGCCGCTGGCAAGGAAGAGGCTTGTAAAGCGCCCTTTGATTGCCGACCAGCGCAACGAGTAACATGTGTCATCCGCCGGCAGCGTCCAGAGGCAATGCAAGTGGTCCGGGAGAATGACGATGGCGTCAATCTCGAAGGGATGGTGTGCTCGCTCTTCGCCAAAGGCGATCCGCAGGAAAGACAGCGCAGCCGGGTTGGTCAAGATCGGTCGGCGAAAGTTTGTCACAACCGTAAAGAAGAGCGTTGCACCATGCGCAATGGGGCGTCGATATTCGGGCATCGTGCTGGAAGGTTAATCGCGAGCGATGGCCCGTGTAAAGGGGGTGCGTCCGGGACGCACCCTACAGCTGAGGAGTTCCTAAGAACGTTCAAAGTGAATCCGACCACACCAGAAGATCCGCCCGTGGTCTTATATCCCGGGTAGGGAAGCCTAATGAACAAGATCTGCTGGTGTCGTGGGCTTGCCATTCCGAAGAGGCGGCGTTTGGCGAGCGGCGTGGTCGATGCCGAGAAGTTCCAAGGTGTCTCGCTCGACAATGCCTCGGATTTGCTCGCGCGGGATCGCGGGGAGATTATTCCCCTGGCAAAGATGGTTAATGCCATAAATCTCTTCGATGCACTCAGACGCCGTTGCCAACGGGAAGCCACTGCCAAATAGTAATTTGTCAATGACACCCATCTGATGCGCGCTGAGGAGTGTTGTATATGCCTGCCAAGGCTGGCGCAGAAGCCAACTGACTTCCGCAAACACATTGTCATGCTTGGCGAGGAGAAGAATCGTTTCCTGCGTCCAGGGATGTCCCACATGTGCGATGATGATTTTCAGTTCCGGCATCTCGCGAGCCACTTCATCCAGAAGAAAAGGCCGTGCGTATTCGAGCTTCGCCTTGCTGCACAAGTGGACGCCTGAGTGAACGAGCAACGGCATTCGCATTTCTTCGGCTTCCGCATAAACGCGCATAGCCTGGCTGCTGGTTGGGTGATAATCCTGAGCGCTCGGCGCGATGGCAAAGCCCTTCATGCCGAACTCGTCACGCCCTCGCTTCATATCTTCGATGGCGGCTTTGGGGTCGCTTGGGTCAATGCCGGCAAACCCGATGATGCGGTCACTATGGGCGCTGATGTACTCGGCGAGTTTTTCGTTATGGATGTTGGCATTCAAATGGGAACTCTTGAAGCCAACGAGAATAGTCACGTCAACCGGCTCGCTGGCGGCAAGATGTCTGGCAAAGCCATGGTTGGGCTGATCTTCGCTCGAAGTCTGCTGTGACTTTCTGCTACCCGAAGGCGGCAGGCAAAGCCCGAGTTCGGAGTCGGAGTCCCAAGCGTGGGTATAACAATCTACAATCATAAGGAAACGCCTGTATATGCAAATATCACCGGCATTGCGATGATATTTGATATTACCTTGGGTGGCTGGATGGAGCAACAATGAATGTCCAGACGTCACTGCTCGGCGAGTATCGTGGCTTTGGAGTTTGAGTGACGCCGACTACACAACACTTGCGGCTGGCTTAATGACCCCCTCGGCTGGCGACGAGGCCGTCGCGTATCGCTTCTTGGGAATTCTTCCCGCTTGAAAAGCAAGTCTGCCTGCCTCAACGCCCTTAGCCATCGCACGAGCCATTGCAACCGGATCGTCAGCGCCAGCGATTCCGGTGTTAAGCAACACGCCGTCGGCTCCAAGTTCCATGGCAACGGTAACATCCGATGCAGTGCCAACCCCTGCGTCGACGATGACCGGGTATTCCGGGTCGCCTTCCTTGAGGTACTCCAGACATAGCCGAATGTTGTTGGGATTGAGAATGCCCTGCCCGCTTCCAATCGGAGAACCAAGCGGCATCACGCTTGTGGCGCCAGCGTCCTTCAGTCGTTTGGCGACGATTGGGTCGTCATTGGAGTAAGCTAATACGTCGAAACCAGCTTCGACCAACTCCTCAGTCGCTTGCAGCGTACCAAAAGGCTCCGGCAGCAATGTTTTCTTATCCGCCAAGACCTCAATCTTAACCCATTTTGCGCCAGGATTCTGAAGCCCTTCGAGCAACTCACGACTGAGTTTCGCCGACCGAACTGCATCCTTCGCACTGAAACAACCAGCCGTGTTTGGAAGAATTGTGTACCGGGACAGATCCAGATGATCTAGGATATTTCCCGACTTCGCCTTGCCATCATCTGTGAGCACGTCGCGACGAATGGCCACGGTGACGACTTCGCATTGCGAGGCGTCGAGAGCCTCGTTCATCGTTTTGAAATCCGGATATTTTCCAGTTCCGACGAACAACCTAGACGTAAAAACGAACGACCCGACTCTGTACTCACCCAAGGGCATTATCCACCTCCCACAAACGTGACGACCTCGATACGATCGCCTTCCTGTATATTCGTCTCGTTGAATATTTTCCGCGACACAAGTTCTTCGTTAATTTCAACCGCTACACGAATCGGATCAAGTTCGAGATCGCGCAACAACCCTGCTACCGATTTCTTTTCGGAAAGTGCTTTTGCTTGGCCGTTTAGCGTGATTTGCATGATCTTGCAGCAGTCAATGGGTTATTCAAATCAGTGTGCGCGCGGCATTATAGATCGTTAAGGCTTGTGATTCAATTGGCTCAAATTTGTCGGAATAAATGACAATCGCATAAACAATGGCGGCGGCTAGAAGAGCGAAGGCAATGGCAACTTTGGCCTGCAATCGTTGCGACTGCACGGCTTCGTCAGACGTATCTTCTTTGCGAAAGGCCCAGAGGACTAATCCGGCAAGACAAAGCGACCCAGGCGAACCAAAGTAGAGAACCAAAGTCACATTTAGATCGGTAAACGTGGCTCGATAGACCAACATTGCGATGGCCAGCCCAAACGAACCAAGCCCAATCCACACACCAAGCAACGCGAGCATACTTCTCTTTCCCTCGTGACTGTTTCACAGTCCGCCGCGACTAGCCAAAAATGCACCGTAGCCCATATGAGATTGAAATGCTATAGCAACCTGCGAGCAGGTGTCGTGACGAAAGACAAAATAGACAATTGCAAGAAAGCAGCTCCAAACGGCAGTAGTTGCAGTGAACCACTTCATCATGAAATATTTCCAAGAACGTTACGCTTCGAGCGTTTCGCAAAGTGGGGTCGCTGGAATCAACGCTCCTCCGGCGGCGAGGCCCACCGATCGATCAGTCGAGCGAAAGGCCAGCAAAGAACGCCCAGCTTTCTTATTGAGCCGAAGCCACCCTCGAAAAAGCGCTTGCTGGAAATTACTAACTTGACATGCGCTCTAACTTCTTCGTCCGATTTTTCAAGTGCCTCATGCAAGGCACTAACATCCTGCGGGCTACCGTGAATCGCTACACGCAGCGCATCAACACTGATTCGATCGGACATCACCTTCGCCAATCCGATCGAATCATCAAGGCCAAGCACGATCATTTCGGACTCTGCCCGATCAAGTTCTCGCATCGCATCGCACCAATCCGCGCGTGCACGTTGCATTTCTTCTACTCGTAGCGAATGATCGGATGAGACTGGCTTCACCAGTGAAAGGGATCGAAACGCAGCAACGACGGACTTCGCCGACCGCGTAGCAGTAAGACGCGCCGCCAACCAACGTGAAATTATTTCTTGATGCCGATTTCTTCGACCAGCGCTATCGGTTCGCCAATTAACGACTAAAACAATAAGCGCAACGACACCGGCCCCGGCAATTCCTCCCAGAACGCCAGCTAGAACGACCCACGTTGCAACTTCCCCTTCTGCCATGCGCACGCCTCATGCAAGACGAAACGTCCCGCTCGCCATAACAGTATAGCGTTACGACGATTCCGCGTCGGCACGGCAGGCAAAATTGCAATAGAATAGGGTGTCTGTCCATCGGGTCGAACTCAAGGTACGATAATCATAGAACGATCGAACCACTTATGGCGATCTGGCTCAGCAAATGAAAACATCATCAATCCGGAGACTGGAGAATGTCATCGTCGTTGCTCTCAGCATCCCTATTCTTCGCGGCTTTGCTGCTAATTATGGGAACCCCTCTAAACGCTCTTGGTGGAGGCGGAGATCGTGTGACCGGTCGAAACTTTGCGACGCGCTCTGAAGTTTTCGCGAAACACGTCATGGCAGCCACAAGCCAGCCTCTCGCTACCCAAGTAGCGCTGGATATCCTTCGACGAGGAGGCACTGCTGTTGACGCTGCGATCGCGGCAAACGCAACACTAGGCCTTATGGAGCCAACCGGAAGCGGAATCGGCGGAGATTTATTCGCGATTGTTTGGGACAACGAGACGAAGCAGTTGATCGGGCTGAACGCCAGCGGACGAAGTCCATACGCGCTAACTCGCTCACACTTCGCAGAACTCGGCCTAACTGCTATCCCCCCCCACGGCCCACTACCCGTCAGCGTCCCGGGGTGCGTCGATGGTTGGTTCGAGTTGCACAAGCGGTTTGGCAAGTTGCCCATGTCAGAAGTGCTCGAACCGGCTATTCGCTATGCGCGCGAGGGTTTTCCCGTCTCGGAGTTGATCGCCTACTATTGGTCGCGAGGCGGACGAGCACTCCGCGATCAACCCAACTTCGCCGACACCTTTCTGCCGAATGGACGTGCTCCTGGAAAAGGAGACATTTTTCGCAATCCCGATCTTGCCCGAACCTATGAGGCGCTCGCCAGTCAAGGACGTGATGCCTATTACCGCGGGGAATTGACTGCCATCATGGCGGCGTTTTGCAAACGAGTTGGCTGTTTTCTGACGGAGAAAGATTTTGCCGACCACACGTCAACATGGGTTCAGCCTGTGTCGACAAATTACCGAGGCTATGACGTATGGGAGCTTCCGCCAAACGGTCAAGGCATCGCCGCATTGCAGATTCTCAACATCCTAGAGGCATACGATCTAAAAGAGATGAACCACAACAGCACCGCGTATCTACATCACTTGATCGAGGCTAAGAAAATTGCATATGAAGACCGAGCTCGTTTCTACGCAGACATGGATTTTGCAGATGTCCCATTGGCAGAACTTATTTCAAAGGACTATGCAAACAAGCGACGCGAGCTTTTGAACCCAAAGAAAGCATCGAAACATATACCGCCCGGCGACGCAATTCTGGCACAAGGAGACACGATATACCTGACAGTCGCGGACGCAGACAGAAACATGGTCTCCCTGATTCAAAGCAACTATCGGGGTTTTGGATCGGGGTTGGTACCCGATGGCCTTGGGTTCGTCTTTCAGGACCGCGGGCAGCTTTTTTCGCTGGAAGAAGATCACCCCAACGCATACGAACCGCACAAGCGCCCGTTCCACACAATCATTCCGGCATTCGTCACGAAAGACGGAAAGCCCTGGCTCAGCTTTGGCGTTATGGGCGGCGACATGCAGCCGCAGGGGCACGTTCAAGTATTGTGCAACCTCATCGACTTCAACATGAACTTGCAGGAAGCCGGTGATGCAGCGCGGTTTCACCATCAGGGTTCGTCTGAGCCTACGGGGGAGCGCATGAGAAACGGCGGATGGGTGGCACTTGAGTCCGGGGTCGACGCAGAGGTGCGGCGTGAATTGAAAAAGATGGGCCATCAGGTCCGGTTTGAGTCCGGCGGATTCGGCGGCTATCAAGCGATTCGGTATGACGAAGAACGCGACCTATATATCGGCGCGTCAGAATCTCGCAAAGACGGGCAAGCTGCGGGATATTAACGCTATCTGCCCAAGAAATGCCGAACTCACGGCGTCCGTCAATCAGGAATCAAGATTCAAAAACACCTTCCTCGACAATTTCGCAATCCGGCAGCGCATTTAGGAATTGCTTGCCGTAAGATTTCGTGCGCACGCGCGGGTCGAGGATGACGATAATGCCTCGATCAGTTTGATTGCGAATGAGCCTTCCGATGCCCTGTTTGAATTTGAGAATGGCTTCGGGCACCTGGTATTCAAAGAACGGTGAGCCGCCCGCGTCGCGAATTCGCTCGATGCGAGCTTCAACGACGGGATTGTTTGGAACTGCGAAAGGCAGTTTGGTGATCATTACGTTCGACAGCGCCTCGCCGGGAACGTCCACGCCAGTCCAAAAACTGTCCGTCCCGAAGAGCACGGGCCTCGGTGCATCACGAAACCTCTCCAGCATTGCCGAACGCGGCACGCCACTTCCTTGAACAAGCAACGTCATCGTGTTTTCTTTGAAAAAATCACTCAATCGCGCAGCGCATTCGTTCATGATTGAATAACTCGTGAACAAGACAAAGGCACGGCCTTCCGTCTGTTGCGTATACTTGCGAACGGATTCGCAAAGGGCGGGCACGTAAGCAGAAGCGATCGTTGGATCGGGCATCTCCCGTTCAACATAGCACACAACTTGCTTTCGGTAATCGAATGGAGAGCCAAGTTTAAGGCACTTACTTTCTTCCAGCCCAATTCGAGATTGAAAGTACCCAAAGGCACTCTTGCTACTGGTCGTAAGCGTCGCCGATGTAAGCACGGCACTTTTGACACTATCAAAGAGCCATTTCTTGAGTTCGGAGCCTACATCAATAAGCCTACACCCCAAGGTGACGGTCTGGCGACGATCTCCACTCTCCTTGACCCAATATACAGCATCCTCAAGTGACTGGTCGTGCCATACAGCCAACGATTCAGACAATTGACCTGCGCGTTCGATCATCGCAGCAAATTCGCCTTGCTCTTCCTCATTGCTGCTTTCACTGCGAGCTGCTTTAAGCTGTCGTTTTAGCTCGGAAATAGCCGAGGTGATACCTTGAGGGACTGTCGGCGGCTGGCGCAAGCGGCCTGTCGTAAGATTCTCAGCATCACACCAATCAACGAGCAACGCGAAGTAGTTGTGTGTCGCACCGACGGCTCTCAGTACAGCCTCCCGAGCCTCTCCAAACCTACGTCCCTTTAACATCCCCTTGCCGGTTCGCTCCTCAAAGAGCATCGACAAGAAATAGAGGATTTGGCGATTTGAAATGGACGAACCAAAATGGTCGCCCGCCACGTTTTCGATCGTGTGGGCCTCATCCAAAACGAGGTAATCATAGGGCGGCAACATGCTGGCCCCCCGCTGTCGAAGCGCGAGATCGGAAAAAAGCAGCGCGTGATTGACGATGAGAAGCTGTGCGGAGTTGGCACGCGCCCGAGCACGTTGATAGAAACACTTGCGATAGTGGGGACAGTTTCGGCCCATGCAATCATCAGACTCGCTACGGACACGGTCCCAAACTGAATACATCGGCTCAAAACCAAGATCCGCAAGCGAACCGTCAGCTGTTCGGTACGCCCAATCTTCGATCTCATGAAGATCATCCAGCGCGCGGGCGGAATCGACCAAGCGGTCCTGCCTTTTTGACGTGCGTGCAAGTCTTCGCAGACCCAGGTAGTTAGACCGCCCTTTCAGCAGAGCAACCGAAAATTCCTCGGGCCAGGCTTCACGAAGAAGCGGAATGTCCTTTTCAAGAAGTTGCTCCTGCAGAGCGATGGTGTGCGTGCTGACAACAACGCGTCTCTCTTTGCTGAGAGCAGTCGCAATCGCGGGAATCAGATACGCCAGACTCTTTCCCACACCCGTACCCGCTTCGACAACGACGTGTTCCTCGTCCTCAAAGGCATCCGCTACGGCACGCGCCATCGAAACCTGCTGCGGGCGGCTTTCAAAAGCCGGCAAGTGCTCGGCGAGCAGGCCTCCCGGCTCAAATATGCTTTCTACGTCTACTTGTTTCACATCCATAGCTTATCGACGGCAGTGGACAGAAGATAGCGACGTCTTGCGCGGCGAAGAAACCCAGCTCGTTCATTCGTTGTGTGGTGACCGTCAAATTCCACCATCGTCATACCATTTTATATATTCGATGGGTATTCCGGTTTTTTTAAATGGCGGTAGAAGACGTTTAAGATACCAATTTACGTTTGTTACCCGTTTCATGCCTCTGAGCCTCAAGCGGCTCCCGTCAGGGCAGAATCCAATCATCTTGTCCGGACCGTACGTGAAAATCCCACCACAGCGGGTCCGCCGCCAATACATGTTCACGGCAAAAACTTCCTCGCGGCGTTTCTTTTGATCAATCAACTCCCAGATTCGGTCTTCTTGCTCGACGGGGAGTGACGTCCAATCGCAAGAGTCTGTATCTCCCAACGGGCAAAAGCCTATTAGTCCATTGGAGTTCCAAGTCCATCCACCTCTTTGCATGGTCCGGACCCAATCGGCGGGAGCAAACTCATCTACAAACAGCTGAATATCAAATCCAGTTAGAATACCCATCGTGCTCGCTCATGAATGCTCCTTAATTAACCATCAACCATGCGCCAGTAAACAAACGACACCACCCCAGTAGCCTATCGATGAAGTGGTCGGAATAGACTCTTGCAACCTTTTGGGGCACGTTGCAAGATGTGACCCAACAGTCTCGTTGAGCTAGCCCGCAATCAACTCAAGAATCTGCACGGCGTTGAGCGCTGCTCCTTTGCGTAGCTGATCGCCGCAGACAAACAGCTCTATTCCACGACCATCGGGCTGACTAACATCCTGGCGAATTCGCCCTACCAGGCACGCATCTCGGCCGCTTGCTTCTACGGGCATTGGGAACCGCCCGCCAGCCACATCGTCCATCAGCTCAACCCCTTGTGCCTCCATGAGAATCCGGCGCACTTCGTCCGGCGTGATTGGCTCTTTGAACGTCAGGTTGATCGATTCACTATGTGCCCGAAAGACGGGGACGCGGATGCAGGTTGCGGAAATCGCGAGCCCCGGCTCATGGAAAATCTTACGCGTCTCGTCGATCATCTTCCGTTCTTCGGTATTGTATCCGCCGTCGTCGATCGGCGTGTTGTGCGAGAACAGGTTGAACGCAATCGGATGCGGGAAAACCTTCGGCGTCGCATCGCGACCAGCTAGCACATCTGCCGATTGCGTCCGAAGCTCCTCCATAGCCGCCGCCCCCGCCCCACTTGCCGACTGATAGGTACTTACGACGATGCGTTCGACCCTATTTACGCAGTGCAATGGCCAAACAGCCATGTTCATGATGATCGTTGAGCAGTTCGGATTGGCGATGATACCCCGATGATTGCGAGCGTCTTGCGGATTGATTTCAGGAATAACAAGCGGGACACCTGTGTCCATGCGGTAGGCGGAAGAGTTGTCAATCACCACCGCCCCCGCTTCGACCGCAGCCGGGGCAAACTCCTTGCTACGCAATCCACCTGCGCTGAATATGGCGAAATCCACACCCTCGAAGGAATCGGTGCGAAGTTCTCGGACTTCAACCTCCCCGCCGAAAACCTTCATGCGCTTGCCAGCGCTGCGAGCAGAAGCCAATAGCGTTAATTTCTTTGGCCGAATTCCGCGCTGATCCAGAATTGCGCAAACTTCTTCCCCAACCGCTCCCGTCGCACCGACTACGGCCAAATGATTCCTCATGGTTGAAATTACCGGGAATATGGGTGTTTTCGCAGAACAGCCTTCCAACCCACCTTATAACGTAGTGCGATTCCGCAACAGGGTCAATCGGCCAGATTTTTGCAGAAAAACAGGACCATCGATCGCACTATAAAAAGAACGAAATGAACGAAAATAAACCCTTGAATCGCATCGGTGAGGTTGCTAGACTGCGGCCCCTTCACGGCGAGGAGGATGCTGTGACAGGGGTTTGCTGGGCGCGTTGGTCGCGCCTCCTTGTATCCGCGACTTCGTGATATTTTCTACGAAGTCCCGGACATGGGAGAAAAGAGAGTGACCACGTCCCCCCCGAAGCGAAGCGGGCCGACCTGGATTCGATGGTCGGGAATTGGCGTAGAGTTCGCTGGCGCGGTTGTGGGCTTTACGCTCGTCGGATATTGGATCGACCGGCATTACGAATGCGGGCCATCAGGTGTCTTAATTGGCGCGGGGCTTGGCATTGTCGGTGGCGGGTACAATTTGATTCGACAATCGCTTGACGCTTCAAAGCAAGCAGCCAAGGAAGACGACACGGCTACCGGCGATGACCATGACGCCTGACGAACGATCCGGCGGGCTGTTGTACTTATGGTTCACCATACGAACGGTTGCCTGTGCAGCGATTCTCGCAGCCTTGGGATATGTTCCGACGACACGGATTGTCGGCGGCGAGGGCATCGATTCGATGTTGGCCGCCTGCGGGATTTGTTTGGCGGGTTCGCTTATAGGCGCCATTCCAATGGCGCTGGCGAAGTCCCGACAGCTACCTGCGAGAACTGCCGGACAGACCGTTTTAACGGCTGTTCTCAGCTCGATGGCCCTGCGGCTGCTGGTTGTTGTGGTGCTCGGGGTTGTCGTTGCTCTTGGCGAATGGTTTCACAGGCCGAGCTTGTTGGTATGGCTAGGCATTAGTTACTGCGGCTTGCTTGTTCCAGATACGCACTTTGCGTTGGCTGTATTACGCGGGTCGGAAGATAAAAGACGATTATGACGTTGAGCTCCTCACTTATTCTTGCAAGCGGATCAAGCCCACTTGACCATGTGATCCAACACCCATTGGTGACCAAGCCGATGGACCTGGGTTTCCCCTTAACTCCAAACGGTGAAATCACGATCTTCAGCGATCACATTGTCATGCTTATCACGGCGGGGCTTATCCTGATGCTCATCGTGCCCGCACTCGTGCGAAAGCGGCAGGGAAAAGACGAAATCGGACAGATGGTTCCGACAGGCTTTGCCAATTTCTTCGAGGCCATTTGTCAGTACCTACGAAAAGAAGTCGCCGAACCCGCTTTGCAGGAACATACGGATCGCTTCATCAAGTATATTTGGAGCGTTTTCTTCTTCGTTTTGACCATCAACATTCTTGGCCTGTTGCCGATTCCCGCGATTAGCGCGCTGTTCGGTACGCACCTCGGCGGCGCCGCGACGGGCAACATATTCGTCACCGCGACGCTCGCGCTACTTACGATGTTGATGATGGTCGTCAATGGTCTACGGCTCGGCGGCAAACATTACCTCGCGCATTTTTGCCCGGGGCCGATCGCGCTTGCCCCACTTCTGATACCGGTGGAACTGATCGGATTGGTCGCCAAAATTTTCGCATTGGCCGTTCGACTCTTTGCCAACATGATGGCTGGGCACGTTCTGCTCGCCGTTCTTGTCAGCTTTATCCTTACGGCAGGAACATCGATGGGCACCGTCGGCGGATTAGCCGTAGCGGTTCCTGTCGTGATTGGAAGTGTAGCTATTAATTTACTCGAGATTTTCGTCGCGTTCTTGCAGGCGTTTATTTTTACGTTTTTGACGACCCTCTTTATTGGCATGTCCGTCGTGTTTCATCATGACGAACACCATGAAGAAGCGCACGCGCACTAACGCGATATTGGCTTGAATCAGAAACTTGCCGTGCCCGGACCAACGCAGGGTTCTCGGGCCATGAGGCGTGACTGCGACGGCAAATGAAAAACGGGCGGTTGTCCCTGCACAACCACCAACACAGTTTAGAAGGGTATCTAGTTATGCAGAAGAAGTTTTCGAAAATCGCTCTTTGGACCATTTTAGCGGGCGTTGCGCTCCTTTTCGTTGATGCTTCGCCAGCTATGGCGCAGGATCACGGAGCCTCTGCGGGCGAAGAGCAGGCGACGTTTCTGACCACAAAAGGCGCGGGGAAACTGGGTGGTGCAATTGGCGCTGGCTTGGTTGTCATGGGCGGAGCTGCGGGAATCGGCCGGATCGGCGGTAGCGCAGTGGAGTCGATGGCTCGTCAGCCTGAGGTCGCTGGCCAAATCAGCACAGCCATGATTATCACCGCAGCCATGATTGAAGGTGCGACATTGTTTGCAGTCGTAGTCGGCCTGCTCGCAGCCATGTAACTTTTCGGCACGTCCGCATGTGTGCGGGCTAAACCACCCGCACACATGTTTCTTTTGGCGATCCATTTTTCGAGACTGAGTACTGCAAGCTCTTGCGACATGGGTACAACGAGTTCAACGATATGATTCGAATCGTAGTCAGTTTGACGGCACTTTCAGTATTCTCATCACGCGCCCTGGCAGCTGGCGGAGAAGGCAGCCCAAATCCTTTCTCTGGCGATGTTGGCAATGCCATCTGGACACTTGTCATATTTGGTTTCGTCCTGATCGTTCTGGGCAAATTCGCCTGGGGGCCAATTCTCGGCGCCTTGCAGAAGCGTGAAGATTTCATTCGCGATTCGCTGGAGAAGGCGAAGAATGACCGCGAAGAAGCCGAGGCCAGGCTAAAGGAATACTCGGACAAGATAGAAACCGCCCGCTCCGAAGCCACCGCGATCGTCGAGGAAGGTCGGCGAGACGTAGAAGTCGTCAAACGTCAGATCGAAGAAGACGCAAAGAAGGAAGCGGACGCGATCATCGATCGGGCGAAACGCGAAGTCGGCCTTGCGACAGACACAGCGGTTAAAGAGCTTTACGACCTCAGTGCCAGGATCGCGACGGAAGTTGCCTCGCGCATTATTCGCAAAGAGCTAAGCCCGAAGGAACATGAACGGCTGATCTCCGAGTCTATCGAAGAATTGGCAAAGGAAATCTCCAGGAACTAGGGCGAGCAGCCTTTTTAAAAAACGCGCAAGAATACTCATGGCGAAAATCAGCGACAAGGAAATTGCACTCGCTCGCGTATACAGCGGTGCCATGCTCGCACTTGCAGAAACGCAGGGGCAAGGGGACTCTTTGCTGGAGGAATTGACCGATTTGGTCGCCCTTCTGGATAAGGACCAGGCGTTGAACCGCTTTTTTTGCAGCCCGGACGTAGACCCGGAAATCCGCAAAGGCACGATGGAAAAAGTCTTTCGCGGAAGAGCAAGCGATTTGTTGGTCGATTCGCTGCAGGTGCTGAATCGAAAAGGCAGGCTCTTGATACTGCGAGCCATAGCCGAGACCTATCGCCTTGCCCACGAAGACCTGCGAGGCCGCATCGATGTCACCGTACGAAGCGCTTCCCCCTTGACGGATGAGCTTCGCGAAAAAGTGCGCCAAGTGGCCATGCGATATGCGAACAAAGAGGCGGAGCTTATTGAAGAAATTGACGAGTCGCTGATCGGCGGGATTGTCATGCAGGTCGGTGATGAGAAATTTGATGCAAGCGTAGCATCAAGATTGAGCAAGCTGGGATCTCTGCTCGCCGAGCGGGCGTCGCAGGAGATTCATGGCGGCAAGAAATACGTTTTGGACGCTTCGGCTTAACGTCCGATCCGCGATCGGTTTTTCGTAAGGCGGATTCTTTGTAAGCCAGCTACATAAGTTATTGCATTAAGGTAGATCGAATGAAGTTCAAAGTTGATGAAATCTCGTCCGTCATAAGCGAAGAAATCAAGCAATACCGCGGCGAAGTTGATGTAGCCGAGGTCGGCAAGGTTCTCGAAGTCGGTGACGGCATCGCACGCGTCTACGGCTTGAGCAATGCCATGGCACTCGAAAAAGTCGAGTTCCAAAACGGCGCGTTCGGCCAAGTCTTCAATCTCGAAGAAAATTCGGTCGGCATCGTTATCCTCGGCGACTATCTTGGCATTAAGGAAGGCGACGAAGTCCGCCGGACAGGCGAGCTACTTAGCGTGCCATGCGGTCAGGCGATGGTCGGGCGAGTCGTCGATCCATTGGGAAGACCCCTCGACGGGAAAGGCGTGATCGAAACACCCGATCGACAGCCGATCGAGTTTAAGGCGCCCGGCATTGCAGAACGCCAGCCCGTCGATGAACCGCTGCAAACCGGAATCAAAGCCATTGATAGTATGATTCCGGTCGGTCGAGGCCAGCGTGAACTCATCATTGGCGACCGCAAGACGGGAAAGACCGCAATCGCCATTGATACGATCATCAACCAAAAAGGCGGTGACGTGATTTGCGTTTACGTTGCTGTCGGCCAGAAAGAGTCTACCGTCGTCGGCACCGTCGAAAAGCTTCGCGAAATGGGCGCAATGGACTATACAATCGTCGTCTCGGCGGCAAGTTCTGACCCTGCACCGTTGCAATACATTGCCCCCTACGCCGGGGCCGCCATGGCGGAATACTTCATGTATCAGGAAGGTCGCCCAACGCTTTGCGTTTACGACGACCTATCCAAGCAAGCACAAGCCTATCGACAATTGTCGCTCCTGCTCCGTCGACCGCCGGGTCGAGAGGCGTATCCGGGCGATGTGTTTTATCTTCACTCTCGCTTGCTAGAACGAAGCGTTAAGTTGCGAGATGAGCACGCCGTGGTGCCTGTAAGTACGCCGGCGGATTGTCGCGACCGAAGTGTCACCATTAAGCACCCGGACGGGTTTAAGGCTGCTGCTGACCAACGTCCGGACGACGTCGATGGCCTATACCACAGGCCGGGAGGTCTTGAACGTGCCGAAACGTGGCTCTCGTCAATGCAGGACAAGGACAAATACAAGATCCATACTTTTCCGGACAGTGGCGGATCGATGACCGCCCTACCGATTATCGAAACGCTCGAAGGCGAAGTCTCCGCTTACATTCCGACCAACGTAATTTCGATTACAGACGGCCAAATATATCTTGAACCTGACTTGTTCTTTGCCGGTGTTCGCCCCGCGGTCAACGTTGGTATCAGCGTGTCTCGCGTCGGCGGTAACGCACAGCGGAAAGCCATGAAGAAAATCGCAGGCTCTCTTCGTTTGGACCTTGCAGCGTTTCGAGAACTTGAAGCGTTTGCCCAGCTGGGAACAGACCTTGACGCCGCGACTCAACGACAACTCGATCGCGGCCAGCGGATGGTCGAGCTACTCAAGCAACCCCAATACGAACCGTACAACGTCAACGATCAGATATTGAGCATTTACGCGGGCGCGAAGGGAATCCTCGATGATCTGCCGATCAATCGCGTGTTGGAGTTCGAAACGGGCATGCTCAGTATTTTCAGAGATCAATACCCAGAAATCATTGACGAACTAGACAAAACAGGCAACCTGTCTGCCGAGCTGGAAGAGAAGGTAAAGAAGATCATTCAGGACTTCAAGGCGCAGTTCACGAAGGAAGACTAGGCGATCAATTGTAGGCTGATTTAGCTGTCAGTGTATTTGAAAGAGCACCATGGCCAATAGACGCGTACTCGTAAAGCGTAGAAAATCAGTTCGCAACATTCGCAAGATCACGCGAACGATGCAGCTCATTGCCACTGCGCGCTTTCAGGCTGCACTCAACCGCGCGACCGCTACCAAACCTTATACAGAGAAATTAGCTGAGCTCGTTGCCGACCTCGCTGGCGCTGCCAAGGAAACAAATCATCCTCTGATGGCTGACCATGACGACGTGAAGCGGTCAGCTGTCATTGCATTCACCAGCGCTCGCGGGTTATGCGGCGGATACAACGGCAATATCCTACGATCGACCATCGCCCATTTGGACGACCAAGAAGCGCAGGGAATCGAAACCGACCTGACCATGATTGGCAGGAAGGGAATCAGTTATTTCCAGTTCCTGCAACGCCCTATGGCAAGGCGAATCACCGACCTGAGCGACTCGCCCAGGTTTGACGAGATTGAGCCGCTTGCCAATGACCTGATGGATCGATTCAAGCGAGGCGAAATCGCGTCAGCGTATGTATCTTATATGCAGTTTGTCTCCGTTGCTCGGCAGCGTCCGGCGATCATCAAGCTCTTACCGTTGACGGGCGATGCGTCGGAAGACTCGGAAGAAAAGCAGACGCCCCAGGCGGTGAATTACGAGTTCTCGCCTCAACCTAAAGAACTCTTGGACGAATTGCTTCCCGCTACGGTGCGTGCGCGATTGTTTCAGTGTATCAACGAAGCAGTCGTTGGTGAACACGTCGCACGAATGGTTGCGATGAAGGCAGCTACCGATGCCGCAGGCGACATGATTACGACACTAACTCGGAAGTACAACCGAGCCAGACAGACAGCCATTACGATGGAACTATTGGATATCGTCGGCGGCGCCAACGCGCTCGCCTAGCGAAAGATCGAACGGAGAAAATAGCTACACCTGAACCTTGGCCAGTCACCGACAAGCAGATCGGGACATAAGCAACCTGGTTCACACGACTCCGCATACGGGAAAGGTATCATGACAGAAGGTAACTACGGACAAGTCACGCAGGTCATCGGCTCGACGCTCGACGCTCAGTTTCCGGAAGAGAAGCTGCCGAACATTTACAATGCAATGCAAGTCGATGTAACCCGAACCGTTCTCGGCAAGTCCGTCACGGAAACATTGTGGTGCGAGGTCGCTCAACATTTGGGTGGTGGCCGCGTTCGTGCTGTTTCGCTCGGATCAACAGATGGGCTTCAGCGCGGCTCGAAAATTCTGGACACCGGTCAACCCGTCACCGTCCCCGTCGGCGAGAAGACGCTTGGTCGTGTATTCAACTTAATCGGTGACCCCATCGACGGTCGGGGCGACGTAGGCGTCAAGGAACGCAGGCCAATTCACCACGAACCGCCTAAATTCGACGAGTTATCATCGAAGACGGAATTGTTCGAGACCGGCATCAAAGTCATCGACCTGCTCTGCCCACTGGTGCGAGGTGGAAAAGCTGGTTTGTTTGGCGGTGCTGGTGTCGGAAAAACCGTCATTATCCAGGAACTCATCGCCCGATTAGCACGATTCCACAGTGGCTATTCCTGCTTTGCCGGCGTCGGCGAAAGAACGCGAGAAGGCAACGACCTTTGGCTCGAAATGCAAGACGCCAAGATCGGCGACACAGGCAAGAGCGTCCTCGACCAAACGGTCATGGTGTTTGGACAAATGAACGAACCACCCGGAGCACGACTTCGCGTGGCACTTTCTGCGCTTACGATGGCGGAATATTTCCGGGATCAGACCGGAGCGGATACCCTATTGTTTGTGGATAACATTTTCCGTTTCTCGCAGGCAGGTTCAGAAGTCTCAGCCCTGCTTGGCCGAATGCCGTCCGCTGTAGGCTATCAACCAACGCTTGCGACCGAAATGGGCGAGCTGCAGGAACGCATCACGTCGACCAGCAAGGGCGCCGTCACCAGTATCCAGGCGATCTACGTCCCAGCTGACGACTATACAGACCCAGCTCCTGCAACAGCTTTTACTCACCTCGATAGCACGGTAAACCTCGAACGAGGCATTGCCGAAAAAGGCATCTACCCTGCTGTCGACCCGCTCGCGTCCAGCAGTCGAATCGTCGCACCGGAATTCATCGGCGACGAGCACTACCAGGTTGCCCGACAGGTGCAGCAGATTCTCCAACGATACAAGGACTTGCAGGACATCATCGCGATCCTCGGTGTCGATGAATTGACCGAAGAAGATAAGATGATTGTTGCGCGAGCGCGTAAGATCGAACGGTTCCTGTCTCAGCCTTTCTTCGTCGCAGAGCAGTTCACTGGCTTCCCGGGCAACTACACTTCGCGAGAGGATACGATTCGCTCTTTCCGTGAACTCTGCGAAGGCAAATGGGACCACCTGCCGGAGCAAGCATTTATGTATGTCGGCGTGATCGAAGAGGCTGCTGCGAAGGCCGAGGAGCTAGCGAAGGAATCCTAATCGACCCCTTTTTTAAGATTGTTCGGATCCGAAAGCGGACCAACTACCAAATACCATGGCCAAGAACGCAACATTTCATTGCAGTGTAATCACGCCTGAGAAGGCGGTCCTGGAGTGCGACGCCAAGTTCGCCGCATTCCCCGCTCACGATGGCGAAGCGGGAGTTATGGTCAACCGCGCCCCCCTTCTCTATCGCCTCGGTGTTGGGAAAATGCGTGTGGAAACGGATTCTGAAACGCACACCATGGTGATTGACGGCGGGTTTGCGCAGGTATTCGAGAACAAGCTGACCATTCTCACCGAGCAGGCGAAAAACTCCGACGAAATCGACTTGGCTTCGTCGGAACAGGCTCTCATCGAAGCCCGTGCGATGACCATCACTGATGACGAATCATGGACATCGCGCGATCGAGCCATTCGCCGAGCACAGATTCAAATCAAACAGGCGAAGTAGACCACATCCTTTCAACAAGCTTCATCCAGCGCTGGCGCGAATCTACGTTGTTCGCTACGGTAATATCATTTGAATCACTCGGCGTGCCCGACTTCTACATGCCGCTATGCCAAAAAAGAAGCGATGCGGACATCATTGATAGATGCCCGCATCGCATTGTGCTGCAAGACGCCCGTGTTTACGGGTTAAGATTGGCTTCTAATGGCGGTATCGCGCAAGGCCCTTGACCTTGCGGTCCCGGAGCGTCGGGAACATTATACGGATAGAACTCGCGTGACGTACCTGTCGCGAATGCATTAACCGCACGCAACACATCGTTGCCGTTGGTAACACGGTCAGGCTGCTCCGGATTCAAGTCGGTCCAGGTTGGATCCGGCTCGCCAACTTTCTGGAACCCACGAAGTGTCGCCGTCACGTCAAAGCCGTTCATTGCACCGTCAGCAGGCTTCCATGAGTTGGGCGGCGTCGGCGGTGTTGTCGCCGGGTCTCCCGTAACACTAAATACACCTGCCACGTCGCTCCACCATCGTTGATTCGTCGGAATCGGAGTCGTTGACACCGTTAGTGGTGCCGAGAAAAAGACACCGTCTGTCGCACGAACCTCATAGACCTCGCCCGGTGCGATCATACACCCACCGACATGCACGATAGGCATCGCTGCAAAATCAGCGAGTGGCGGAGTTTCATCCGAGACGAGATATGTCAATCCGCGTCCAACGATTTCCAATGGCGACGTGCGGGGCGAACTAATAAACCAGGTTTTACTCGTCCCAACATGCGTCACTTCATAGCCATGAAGTGTCCCCAGATTGGCGGGGTCGGCAACGAAGGAGATGTACCGATTCTTTGGCGCTTCTGCAGGATACCCCGAAGGCGCCAACGACGGTGCGAACAGTACTTCTTCCGTTTCGACCGTGACTCCCAACACCGGTTCCAGAGCACGTGCTTGGCCTAAATCAGCCGACATGACAATGTCATGGAAGTTGAAGGGCTGGTATTCCGAGGTGAGAACATCAATGGATACTGTTCCGGTTTCGCCGACTGCCAGCGGAATCGAACCCGTGACTGGCGTTCCAGGCGGCAATCCATCCAAACTAATGGCTTCAATGACCGGGTCTTTGTCACCTGACACCACGGAGAACTCGTAGTTCAGCTGACCACTTGCATCCTCGTCGTTGGTCACTTCAATATCCATTTTGGTCACGGAGCCAACGCCGATCTTTTTCGGGCCAATGGGCACCGTCCCGATCACGATAAAGCACCATTTGTTGGTCGCCTTAATTTTTCCATCACAGCCGAAAGAGTCTCCGATGGCCGTATTGGTCACAGTCAGGTCATAGCAGCCCGTATCTCCAGGCGTAAGCCCAACAGGTTTGGTAATTGAAACCGGAATACTTTGACAGCCACCGGACACCGTCACCGAACCACTGGATGGAAGGAATGACATCGCCCCGAGTGGGTCACAACCAGTCCCCGTCAATGGCCCGGCAAGCGACCAACTGTAAGTAATCGGCGTCGGACTATAGTTGCATATCTGAATGTTCACGTTCTTGATGTTTTGATTCTTACAGAAAAGGAGAGGCGAAGGCACTTTGCATCGCTGCTTGCACTTGCCGGTACTCCCTGCCTCATAGATCGAGATCACCTTGGCAGCGCTAATTGGCTTTCGGAAAATCTGCACTTCGTCTATTCGGCCTTCAAAGAAATTCGATGTCGGAATCGGATGCGATGCACCGATCCACAAATCGGCCGGGT
Source organism: Phycisphaerae bacterium (assembly GCA_029260035.1). Taxonomy (GTDB): domain Bacteria; phylum Planctomycetota; class Phycisphaerae; order UBA1845; family UBA1845; genus OFTM303. The sequence continues at coordinate 29,059 of JAJDEA010000242.1, forward strand.
TGTTGATGTTTCCATTACGAGGCGTCGGATCGAACGAAACGCTCACGCCATCAACGTACAACTTCAAGCCGTTTACGTTGTTTCGCCTGACAGTAACCGCAACGTGATGCCATTGGCCGTCTGCGATAAACCCTGGTCGTACATAATCGGTCGCGCCAGAAGTATCGCCAAGCTGGAAGGCCAACTCACCGTTAAGAAGATAGAACATATACCCTCTGGCTGAGAGGCCAAAAGGAACGCGCTTGTCGACGATCGGTTGCAGGCCCGTTCCCGCACTTGTCTTGATCCACGCATCGATCGAAAAATGCCAGTTGCCAAAGTTGATCTTCGGGGCATTCGGCACTTCGACGTAATCATCGACGCCGTCAAACTCCAATGCCACGTTCACAGCCCCCGCAACCGGCGTCGGTCCATTCATGTGCATACCGTCGAGTCCCTGCATGCCAACGGCCGTTGGTATGACGGACGGAGGCACCGTGGTTTCGTCAAAGGGCCACCACTCTCGCATACTCTTAGGTGGTGGCGCACAGTCATTGCAAGGTGCATGGGGCTGCGACGCCAGATCGAACGCGGTGAATCCCAGGTTCATCGCGGTCTGTAGAACAAGGCCGGTATTCTTATCGAGCTGAAGCAGATTGCCACCCGGCCTACCTGCCCAGAGTCGCCCGTCTGCGGAATAAGCCAACCCCCAGAGTGATAATCCGTTGTTGCCAACAAGCGTTTGCGATCCATCGACCTTGCTGACTGTCGAGAGCTTGGTCGCAACCAGGCCGTAAGCCGTTCCACAATTGTCGGTAGCCAAGTCGCCGCTGTAATAATCCACTCCGGCTCCAAGTAAGGTGTTGGCACCGGTGTTCGGATCGACTTGATACATGGTCGAACCGCTTGCGGTATACAGCCATCCATCCTTGCCCTCGGTGCTGGCGATGAACGGCACTCCAGAGCCGACAAACGTGAACGTATTTCCACCGATTGAATACTCGTACAAATCACCGTTGGATAACGTCACGAAAAGAGTATCCGCATCGGGCCCTGCTGCGAGGTCGAAGCCGCCCGGGATGGCGCCTAGGAATGTCGTCGTGGCGGCATCCGGATCGACCTCGAAAATGCCCCCGGAACCCGAGAGTGCATAGATCACGGTCGGCTTGTCACAACAGGCGTCAGGCGTGCAAACGGTTCCATCGCCATGATAGATGTCGGGCGCCAGGCAGTCCGACTCTACTACTTCGTCGCATTGCGTCACCCCTCCGACATTTCGACAACAGGCGCCTTTCACCTCGCAGGTATCCGTAGCACACACCGTACCATCGCCTAAGTACGATCCGTTTGCCTGCTCAGTACAACAGGAAAGCGTCTCAATCGAGCAGATCGGATCACCAACAGCATCGAGAGAACAGCATGCACCTGTCGGCAGTTCACAAACCATGGGGTCACATAACGTATTGTCTCCCAGGTATGTGCCAAGGTTAGGCCAGCTCACACAATCCGCGTACCAGGTCACCATGCACATCGGCTGTGGACAGTCGTCGATGCAACAAGCACCTTCCTCGCCACAGGGGAATGGCGTGCAGGTTGATCCAGCTCCTTGGTATATGCCTCCAAGGCTGGCGCAACTCGCAGGAGACATGATCTGGCAATCCGTGATACTCGTCATTTGGATTTGATAGCAACACGCCCCTTCTTCACATGGATCCGGAGTACAAGTGGAGCCATCACCCTGGTAGATGCCAAACAGATTATTCATGCAATCAATTTGAGTTGTAATCGTGCAGTCCGGCACGCCCAAGGCATCGACATAACAACAAGCGCCCGTCACCGGCGGTGGGCTGCACATGACCCCGGTACAGAGCGTTCCGTCACCAAAATAGAATCCAAACAAGTTGGCCAGGCAGTCCGTCTCCGTCGTCTCAACACATTGTTGAACTCCAACCGCGTCGACATAACAACACGCCCCAATCGGCTCGCCGCCTGGACAGCAGGTATAGTCAGTCGTCCCATCCGCATTGTTCGTGACGACTAATTGACAGCTAATACCAGCTATTGCGCACGTCGAACCCACACAATCCACTGCATTGGTTACTGGGTTAATGATAGGCCTGCAAGGATCGTGTGACACTTCCGAGCAATCGCAATCCGTTACAGTGAAGTGACCAGAGCCAGCTGGGGATTCCGTCACAATGCTGGGCAGACACGCCTCAGTCGCAACCGGGCAAATACCCGTACACTGCTCGACGCAGACTCCGGGGCAATTCACATCGCACTGGCTCATAAATTCACAGTCCTGCGGTACAGTCGGATCGACACAATCGCAGGAATAACTGATCGTTCCGTCGGCGTTCCCCTTTCCGATCAGTTGACACTCGAATCCAGGTGGACTTGGACATGTGCTAGTACAAGAGAAGAACGGCGTTCCAGGAACAACCTCCAGTTGACATTCGGTTGGCCCACACTCACAGCACGTGACCTCGATAAGAAAGCCATTGGAATCGGCGAGTATTTCCTTGGGTGCACATACATCAATGCCATTCGGACAGGTCCCCTCACATGTAAGATGGTCGGCGCTCACATTACAAACCGTTGGGGGCTGGAAGCAACGTTTATGCACTTCGACATCACCTATCGTAGCTTTGCCTCCGCTAAACGGATCGTGATCCGCATCGATCAAGTAACTCGTGTCTGTCGATGGGATCGGCGTGTTACCGCCAGCGGGGACGCGTTGGAAACCATAAAGCAAATCAGGGGATCCATCGTGCAATGTGTCGCCCGTTGCCCAAACATTCAAATCACAATCGTAGTCAATACCACCTGACGCATTCTCAGGCGCACCCGTCGACGCGTTGATCGTATTTCCAATGTAGTACTCTTGGGGAAACCAGGTTGTACCGACCAACGTGAATTCGAGCACGCGAGCACTATGCGACAAGTCGATCGTCCCATAGGGGCCATTCATGGTTCGCTCGGAAACGAGCATCAAACCGGTATCGGAAAATGCGATATCCGCGACAGGCATCGAAAAACCAGTGGTGCCGAGATAAGGCATGACGATTTCAAGTGTGGGCGCTCCAACAAAATCGCCCGTACCCGCGTCGAGCGCTACACTCCAAATCGAGTTATTCGGATTCGTTGGTGCCGGACCTGCGGCAGTTGGCCACGCCGTGCTTGTGTTGCCACCATCTCTAAGCCAAACGCTGAAATAGAGCCGGCCATTGTATGTTTGCACTCCCCAAAGGCGTTCGCCAAGCGGTGCAAAGCCAGGCAGCCCGCTGTCGGGATCGAACGGATCGAATTCACTCAGAATCACACCAGTCGTGTCAAGCCTGTATATCTTTCCGTCTTCATGATTGGTCGCAAAGAGTTGCGGGTTGCCGTTGTTCTCATGGTAGCAAAGGTTCCCGATCCCGGTTCCTTCGTTCGGAATCTGAGATGTACCAACGCCACCAAAGCCATTGGCCACAGTCGTTGTAAGCGTACTGATATCCCCATTGGTTCCATCCAGCCTATAGATACCGGCAAAGCCGCCGGGACCAAAAGCACATAGGGCAACGGGACTAGTAAAATCGCCATACGCCGTTGTGGCTGACACAAATATGTTCGGCGAAGGAGCATCGTCCAGACACACGCCGAACACCTGCCCCATGTTTCGACAGTGCCACGTGTGCGCAAGTGAAGTCGGTGCAACTTCGTTGTGGAACATGGGCGCAAGCCAATTGTTGTCAACTACCGGGATCGGATTGGCTCCCACGGGCGGGATACGCGAATCAACCAGCGACACAACGAACCCGTTGAGCATGATGTTCGGATTGCCCGGGTCGAAAGGCCCGGAAAAACAAGTTGCGACCATTTCTCCGTTGCCAATCGGAAGAGATGCTGGTGGAGGTGGGATGCGCCCCGGTGCTTTCGTCACAACAACATCGATCAAGCCGCCATTGTATGTGCTGTCAAAAACGCCAAGGGAGATCGGATAGTCCAGAGATTGCGTTGTGCCTGTTATGTACCAGAAGTCCGTAGCAGTCACATCGATGGCATATCCAATGTCGTCAATAGTGCCGCCTAAAAACGTGCTGTACAGGATCGTGCTGCCGTCCGTTTCCATCGCGGAAACAAAAATATCCAGCCCGCCGTTGTATGTCGTGTCAAATCCATTTGCGGAGACAGGGAAACCGGCATTGTCCGTTGAACCCGTAACATAGGCGTGATCGTAAATGTCAAGTGAAACCCCATGGCCCCGATCGTTGCCCGCAGTGCCAAGGTAGGTGCTGTAAAGAGATGCGACACCAGCTGCGTCGAGCTTGGCAACAAAACCATCGGTTGCCCCACCCTGGAACGCAGGCTGTACAACACCGCCCGTCGTTTGAAAATCCGCGGAACTCGTCACGCCCGTGACATGTGCCTGATTGGACGTATCGACGTCAACGTCAAGACCGTAATCGTGATCGCTTCCACCGATGATACGTCCGTAAACAAGGTCAGCTGCTCCAGCACCGTTCGGTGCGACCTTGGCGACGAACGCATCAAAAGTACCATTAAACGGAGGACCACCCGAACCGGGGAAGTTGGATGACCGGGTGGCCCCCGCTATGTAGATATTGCCGCCTGCGTCAACTTCAATGCCGTCTGCTTCGTCTGAATCATCGCCCGCAAGATAGGTACTGTAGAGCAAGTCGCCTGCGCCAGTGCCAAGAAGTTGGAGTTTGCTGACAACGACGTCGGTAGCCGTATCAAAAACTGTTTGATAAGCGCCAGCCGTCACGGGATAATCGTTCGACCCTGAATAGCCGACAATCTGGACATCCCCCGCCCCATCGACCGCAATGTCTTTGCTGATGTCGGTCTGCGTACCACCAAAATAAGTGCTGTAAACGAGCGCACCAGCGGGATTCAGGCTTGCAACGAAAATGTCACCCAATCCGGGGTTGGCACCATTGAACGTCGTGTCATAAGCACCTACTGTCGTCGGGAAATTGCTTGAACCCGTTGTGCCCGTGAGGAAAGCATTTCCCGCACCGTCTATGTCAATTCCATAGCCAATATCGGATTCATCGCCGCCGAGAAACGTACTGTACGCCAACGCCGTTCCATCCGGCAGGAATTTGGAGACAAAGACGCTGTATTCCGTCGCGGGAATGGGGCCGCCGGTCGCCGGGAAATTCGGAGAAAGCGTCGCTCCGATGACATACGCGTGTCCCCCGAGGTCCGCTTTGATCGACCCAACCTGGTCGAATGAGCTTCCGCCGAGATATCCGCTGTATGTAATCGCAGGGTCGATCACAAGCTCGACGGAGCGGTCATAGGATTCGTCAATCGTGAAAGTGAACGTATCGTCCTCAAGAACGGCATACCGCACATCAACCGGAGTCTCCTCGCCATTTATCATCTGGTAAGCATACGGAGGTTGTTCGGTCACGGAGCCGCCCAGAAAGCGTACGATCAACTGGCCGTCGCTGCCCGTTTCCAATCGATGAATGCCTTGATATTGAATTCGGATGCTGTCGGGGTTTGCGTTCGGCTTAACAATGAAGTCATATTTCAGACGTCTGTCGTCGCCGAAGTACTTCAGGTCGATGCCCGGATAAAGATCAACGTATCGGATATTGGAAAAGTTTGGGACATTTGTGCGCCATGCGCTGCGCTGACTGCCCAGGTAGAAATGGGACATATGCGCAAGCTGCTCTTCGCCGACCATACATGCATCCGCATCGGCGCCCAGGAACCTGGCTTTGATCGACACCGCTCCAAAGCCGTGACCAGCTTTGGCGCAAGCGCTGTTAGGCCTGCACGCCGACTTAGTCGCGCCATGAGGATTGGCCTGCGAAGCGTTTTTGCGATAAAGAACATACTCGACTTCGCTTGGCGAAAAGTAAAACGAAGCACCCGGCTGAATGGCTGAGAATTGAACATGCTCAGGCCAATAGTCAGGATTTGCCGTAAAGGAAACCGGCAGGCGCGAATGCTGGGGTTTGTTCTGCGCATCAAACCCCCAAGATAAACTGGCCATTACAGCCAAGAACAATACAACCGCCACTCGCCCATGCTTTGTCTTGTCGAACATAATCTTCGCCTCCGAATTAACGTGCGAAGTGCGCACGAATCCCAGAAAAATAAACCAATTGACGCTCTCAGCCGGTCTCTGAACCTGCCTGGGAGTTACGCGAGGGAGCTTTTGAGCGCGATTGAAATGGTACTCAGGCTCGTGACGCAATTCGACCAAACATATCGGATCCGGCCAGTCTGGGGAGAGATGAGCCCGTCTACTTAACTAAACGGAAAAACTAACATCATAGCGCAATATAACTGTAATTTCAGGCAAATTCAAGAAAAATCGCCGTCAGTCCAGTCAGAACGCCGTTTGTACTTCCTATTGATCGCTAGAATCTGTTTATCGAACAGGAGCAAAAAGAAGAACAAGTTGCTGTAAACCGGCACGAAACGATAAGATAAGTCACATATGATGGACAGCTCATCCTCGCACAATCAAAACCTCTCAGACAACGCATCTATCGAGACAACCGCAATATTGATCGAGATTGGACAGGGGAAACTCGACAACGCGGAAAAACTCTTGCCTCACGTTTACAATGAGTTGCATGCGCTGGCGGACAGTCTCTTTCGACACCAGAAACCCGGGCACACGCTCCAGCCAACAGCGCTTGTTCACGAAGCGTTCATCAAGCTCGTTGATCGCAATCGAACGCCCTGGCAGAGCCGATCGCATTTCTTTGCCGTCGCGGCTAAGGCTATGAGACAAATCCTCGTAGACCATGCTCGAAAAAACCGGGCGGAAAAGCGCGGCGATGGTTGGAATCGAATCGCGCTGGATGAACACTTGTGTCCAACTTCGCAAAACGAAATCGATATGTACGATCTCGACACGGCGCTGACCAAACTTTCCCAACTCGACAAACGTCAAAGTGATCTGGTTGAACTACGTTTTTTCGGCGGGCTTGGCGTAGTGGAAGCAGCCGAATTGATTGGAATTTCCAAGCGTACGGCTGAACTTGATTGGCGCATGGCGCGCGCCTGGCTACGAAATGAATTATCCTCCGAGTAATACAAACTGTAAAATACCGCAGCATTTGGATGGTGGTTCGTCCCACGCACCCTCGTGTTTCGCCGCCACACTAGGTGGTTTGTAGTTATTGCTTCCGTCGCTCGGTGAACGAATGGATATGGATACAAAACGATACCAAAAAATTCGAGAGCTGTTCCACGAAGCATGTGAGATCGATGGTTCCGCACGCGATGATTTTCTCTGCCGCGAATGCGGAGAAGATGTGGGTATGCGCGAAGAAATAGAAAGGCTATTGAAACATGACGAAAATCCCCAAGGCGTCCTGCAAACAATCAGCCCCTGTTCAGAAAGCAGCGAAAGCACACAGGACGATCAAACCGACTGGATGCCGTCTGACATCGCAGGATATCGAATAAAGCGACTCATAGGCCGAGGTGGGATGGGGTGCGTTTTTGAAGCGGAGCAAGCACAACCATCTCGAAGCGTCGCCCTCAAGGTTATCAATCCAGGTGTTACCGCAGCGTCAGCATTACGCCGATTCGAGCAGGAAGCACGCGTACTTGGTCAATTGCAGCATCCGGGCATAGCTCAAATATTCGAAGCTGGAACCTTTGACACGGGAGGCGGAACGCAACCTTTCTTCGCCATGGAAATGGTTCGTGGTGAACGGCTCGATAAGTATGTTCAATCGCGTGCGTTAAGCGCCCACGCAATTCTTTCTCTGGTCGCACAAATCTGCGATGCAGTACATCACGCACACCCGCATGGAGTCATTCATCGCGACCTCAAGCCCGGCAACATCCTTGTTGTGGACCATGCGGCACACGACTCTCAATCGGATTCTGTTACGAAAACCGCCCCGATGTTCGGGCAACCCAAGATTCTGGATTTCGGTATCGCACGTTCAACGGACACGGACATCTACGCCACAACAATTCAAACCAATATAGGTCAAGTAATTGGCACCATCTCATACATGAGTCCCGAACAAGCTTCGGGCAAACCAGACGATATTGACGCGCGATCGGACGGATATTCGCTCGGCGTCATCATGTATGAATTGCTCTGTGGAAAACTTCCACACGACCTTCAAGGTAGAATGATTCACGAAGCAATCCGGATCATCCAGGAAGACGAGCCGAGCCAGCTCAGTAGCGTCGATCGATCACTGCGAGGGGACATCGAAACCATCGTCTCAAAGGCTCTTGAGAAAGACCGCGAGCGACGATACGGATCGGCGGCGGCTCTCGCGGAGGATATACGTCGATACCTGGCCGATCAGCCAATTCAGGCTCGCCCTGCGAGCACTACCTATCAGCTGCAAAAGTTTGCTCGGCGAAACAAGGGCCTTGTCATCGCAACGGCATTCACATTCTTGGCGTTGGTATCAGGCGTCATTGCCACATCTTGGCAAGCGCTCGTTGCAACTGAACAGCGCGAACTCGCAGAACAACGGCTCGTCGATATGACCGCCGCACGTGATGCAGAAGCCAAAGCCCGAAGGCAGGCGGAAGTCATTCAATCCTTCCTTACACAAATGCTGGCCTCGGCTGACCCAACAGCGGCTAACGGGCCTGAGCTCACCGTTCGGGAAGTTCTCGAAAGCGCGGCGTCTCAAATTGATACGGTGTTTTCGTCTGAACCTGCCATCGAACAAGCTCTACAATCTGCAATCGGACATTCGTATCAAGGCTTGGCGATGTATGGCCAAACAAGAAAACACCTGGCTCGTGCGCTGCAAATCGCACAATCTATCACTCCGGCCAACACTCGAATAGTTGCTGAACGACTCACAGATATGGGCAATTTCCATCTCGAAATGGGTGAGAAAGAAGATGCTGCGGCACGTCACTCGGAGGCGCTTCACATTCTGCAGGCGTCAGACGAAGGGCTTGAAGTGGACATATCACTCTCGATGGGCTACCTGGCGATGACACTCCAGGATAACGGCGAATTGGAAAAAGCGGAACAACTCTTCTCCCAGAGCCTTGCCCTTTGCCGAAGCATCAACCCAAACGATGCGTGCCTCATTACCATGTTGAGTAATCTCGGCCGATTCTATTTCTACTCTGGCCAAATGGAAAAGGCTGAACCGCTCATGCGCGAGTCGCTCGCCCTCCTTGAAAAAAAATACGGCAGGGATCATCCGAATTTCGCCAGAGCACTAAACGACATCGCGTCGGCACTCATTGTCAGCGGCGAACTTGACAAAGGGGAACCCCTATTGCGCGAAGCACTTGAAACGAGACGCCGCTGGCTGGGCGATTCTCATCCTGACGTTGCTGCGACGTTGAATAACTTTGCAGTCCTGCTCCACGACCAAAAAAAATATCCCGAAGCTGAAAAAACATACCAGAATGCATTGACCGCAAATCGGAATCTCTACGGCAATGAACACCCGGAAATCGGAAAGACCCTGTTGAATCTAGGCGTGTTATACCAGGATCAGACCCGATGCAATGAAGCCGTCACTATTTATCGCGAAGCGGCGTCCGTAATGGCTGCGGTCTTTACGCCCGAGCACTGGATGACCGCCAACGCGGAGAGTCGATTGGGGGAATGCCTGACAGAGCTTGGGCAACTTGAAGAGGCTGAACCGATTCTCCTGGCAAGCCTGGAGAAAATGAAGAAGACATTTGGCCTTAATCATCGACGCACAGATCAAGCACTCCAACGAACCGCGAAACTCTACGAGAGCTGGAATAACCCGGGAAAAGCAACAAAGTATCGAGCCATGCTGTCGGCACCACCGAACGGTGCTGCTTCAGGCGATCAATAACACAAATAATAAAAGCCCACGATCTGTCGACACGGTTGCATGTTGCTCAACTCACGATGCCGTTTTGTCATTTCCATATCGATTTATCGCGCGAAGGACAACTAGCCAATCGACATAAAAATAAGGAACGCCCAATTCTTCGTGCATGGCTCGCAAGCGCGCAAGTCGTCTCTCCGTCATAGGCCCCTGCCAGTCTTCCGCAGCGGGGTCACAATAGAAAACGCGACATCCCAACGGCCGACGCTCGCGCGCATGACATTTACCGTCACGCGCATGCGGACAACTGTCGTCTGCAACTCTTGGTGGCAACTCACCCAAAGCTAAGTAATAACTTACTTCCAAGGCTGTCACATACAGTCGATGGCCAAATGAACCAAAGTGGCAGCATTCCGCACGATTCCAACATGTCGCAGGTTGCGCCGCAATATCACGATCCGCTTCATCGAAGAACCGCCGCATCGCTTCAACCACTTCAGGACGCCGAGCAACGCGAAGAAGATCCTCAACCAGAATGTTTGAACCGGGAGTTTCCAAGAAAACAGAATTCCATAGCCAACGAAAGACATTAAGCAAAAGCAAAATGCTATACCTGCATACCCCCTTACGTCAATAAAACGCCAACGCGACAGCCGGGCTTTCGTCCGGCCATCGCGTCAAACCCCTAGAGTGTCCCAATAACTCCATGCAGAGGTGCTGTTACATACACAATTCTTCTATGCTCCTATCGCTCCGGCTATTCTCCCCAATGCACGATCTCGGGCATCGACGATGAATGCGTGGCCAGCTCGCGCTGCTCGTTGAACGAATTTTATCAGCGGGTCAGGCGCCTCGATTTCTGTTAGTGCGGCGATGCAGCGATCCCTAACGACATCAATATGATGATTGCCACGGCGCGCTATTTTGTTAACCAAGTCAGTACAATTCCGTGCCAGCTCGGCCGCCATTTCCACCTCGCCCTCCTCAAGCAGCCCGCCGATTGCGTTTACGCAACGATTCGATGTGCCATGCAGATATCGCGTCGTTCGATGGACGGTCTTGTCGATCTCACCGACACACCTTCGCGCAAGCGCTGCGGGACCGTCGGGCCTTGTCGAATCGCGCTGGGCCAAAGCCGGGCACGCAAATACCGCAACCAAACAAGCCATCATCATCGTTTTCTTTACCATCTTTGTTCCTCCCAAATAGGTTCCCCAATCAAAGGCCGCCTCCACCAATAGGAAGCGTTCGATCAGCCTAACGACATTGTTCATGTCCTATTGCCTCAGGAAAAGAACAATTAGTCGTACCTTATTTCGTGAAACTCTGTTGATCTTTATGCTACAGACACAATGCCGAATCGATGAGGGCTTTGAGTTCGTTAATGAGTGCCGACATGACGCCCTCATCGGTCTCAAACAAGGGCGCACCCAGCCGGGACAAGAGAAACTCGACATCAACCTGAAAAATGCAGCGTCTTTCCGATTGGATCGCGCAACAATTGCCGATAAGAAATTAGTAACACATAAGGTATTTCGGAGATCAAGAGTGCAAAGACTGCTACTCTTAGCCAATTCAAACGAAAGGCCTTGTCGCGTATCCTGCTTCAAGGAGCAAGCTGCGGGCGGATCCAATATCTGAGGTCTTTGACCCACTTAGTAGAAATGGGACGATGAATTCCGTAATCCGAACCAAGATCATAGCCACGATTGGACCGGCGTCCGACTCCTCTGACGCCTTGGCCAATCTCATCCGCGCGGGCGTGAACGTCTTTCGTCTGAATTTCTCCCACGGCTCTCTGGAAGAACACGAAGAGACGTTCCATCGGATTCGTAAGGTCGCAAGCGAAATGAACGCTATGACCGCTATCATGGCGGACCTTTGCGGCCCGAAGATTCGCGTAGACGCAATCGACAACGATGGGTTCTTCCTTTCGCGTGGCGATATTCTGGAGGTTGTCGGCGAACACGTCCTTGGCAATTCGCAGCGCGTTTCGACAAACCGACCGGAGCTAATCGGAGAATTGGAGATCGGCCATCGCGTGCTGATTGATGACGGTGCGGTGCGCCTTCGCGTTATCAGCCAAGAAACGGAGATGCTCAAGTTACAATGCGAGGTGGCAGGCGCCGTCCGAACGCGGAAAGGCATGAACTTTCCAGACACGAATCTCGAAATGTCAGCCCTCACAGATGAAGACCGGATCAACGCTGCCTGGGCTTTCGCGAACGAAGTGGATTATGTCGCCATCTCATTCGTTCGCAGCGCGGCTGACCTGCGTGAATTGCGTGACATCATGCCTCTTTCAACGGACATCAGCCGAATCGTTGCGAAGGTCGAAACACCCCAGGCAGTTCAAAACATCGACGAGATCATCGAAACGAGCGACGTGGTGCTGGTTGCGCGCGGCGATCTGGGCGTCGAAATGGACCTTGCACAGGTCCCGCTGGTTCAAAAAAATATAACCCGAAAATGCCAGGCTGCGGGCAGGCCAGTCATCATCGCAACGCAAATGCTCCAATCCATGGTTGATCAACCCACTGCCACGCGAGCCGAAGTCAGCGACGTCGCCAATGCCATACTCGATTCGGCGGATTGTATTATGCTTAGCGCCGAGACGTCTGTTGGAAAATTCCCCATAGACGCCGTCCAAATGATGAGCCGAATCGCAGAAGAAACGGAGACTTTCCCTGGAAGTGCCGCAGGAACGGCACGAATAGACGTAGCGACTTCGCTAAGACCCGTTACAACTGCCGTCGCACATGGAGCCAGCCTGCTCGCCAACGAGCTTCAGGCGAAGCTCGTCGCTCTTTGGACGGAAACCGGCAATACGGCGCGCCTGCTGAGTAAATGCCGACTTGATCGTCCGGTCATAGGCTTGTCGCCCGACGAGGCGGTTTGCCGGCGCATGTCCCTCTATTACGGCGTGATACCGTTCCGACTCACTCGACATTCGCGCATGCTCGAAATGTTGGGGGAGGTCGACGAACTTCTCATTGCACAAAAACTTGTAGAACCAGGCGACCTGATCGTCGTGGTCGCGGGGACCCGATTGGAGCAAGTCGGCTCTACAAACGCCCTGCTGATTCATCTCGTCTGCGGCGACACGGACACATTACCGGTACTGACGTAGCAGAAGCCTCATACAACAATCCCCCTGCTCCAACACACTACAAAGAAAATATTCTCAATTCGTCCGATCAACTGGCAGCACTTCGATCACGAGCGACCAAACAGCCCTGAACGACAACCCGGATCGGTCCGGAGAACCATTGCAGGCTAAATGATCTCGCTGTCAGTGCCAAAATTCTGGCAGAATGGAGCATGACCAGCGGACAAAACGGCCGGTTGGCGGAAGGCCTGGATTCAAGTAAAAAGGAGGCACGAATAACTCATTTAAAAGGACTATGCCATGCCTATGAAAATTGCATCCGAAGAAGCGAACTACCAACCGTTGTGCCCACATTGTGAAGAAGAAATCAATGAGGTCCATTGGCGCCAGCTAGCAGCGGTAAACGCTGAGTACATGTTCATCTGTCCGAACTGCAGGAAAGTAATCGGTATTGGAGTGCGCAAGGCGGCGTGGATAAATTAGCGTAATGAATCTGCCAGTCGAGAGTTGTCCACATAGGCAGTAGGTCTAGCTATGCAGAAACCGGTTACAAGGGTTTGTCAGTTCAAATGCAATATGGCTGAGCCATAGAATATCAAACTGCCATCAACTGAAAATCCCGAGGATCGACGAGATGATCGAAAACGGGCCGCTGATGAAGAGGTCCAGGATAGAGAGAATGAATCGAGCTATATCGAAACCCATGGTGAGTCCTTTCAAGAATATTACTACATCTTAGTCGAATCGATCCAGCCGAAGACTGGTCCGACGGCTCATACTACCTTGTCTGGTCCTGTCGCAATACTACATCCTTACACTATGGCGCATCCCGGTTGATGCTAGCCGCAGAGCCGGGGTTCGCCCTTAAGCAACGTATTTTGGGGCCTCGCAAGATACTCCAAACACCACTACCCCGTGTTTGTGAATCTGAGGGTGATTCTACGAACACACGTTGATATTTCAAACTGTCCTGCATCCCCTATTTCCAAATATTTCCAGACGAGGCCCGAATCTCCTGTTGATGAAGCTAATTGGCAGGCTCGAAAAGCGATTCGACAGGCCAGCGAATCTTATACCGCGTGTAGGAGTTGTGTGATGAATACAGTGAAACAACGAATGTCGCCTTTGACGGCACTTTTTCTGGGGCTTTTTGGCGTCGTCGGACTTGGCGTCGCGTCCGGTACGGTCATTGTGGCGTATGGCATGAGGGTCGTCGATCAAAGTTCCGAGGGAATTGTGGGTATTGTGAAATCAGCAGTGAAAGGCTTGCCAGATTTTCTGGACGCGCTACCCGATGCGGCTACGGAATTGCTGGCGGACCGCAGGGCGCCCGAATATCTTCAAAACCTGGATGTCAAAGCAAAATTTGTAGTAGACAGCCGAAGCGGAGCGGCCAGACCCACTCTGACGATTCACAACAGAGGTGAAACGATGGTGTCGCTTCTTGCCGTGCGTGTGGCAGCCTTGAATGACGATGGAATTCCGATGGGAGAATGGACCGAGGTGGTAGCCACGCCTTTGGCGATCGATGGAAACTGGCGTGGTCCGCTCATGCCACACGGCACGAGGCATGTGTTGCTATCGCCTTGGAGGCGGGGCCTATCCGGAGTTTCCGTCGAAGAAATTCAAGCTGTCGTCGAAGTGTCAGATGTGCGCGTTTGGGAAGGCAAGCAAGCCAGAGTGCAAACGGCCAGCGCCATGCCCTGACACATCAATAGCGGTTCGAAGCTCTTAGTGGCTTGGTGTATTGGCGTGTGTCGGCAATCACGCCCAGCTCACTGCCACGAGCAAGGCTGCGCTGACAAAAAGCATAACGTGATGCGCTTACAAGAAATGAGGCAGACAACTGCGCCCGCCCCATCTCATAGCTTATTAGCAATCACGATCACGGATTGATCGCCATCTCCAACGGCGGTGTGCCGCACGGCCCCGAAGTCACCATATCACAAATCGGACAGCCTGCCCCACCAACATCGGGGTGATCGGTTGCGTAGAATTCGCGACCGGTGCTGGTAGCGAATGCATTGACTGCACGAAGAACATCATTGCCATTCGTAACACGGTTCGTAATGCTTGCTGGACCGCCGTCGATGTCCGTCCAAGTGATGTGAGGTTTCGTCGAAGATACCGCGTTTGTCCCTTGCAAGACTGCCGTTATATCAAAACCATTCATGGAACCATTCGGCGGCTCCCAGCTATTCGCGGGGGTCGGTGGCATCGTGGTGCCATTACCGGCGACACTGAACGAACCCACAATGTCCGCCCACCACCTGCTATTCGTCGGCATCGGCGCCGTACTTACCAAAAGTGGCGCTGAGAAATTCACGCCATCGATCGTCGCTTGAACTTCGTACGTTTCATTCGGCGCGATCATACAGCCGCTAACGTGAATGATCGGCTCCGCCCCGAAGTGAAACATGGGCGGCGAGGCGTTCGACACCAGGTACGTTAGCCCGAGGCCCGCCACAGATATAGGTGTCGTGCGAGGCGAACTGATAAACCAGCTTTGGCCGGACCCTAGATGGCTGATTAGATAATTGTGCGGCGCGCATACACTTGCCGGATCGGGAATGAAGGAAATGTACCGGTTCTTGGGCGCACCATGAGGATATGTCGTCGGAAAGGTTGGTGTCGTTGGAATCCATGTCGGCGGATCACACTCATTGGGAATGCCATCACCATCGCAATCCGCTTCGCACTCGTCGGGGATTGTGTTGCCGTTGCAGTCGCTACAAGAAGGGTCGCCTGTGCAATTCGTGATATCGAGCTCGTCTGGGATGCCGTTGGTGTTGCAGTCGGGACTACAGATGCTTGGCTCACCAACGCAGGCAAATGCGGGTTCGACGGTACAGGTCGAGGAGCAGCCATCACTGTCGGCGGTGTTGCCGTCGTCGCACTGCTCTGCGACTTCCACCACGCCGTCGCCACAAACGATCGGGGGGGGGATGAAGAAGACATACGCCGCGCCGGAATCTGAAAAGCTGTTGTCGGCTTGGTCCCCGTCGACGCCCGTGGCGTTGCTGTCCTCCCAATATGCCCCGACCACCACCGTGTTGCCGGACACGGCCACCGACAAGCCTAACCGGTCACTTGCATCGGTGTTGGACGCCTTGAGATAGGCCTGCTGGCTCCAGACGCCACCGCCGTCGCGGACGAAGACGTACGCCGCGCCCGCTTGGGATGCGCTGTTGTCGGCCTGGTTGCCGCCCACGCCCGTGGCGTTGCTGGACTCGCCCCACGCCCCGGCCACCAACGTATCGCCCGACACGGCCACCTTGGTGCCAAAACGGTCAATTGCATCGGTGTTGGACGCCTTGAGGTAAGCCTGCTGGCTCCAGACGTTGCCGCCGTCGCGGACGAAGACGTACGCCGCGCCGGAACTGAGTGCGCTGTTGTCGGCCTGGTTACCGTTGACGCCTGTGGCGTTGCTGGACTCGCCCGACGCCCCGACCACCAACGTATCGCCCGAAACGGCCACCGAGAGACCAAAACCGTCATTTCTATCGGTGTTGGACGCCTTGAGGTAAGCCTGTTGGCTCCAGATGCCGCCGCCGTCGCGGACGAAGACGTACGCCGCGCCGGAATCTTGCGCGCTGAAGCCAGCCTGGTCCCCGTCGACGCCTGTAGCGTTGCTGTCCTCCTGAAGCGCCCCGACCACCACCGTGTCGCCGGACACGCCCACCGAGAAGCCAAACTCGTCACGTGCATCGGTGTTGGACGCCTTGAGGTAGGCCTGCTGGCTCCAGACGCCACCACCGTCGCGGACGAAGACGTACGCCGCCCCGGATTCGATCGCGCTGTTGTCGGCCTGGTTTCCGCCCGCGCCCGTGGCGTTGCTGTCCTCCTGAAGCGCCCCGACCACCACCGTGTCGCCGGACACGGCTACTGAAAAGCCAAACACGTCATCTTCATCGGTGTTGGACGCCTTGAGGTAGGCCTGCTGACTCCAGACGCCGCCGCCGTCGCGGACGAAGACGTACGCCGCGCCAGAATAGTCAGCGCTGCTGTCGAACTCGTTCCCGTCAACTCCCGTGGCGTTGCTGTCCTCCCCGTACGCTCCGACCACCACCGTGTCGCCGGACACGGCCACCGAGCGGCCAAAAACGTAATGTGCATCAGAATTGGATGCCTTGAGGTACGCCTGCTGGCTCCAGATGCCGCCGGCGCCCTTGACGAAGACGTATGCCGCGCCGGAACCGTTAGCGCTGTTGTCGCTCTGGTTCCCGTTTACGCCCGTTGCGTTGCTGTCTTCTCCAACCGCCCCTACCACCACTGTGTCGCCGGACACGGCCACCGAGCGGCCAAACCCGTCACCTCCAGACAAGCCAGGCCCTGGCATCTGGGTGTTGGACGCCTTGAGGTAGGCCTGCTGAGCGATGGGGTCTATGGTCAGCGGGTAGCGCGCACGGCGCTCGTCCACGGTCAGCCGCAGCCCCTTAGCGTCCGCATGAATCCGCGCGGGCAGCTGCCGGTGATCAGCGTCCCAAACTTTCAGCCCGGCGTAATTGACGACGGTGTGACCTTGCTCATTCACAAAGCTCACGCCCCGTCCACCGGCATGCCCCTGTGCGCGCAATCCGCCGCGCACCACCAGCCGCAATTCCAGCCATTCACCCTCCCTCATTTGGGGGTCACCCGCACCCGGCGGACGATTGGCCAGCGTGAAGCCGTGCTCCAATCCTCTACGATCGTTGACGAACCACTCCAGCAGCCCTTCGTCCCAGTCGTAAGTCAACCGATCGTTCTGTGCGGTCATTTTCGCTTGGCCGCTCACGGCCCGCTTGTTACCAGGGAAGCCGTAGCTTTGTAATTTCAGTCCCCAGCGCCAACTCGCTGCGTCCGGTTCGACGCCCGCAATTGCGGGTTCGACACTGAAGCCGCGCCCGTCGAAATGGGTCAGCCATTGTTGTCCGGGGTTGCGAGCGCGGTACCCGCCATCCACGGCCACCGCCGCGTGCCGATGCCGCTCATACTCCTGCCGGATGCTCTTCCATGCCGAATCCGTCAACCCTTCGGGGACGGCGACCTCACCGACGGGAACGGTCTCGCCTAAGCCGACCATCCCGCCCCCAACCGTCCAACGTGATGCCTCCTGGCCGGACGTATTGCTGCCGTATCCCACAACGACTGAGCCGTTCGCAGATATTGCAAATGACCTACTATCGAATACCCCACTCGGTAAATCACCTAATCCTCGAAAACGTGCCATCTGTTCTGCAAATGCGCTCTGCGCGGCTAACACAAATCCTAATCCCAAGAGCAGTGAACACAGGCTAGCCTTGCTGTGAACTGCTCCAACGTTTCGACGGTCGATTCTTTTGGTCATATTGTTTCTCCTTTTGAATCGCCCCCAAGGTTGCTTCTGCGCGTAATGATATAGATATTTATGAATGCCACGAGCACTCTACGCGCAAGAATAGACTGCTGACTTCCAAGCCAACGTGCGAAGATTGGCCTTACTTTAAGCGCAGCGCACATGTCGCTGCACCAACGCGATAGCTTATGTAATTATGAAAGAACCCCTTCTTCCCCTAAGCAAGCGTATTATTTTCGGCGACTAGGTGTCCGGTCAAGATGAATCCCCTGAGTTCTCGAACCCTGTCGGTCGGACAGCGCGGCGGTTCTTTAACGACGATGCGGTCGAGGCTGAGTTCTTGCAGCGGATCGGTGCTACCATCGAGCGCGCGGGGCTGTGGCAGGAGTTCGATACCGATTGGCTATGCTTGGATTGCGAGCTGATGCCGTGGTCGGCTAAAGCCCAAGAGCTGCTTCGCAGTCAATATGCTGCTGTTGGTGCGGCTGCACGTGCTGCCATCCTGCTGTGGTTGACGCGCTCGCCGTGACGACTGAACGCGGATGCGACCTGAACAGACTGCTCGAACGATACCGCGCCAAGGGCAATTGCTCCTCAAAGTTCGTGGACGCATACCGACAATACTGCTGGCCGGTTGCGTCGGTCTCCGACTTGAAGCTCGCACCGTTCCACATTCTCGCCAGCGAAGGTGCGGTTCATACGGACAAGGATCACACCTGGCACATGGAGACGCTTACCCGGCTTTGTGCCGCCGATGAGGAACTCTTGCTGGCGATGGTGAACCGGCTCGTTGATCTCACCGACCCGCGAAGCGAACAAGACGGATGCCAATGGTGGTCGGAGCTAACTGGTCGCGGCGGTGAAGGCATGGCCATCAAACCGCTGGTCTTCATCGGCAAGGGAAAGAACGGTCTCGCTCAGCCGGCGTTGAAGTGTCGTGGTCAGGAGTACCTGCGGATTATCTACAGCGCCGAATATACCGCCGACGAGCATCTCGACAGACTTCGCAAGCGCTCGGTGAGCGCGAAACGCTCGCTTGTTTCTTAATAGGAGCTGTTTCGGCTGTTGTTGCTACAGTGTGCTTGGTTGTTACCCTTGGAAGAAGCATTGGCGGACAACGAAGTTGTTTAAGAGGTGCCGCTGGACTTCTAAAAGCTCAAGCAGGATTACTTGCTGGCACAATATGATCAGTGCTGTTCACAAGCCGGAACAGAATGTCAATTGGCACCAGTTTTCCCCTAGGGGTCAAGTCATGATCAAGTTGAAAAAAAAGCCGGTAGGTATGCTGGTGTGTATGCGTTTTTGGCTTTGGGGTTCTATCTCATTAGCACGTTACTCGGAACGTTGATCATTGAAAAAAGAGGTTTCAAGGCGTACGACGTTTATTCGTACTATCAGATGTGGGGGATTCTGATCGTCAACGTCATATTTTGGGTATGCAGCTTGACTTGGGGATATCGGCTCAACCAGAAAGTCAAGAATGCAGGAGGTCTTTTGTGCGGCACTTGCGGCTATGATTTGCGAGGCTTGCCCAAAATGCATAAATGCCCCGAATGCGGCGTCGAATACGACGGCGATGAGCTCATGAAAGCGTGGAAGAAGGAACGAATATTCCCGTGGCGATGAGGTCAAAGAAACAGCTTGACTTCCTGGCATTGCACTACCCAAAAGTGTAGCACAACGAATCCGCTTGAGGCTGGCGCCTCGTTGATGGCTTGAAAATCTTTGAATAATTAAGAGTTACAAACTGGAGCCGAAGGGACTCGAACCCTC
>JAJDEA010000243.1 GCA_029260035.1 Phycisphaerae bacterium
TCGTGATCCGCGCAGTTTGCGGGAAACGAGTTGTACCGGTGCTTGGCGAGTTTAATCAAGCTGGTCGCCCGTTGATCGATCGCACACTCAAACGTATGGAGGACTGTTGGCACAGGTTGGTTCCGGGTAGGCCCTTGTCGCTCAATCGGTTGCTGATCTTAACGTGGCTTGTGATTACGCTCCTTCGAGGTTGCCTAGCCATGCTCCTGTAACGGGATAGAGCCATGATGTCGTCAGGATTCTTCTCTTGCCGAATCGACGTAGCAATTTGGGCACAAACGGATAGACACCACGATGAGCCATTCGCTGAAACAGCCCTTGCCCACCGTTATGACCACCGAGGAGGTGGCCGAGCTGCTGCGCTGCTCGGTCACCACGGTGCAGCGCTATGTATTTAGCCATCAGCTGGCTGCCATCCACATTGGCCGACAGAGGCGTTTTCGGGCGGATGACGTGCTGGATTTCGTGGCATCGCGTCCAACTACGGTTCGTTGCAACAATCGCCCCAATCGCCGCAGACCCACGAATCCAAGTCTGTCTGCAAGAAGATAGGTGTCAGTTTTTTGACACTATTCGGCCAATCCGTCTTGCTTAAGCGTTCGAATTGAGACATCGTCACCCGTTCCAGGAGAACCCGATGTACATGTCGGTTACCTTTCATCACGAGCCACGTCGCCGCAGCTGCTGGATCGTTCGCTGGCACGGAGAGCCCGACGAAAACGGCAAGCAGCGTCGCTACGGCAGGGCCTTCCGGCACTGCCACGAGGCCAAGGCCTTCTTCGCCGACAAACAAGCATTGCTCAACCGCGGAGAACGTCGGGATCCCATCATTGCCACCCTCGGCGAACTCGTTGTGGATTTTGCGGAAGCTCGGCTTTCCGGTCTGAGCTACGCCTCCCAAAGAGGCTATCGCAACACGACGGATCAACTGCTGCGCTATTTTGGGTCCACGCGCAAGGTACGTGACATTCGTCGGCGCGATGCCGAGGCCTTCATCGCCACACGCAAACGCTGCAACGGCAAACCCGAAGCACTATCTACCTGGTCCAAGGCAAGACATCTCATTCACTGTCGTGCTCTGTTCGCCGCGGCGGTCTCCTGGGATTATGCCGACGAAAATCCTTTCTGCGCGAGCAAGGATAACGGTCCATCCCCGTTGCGTCTCAATCCCAAAGGAAAACCCTGGCAGCACATCACGCCTGACGAGTTCAGGCGGATGCTAGCGGAGGCCCCCTGCGTACAAAGGCGTGCTGCCTATTGGCTGATGTACGGCTGTGGTCTACGCGCTGGGGAAGCTTATAATTTGCAGGTCTGTCACATCGACTTGGCGAAGCGACGCGTGCATGTGGTCAATCGCGCAGGTACTGAGGATATCCCGCCCTTCACTGTCAAAGCTGAGGGGCAATCCAGCGAAAGCAAGGAACGAACCGTTCCCATTCCCGAGGCGGCTCTGGCCGATCTAACTGCGGCCATGCGCCCGGCTTTCAAGTCTGGTGGCTTTATCATTCTTACTTCCGACCGGTTCGACGTCGTGCAATCCAACTGGCAAAAGTCTCGCGCCGGTAAGGCCTGGAATGGAAAGTTTTGGCGTCCTTGGCAGAATCGTGACATGATTAACAATGTCCTCCGCGATACGAAGGTGTTCTTGCGAAGGGCTGGTGTCGAATTAACGGCTCCTTTCACGCTTCATTCTTTCCGCAAGAGCTTTGCCCAGAACCACGCCGAGGCGGGCACGCCGCCGCGTACGCTCGCTAAACTGCTCGGGCATGCCAATACCAGGGTGACGATGCAGTTTTACAATCGGGTGACTGATGCCAATGAACGGGCGGCCGGGGAGGCGATGGACCGGCTGTTGGCACAGAAGGAGCAGGCGACGAATGTGAGTTGAGCAGACTCGAGATCGATCGAATCTTGAATTGAAGTTCGATTCGCTTGCGCTCATACCTTGAATTGTATTAGCGAGAAACATTTGCGCGAATTGAGGGATTCAATATGGTATTGCCCCCTTATCCTTTGTAAGCGGCGGACTTGCCGCTCAATGACAGCGAAGACCACAACGAGGCTGAGAATCAAAACAAAGCTAATAACAAAGGAGCTTATGACGACAGTGTCGGCAATCTTAGCATATGAAACCAGATCAGCAAAAAACAGCACGCTGACCGCAAGAATCTCCCACATCAATAATGTCGCGTAAAACCAACTACGCACATCTACGCAACGCAACCAGCTTGATCTGGAGGCCAGTGTCATATGGTAATCCAAGATGTCCGACTGACAGTCCTTTATAGATTTACGTACGATCACAGGGGACGTTTTCCTCTTGACCAAATTTACGACGCGTATTCCACCAATTCCTTCGTTCGCGTTTTCATCAAGTGTGTGGTCACGATCGAACCTCTCGGAATGTATACTCAAACGTGCAAGCATTGTGTCAGTTAGATGATCGAGAACCAAACTCAGTGTATCGTCGAATACTGACAGATTGTCTGAAAAACTTGACAAGCGTGGGCAGAACCGCTTCGCGCCGAAAACCAACGCCAACAATACCCAATGGAAATTAAGCGGATTGGAAACAAGTTCGGAATTCATTAGCTCAGTGGAGTTCATTCGAAGACTCCCTATCAGTCGCCGTCACAAGACGAAATCAGTATCTCTGGATCACCACGACGACCATAATCAATACGGTTAACCATCTTTTCTCAAAATAGGCCTTTGCCGAATCACTTCTATCAAGGACATAGATCTTGCCGCATTGTGCTGAATCTGCCGGTGCCGCCGTTTCGGCATATCATGTTTCTTCAATTCCTCTGCTCTTGACAAATCACCAGGCGTTAGTTGGCTTCTTCAAACGCCTCCAACCTCATAACTAATGTAGTGCATATTGACGGATTGCATAGCTTGAAAAGATCATAACCTTCTGTGGCTAAGGCACTTACGCATTTGGCCGCCCAAGTGGGCAAGAGAATTCTCATGAAGAATTCTATGCCATAATTCGATCTTGAAATTCAAGGTGCAGAAATCACGCAATGTTGTTGGTGTACACTACTTACGTGCCTATATTCCATGTGGCACTATCTGGTAGAATAGACGATGAGTTTAAAAGGAAGAGCGCGATGATCGAACCAAAGAACTGGACTACGCGATACCTGTCGTTTTCAAATAACGTGTGGACTTTCATCCCCGTTGCAGTCGCGCTAAACCTCGGAGTTGGAACTGTTATACAAGCCGTGAAGATTCCGTTGTTTCTCGATTCAATCGGTACAGTCGTGATGGCCATTCTTGCTGGCCCAGCACCTGCCGTGTTAACTGCGATCATCACTATATTGCTCGGTGGCATTCTAGTTAATCCGGTTTTGCCTTGGTTTGCGGCAACTGCCGTTGCAATAGGTTGGTTCAGCGGGTACGTTGCCGGTCGCGGAGCGTTTAAGAAGGTCTGGACCACGGCACTTTACGGTCTCGTTCTAGGAGTGATTACCGCAGCCGTTTCGGCCCCAGTGATCGTTGGACTCTTTGGGGGAATCACCCCCGCCGGCACCTCGGTTATTGTTGCATATTTGGTGGCAACTGGGCAGAAGATTTTTGACAGCGTAATTCTCGCGGGATTCGCATGCGAGCCGTTAGACAAAATGGCTACTTTCCTTATCGCCCGATCGCTGTTGCTTGGAATACCAAGGCGTTTGAGAGCGTTGTATCCACACGGTGACCAGAATTTGAGCTAGGGAGACTTGCTTGGGATTGGAGCGATACTCAATAAAGACGCAAGATCCAGGTGTAAGACTCGTCGTAACACTATGCAGCCTGTCTCTTCCCGTTTTGGCACCATCGTCAAATGATGCGGCATTCATCTTTGTTTGCTGGGTCACGCCGGCTCTCCTGCTGACAGGCGCGATCCGAAATTTCATGAGGCTTTTTGCTCGCCTCATACTTCCGACGATCATCATGCTGTTTTTGGTCCATGCTGTTTTGCTTCCCGAAACACTACAGACAAAAAGGAGCGAGGATGGCGTGGAAATTGCGACAATGCTGAGCTTGCGGCTTAGTGCAATCGTAGGAATCACCTGTGCCTATGCAACTTCCACCACCCCGACCGAAATGATGCTTGGGATGCGTCGATTGCAATTACCGGAATCCATCGTTGGCACATTCATGGCCTCTATCTCAATGGTCAGGCTAATCCGGCGAAGGCTACATACGACAATAGAGGCACAACGCGCAAGGGGTGTCATTTTTGATCACGGGATTGCTCGGAGAGTGTGGCTGTTGATTCCACTCCTACGCCCTGTTCTTTTTTCCGCAATGGTGATGGCTGTGGAACGTGCCAACATATGGCAGAACCGAGGACTCTTGCGGCGACGAACTAAGTTTGCAAGTTTCTCGCGCAGCGATTGGATACTCTTGGCGGCCACGCTGCTGATGATCATTTATATTGGAGAGAGAAGGTGGAGCTTCTTGAAATCGTAAAAATCCGGAGCAAAGACTACGGAATTTTTTCCGTTGGCTTAGATGTGCACGGCATAAAAATTCCACTTGGGAGTTTGACTTTGGTTGGTGGTCCGAATTTCTCGGGTGTAACGATCCTGCTGAGGTCATTGTCGGGGCAGACCAACTCAGAACCGGAAGCAATTGAGTTTAGCGTCACCTGGACCAATGGTAGTTCTAGGCGCCCATTCAAACCATCGCGCGATGCAGTTTATCTTGGACCCGACCCGGTATCTTTTTTTTCGGGATTGACCGACACCATAATGGAGGAGGTTGATTTGAACTTTTCGAGTTCTGAGATTGACCGTTCGAACATCGTCGATAAATGGCTCAAAGTGGCGGGTCTCCAGTCACTTGGTGATCGCCATCCATTCGAACTCTCAGGCGGACAAGCCGCTGCTCTGGCACTCGCATGCGGTTTCGCGCTTGGTCGCCCTGTTATTTGTGTGGATGGCTTGCTTAGCCATTTGGACTGCGATCTACGGCAGAGAGCTAGCGAAGCGCTCAGATCTTATGCCACGCTTGATGCAGTCGTGCTAGTCGGTGAACGACAGGTTGATGCGCTTTTCGATTTGACTGATTATGTGATACTCCTGCGTTCCGGCCAAGCGAATGACATCTTTAGCACTCCAGGAGTCTTTGTTTCCGACGCAGCAAAAATGCTCGGTGTCCAGCCTTCGGCAACTCGCCTCGCAATGTCTATGTCGGAAGGTGAATGCAATTCCGATTTTCCGACAACGAAGGAGCAGTTCATTGACTGGTTCAAACACTCAAGTTTACATTGACGATCTGCTGGTCGAAGACATTTCGTATTCGTATGCCCATTGTGAAGGTTCAAGGCACGCCGTACATAAGGCCTCTTTTCGCTTATCGGCTGGTGAGCTGGTTGGGCTCATTGGCCCAAACGGTGCAGGCAAGACTACACTTGCTAAGTTGCTGGCAGGTGTGTTACGACCATTGGCTGGAGGATTTCGGTATGCGGGAGCAACAATCCAACCATACAAACAACCGGCGCGCTGTATCGGATACGCATTCCAGAACCCGGACGACCAGTTGTTCGCATCTTCAGTCTCTGAAGAATTACGTTTCGGCGCATCAAACGTAGGATGCTCAACTTCCCAGATCAATGCGGCCATTCAAGAGGTCGCCCCGTTGCTGATCCCATTGACTGATTTAACAACACACCCTCTTGATCTTCCTTTTGTAATGCGGAAGCGGTTGTCAGTGGCGGCGGCCTTGGCTATGAATAGGCCATTTACCATTCTTGACGAGCCCTCCGTAGGGCAGGATATCAACTGGTGTAATGAGCTCTATCGAGTGCTTCGAAGTATTATTTGCGATGGGCGAACAATCGTCATAATGTCGCACGATCCCGACTTCCTTTTTGAAATAGTCGAACATGTGATCTTGATGGAAGGGGCTCGAGTCGCATTCCAAGGATCGCGGAATGCGTATGCGTCTGCAGATCATTCACACTGGGCGAAATCATTCGTCAGTTTGCCAATGTATCTTGGTCAAAATCTCGCTCATTTTTCCTCATCTACATTCGATGAGTTTCACCAACGGTTCTCCCGCAAAATGTCCAAGGACATTTAATGGTTTAATGATAATGCCCTATCGAAGAGTTGATGTCTTCAAAAACGCTTCATATCAAAGTCGGCACATACTCTTGGTTTGAGCCAACAACGGGTACTGGCAAGCGCCAAACTCTGAAGACAAACCGGGTATTCTCGCGAATCTCTCGACATGCAAAACCAACATTCATCAACACGATCAGTTGGTCTTTGTGCCGCAATGAGCCGCGTTTGCATCTCGCTCGAGTGCAAACTCATATTCAGTTGCTCTTTATCACGAATATGTCAGTACATAACCGTCGCGGCCCATGTTCTTCAAACGTGAGCTTGCCTAGCCCCATACTATTCAAGATATTCTTCGCACAGGCAGTTTCCAATTGGACAGCGTCGCGCAGTCCTTCGAGCCTTGGTTGTATCGACTTTCTATCTGTTCCAAAATACGCCGAAGTACGATCGAACTTGATACCGTTGTTGCTGTATTTTCTCGCCATTTCCAATGAAAGAACACGAGAGGGTAAAACGCTTGAGTCCAATATTAGTGGATTGAACTTTGCCAGTTGATGCTCATCAAGGCGTGGGTCTGGCACATACAACATATATGGTCCACAGAAACCCTTATTCGTGATTTTCCTATCATCTTTGAGT
This sequence comes from Phycisphaerae bacterium, assembly GCA_029260035.1. Lineage (GTDB taxonomy): Bacteria > Planctomycetota > Phycisphaerae > UBA1845 > UBA1845 > OFTM303. The sequence continues at coordinate 6,699 of JAJDEA010000243.1, forward strand.
GGCAACGAACATGTCCGCGCAATCGTTGGTGAAGTGGCGACCGCGAGATTTAGCAGAGCCATCAGAGGGCGAAATTGACTATAGAATACGATCGGAACAAGGGTCGGTAGAGTGCCATCCAGGCATTTGGGAAGAATGTTTTGGTCAAAGCTTCCGATCAAGTCGACCGAATCTTCGGTTCCTGAAAGTTTATTGGCGATGCACTGAATTTCGTTTTTTCGACCATGACGGGCCGAAAAGACTTCCAACATATTATCGGAGAAAAGTGGACAAGATTTTTTGATGCAATGAACGATCCACCAAGGCACGATTACAATTTTTGTAGGCGACACGAATTGTAGATGGTGGGCCGCCTTCTTGAGCAACGAATAGCCAGAAAGGAACTGCGTATTAGTCCGGCCCGAAGTTCTATAATAAGTGTCTTGCTGACTCAGGCTTTCCTTTCCTGTACATCGAAGCCAGAAATTCTTACTCTGAACGTCAATCCAAGGGTGCGCAGTACGAAATCCAGCCGTTGCACCATACGCATAGTCCTGACGACTCCGCAATACCGAAAAATCAATCTCGAATTCGCCAAAAGAATCGCCCTCAAAAATAATCTCGCAAGGAAGAGTGGGCGGATGCGTTATGGTGTGCTCAGCATTGGATGTTGGTTCATGCTCATGGATCTCTACGTGTCCCTCGATAACCAGAAGAAGCGGATTCAAATGTGTCATAATGTCAAAGATTTGACGCTCATCGTTGTTCTCCAGTTCACGGGGGTGAAGGATTCTGGTGCGTATGATTGGAGCGAAGCAGTCGTATTTCAATTCCAGGCAATCGAATAAATGCTCCTCGCATTTCTGCCTCTCTTCGTCCGCGAGGTTTGCTCTGTCTAGTACATCGCTCGAATTGACTCTGATCGCATTTTCGATTTCGCTGCGAACGAGTTTGTCAGTCAATTTGCATACACCGAGTTTATTCCAAAATGAATCTTTCGTGATGTTCAATACGCGTGCCAATGGTCAATCCTTCTTTTTGAATTCCTTCCAGAATCTAACAGAAGGTTAGTGGATCGACAAGAAAGCGGCAGTGCGGTAGCGGCCACGACAGCGTAGATGGACTGACCCCAAGGACGGATCCAACCTGTATGTTCTGATCATGTGGATTGGGCCTATCTATGTGGCCATATGTTGGCGGAAACGGTGCCAGAGTTCGCAATTTTTGTTGATGGCACTAAGTCCAGTTGAACTCGCAGGTGTTGGGACTTCTCAGCGGCGCGAGGAACATGCCATTTTGCTCAATCTGCACAAGAGCATGAGATGTTGCCCCTGAAAGCCTGCCTGGAAGCTGGCGGTCGAGGCCTTCGGATCAGCCACGCTTACGCTTGTCAGCGGGCGTGCAAAACGGTTCTCCCGCACTTTTGGTGAAACAACCCGAAATCCGGATTTGGCGTTAGAATGCACGCATGAGGTCCATGGATGGACCTTGTACAAACGGAACGGAGTCTGCTCAGATGGTCAATCCACATCTGCCGCAGCCCGCAACCCTTCGCTGCCTTCAGATAATGGTCGAGCCCGATGTGGTGACGATCGCCGTGGAATCCCTGGCGACATATGGAGTATGCCCCCTGTGTGCCCGCCGATCGGTACGGCAACACAGCCGGTATACGCGCCGTCTCGGGGATTTGCCCTGGCAGGGTCGGTCTGTGCGCCTGCTATTACTTTCCCACAAGTTCTTTTGTGATGTCCCGTCCTGCTCGCGACGCATCTTCACGGAGCGCCTGCCTGATGTCACGCGATCCTACGCGCGAAACACTGATCGGCTGACGGACACGTTCGCATCGATTGCCTTCGTATGCGGCGGAGAAGCGGGTTCGCGGCTCGCCCAACGGCTCGGAATGACCGTCAGTGCCGACACCTTGCTGCGGACGATTCGGCGAACACGCATACCCGTTGCGTCAACGTTTCGGATTCTCGGGGTTGATGACTGGGCCATGCGCAAAGGGCTGCGGTATGGAACACTGATATGCGATCATGAGCAGCATCGGCCCATCGACCTGCTCGATGATCGCGAGCCGGAAACTCTCGCGGCGTGGTTACACGAACATCCAGAAGTCGAAGTCATTACCCGGGATCGTGCTCATTGCTACGCAAAAGGTGCGTCAGCGGGGGCGCCGCAAGCGATGCAGGTCGCGGATCGGTTCCACTTGATGCAGAACCTACGACAAGCGATGGTCAGAATGCTGGACCACCGTCACCCACAACTGAAGTTGGCCATGCGAGATGCCGTCGGCCGGGATCCACCCACGAAGCCGTGCGATGCAGAGATACCAATGGGCAGCCGGACCAACCCGCTACCTCGTCGCCCGACGCATCGCGACGTTCGGCGAAATCGAAGGCTTGAAAAATACGAACAGGTGATGGAATTGCATCACAAAGGAATGTCCAACCGCATGATTGCCCGGCAATTGGACATCAATCGGGCTACCGTGGGCCGATACATTCGGACGGGCGAGTTCCCGGAGCGGGCATCGCGCAAGTACGCCAGCAAGACCGATCGATTCGCCGACCACTTGGAACGGCGCTGGCAAGAGGGTTGTCATAACGCTGCCCAACTCTTCCGGGAGTTGGAAACCATCGGATTCAAGGGCTCCTATTGCAGCGTTCGCCGCTGCGTGGCCCACTGGGATCGAAGCAACGGGAGTTCTACCACGGTCCGACTGCCCAACGTGCAACCGCCATCGGTGCGGCGATCAGCTTGCTTACTCCTCAAGAATCCAAGTGACATGGACAATCAAGACCGGGCATTCACCGAGGCCCTCCTGGAACGATGCTCCGAAATACATGCTGCCACACAATTGGCCCGTGAGTTTGCGGCCATGGTTCGCGACGAAGGGGGCGGGACGCTGAACTCATGGATCCAGCGTGCATGGCATCCCGCCGTGCCACGCGAGATACGAACTTTCGCTACCGGCCTGAAATCCGACTTCGACGCTGTAAATGCGGGACTGACGACCGCCTGGAGTAACGGGTTATTGGAAGGACAAGTGAATCGCCTCAAACTGATCAAACGTCAAATGTATGGCCGAGCAAACTTCGACCTGCTTCGGAAGCGGGTGTTGTATGCTGGATAGCTTCAGGCTCGTGGCAACGGGAGAATAAAGAGGGTTCGATGGCATAACCGATGTTCTCAAGGTTGCCTGCGTCGCAAGATTCAAGCACCGACCAATCAAAAACTCGGGAGCAGGGATAATCACCAAAAGTGCGGGAGAACCGTTTTAACCTGCCCGGTGACATACGCTTTCGCATCATATTACCCCGTCTCGGGCGAAGACGCTCGTGACATCGACGGAACCTAATCTTCCGACCCCAACTCAATGGATTTGCTGTTCGTAGTCAAGAACATTTGGGATGATCAGTTGGTAATCGGCTAGGCGTGTCGATCTCAGTGAGCAAAGTGGTGTTATACCTATTGCAGTCCGCGAAGGAGAACAAACCGATCTACATCTCGTTCCTGTGAAATCTGGTGAATCGTAAGTCGAAGACTGAAGTGGAATTACTGCGTGTAATTGGGCGCCAAGGAAATGCATTAGGAAATTAACAAGGATTGTGATGACAAACAGCCATGCAGCGCGCCAATGGCACAAATACGGGCACGTCGTGATCCATGTTTCAATTGTTATTGCAGATAGTCATGGTGTCCACACCCTTGCGAACGAGGATAACATTCAATCATGAATTCCACCTAGTTCATGCTCGGGGAACTCCAGTGCATTACTCATTCAAGGTCGGGCTGTGAACATAAAGAACTTCATCCTGCCAGCGGAATTTGGGTTGGACATCTGAATTGGTAAGGAATTCGTGAAAATGAACACGAGGGAGATGCAATCCAAAATCACCGCGGATACGTTAAACCTAATCGTGGTTTGTAGCCATTATTCTGGGCTAGTTTGTCATCATACAGCCTAATAAACATATCATGTGTCGGTCTCGGATCCGGTAAGGCCATCAACGGTATTCGTATCTTCCCATCATCCAAACACATTGCTAACCCCTCCAGAACGCAAAGGATCTCCATGCGAGCGTGCTCAGGAGGCAAATCAGAGTTCAATGGCACCATCGCCTCAACATACAAATCTACTACAGAACAAAAGCCATCTTCATCATTTCGCTTGGCGCACGCTTGGATGCATTTGCCAAGGTCATAAATAATATGGCAGTTCTCACCAGATGCGATTCTTCTCAATACCTCTTCTGGTTCAGGAGGCCCTCGTATGTTTGCCATTTTTCAAGGCTATTCTCATGGGACGAAGGCTTTATAAACTTTCCCGTTTGCAACTCAGCCTGATTATCACTGCGACGCTGAATAAAGTTTTTTGAATTCCAAGTTATTCGGTAAACATCGAGTTTATCAGTCTTCCTCCGGAATCTATTCAGATCTAGAAGTCTAGTTTCTTTGACGGTATCACGGTCAACCTGTGAGTTCTTCGCAAAAGACACTGAGTTGACATTTTTTCGCGATTTCGACCAAAATCCGGTGCAGTTTGCGCTTTCATTGGATTCGTAAGTCGTTGAAATAAAAAGAGTTAGGAAAATGGGCGATACAGGACTTGAACCTGTGACCTCCTGCGTGTCGAGCAGTAGCTCAAGACCAAAAACCTCCCCTACGAGATCGCAAATGCGGTTTCCTGCGTGAATCTGGGGTACTTCCCAAAGTATTACACTGGCGCTACGTTGGCGCTACACTGGCGCTTCGTACGACTTACACAC
>JAJDEA010000244.1 GCA_029260035.1 Phycisphaerae bacterium
CAGACGCCGTTGCTGAATGCCAACGCGCCGGAATTCAGGTTAAGATGATCACCGGAGATCACGCGGGCACGGCCCGAGCGATCGCTTCCAAAATCGGCCTGCAAAATATAGATGACGTTCTGACCGGCACGGACCTTGAAGACATGGATGACGCCCGGCTCGCAGTCGCGGCAGTCAAGACAGATATCTTCGCGCGCACAAGTCCTGAACATAAGCTTCGCTTGGTCCAAGCGTTGCAATCTCAAGGGCGAACGGTTGCGATGACCGGAGACGGAGTTAACGACGCGCCAGCACTCAAGCGTGCTGATGCCGGGATCGCCATGGGGCGCAAAGGCAGCGAAGCCGCTAAAGAGGCATCTGAGTTGGTATTGGCCGACGATAACTTTGCCTCGATCGTCGCTGCTGTGCGAGAGGGGCGCACAGTCTACGACAACATTAAGAAGGTCATCAGTTGGACTCTCCCGACAAATGCTGGCGAAGCCCTAACAATTATCATTGCTTTGTTGTTGGGTATGACACTGCCGATCACCGCGGTGCAGATACTTTGGATCAACCTCGTCACAGCTATTACTCTGGGTGTGGCGCTCGCCTTTGAACCCACTGAGTCCGGCACCATGCGTCGACCCCCGAGGCCGCGCGATGAAGCACTTCTAACTGCCGGCCTCATCTGGCATATCGTTTTCGTATCAACGCTCTTTGTGATTGGTGTCTTTGGTGTTTTCAATTATGCAATTGACAAGCAATACTCGTTTGAGCTTTCGCGCGCAATGGCGCTCAACATGCTGGTCGTACTTGAGATCTTTCACCTCTTTTTCATTCGCAATATTCATGGGACCTCGCTCACGTGGCGAGCAGTGCGCGGTACGCCCGTTATCTGGGCAACGGTGCTCACAGTTACGGCGCTACAATTCGCAGTGACGTACGCGCCACCATTACAGCGCGTGTTTGATACAGCCGCAGTTCCTTTTTATGATGGATTTTTGATCGTTGCACTAGGTGCCGCCTTCTTCGCCATCATTGAGGTGGAAAAGCAACTGAGATTGTCGTTGCGCAGACCGAAGGTAGGCTCGAATTTGTAGGCTGCCGCAAAGTTTCCATCAATAACTGCATCGTCAAACACTTACTTTTGGATTTGTGTTGAAGCTGGCAAGACCTCGCGACGGTTAGACCTCACATGACCGTAACCTCGCGCTGGTTTTGCGATTTTCTTGCTGCGTTCGACTTCAGATGGCAATGCAAGACGAAGGACAATGGCGCCTGCAATGGCTGAAAGAAGTGAGCCGGTCAGCACACCGACGCGTATGGCAGCGGCTTGTTCGGGGCCAGAGAACGCGAGCGTGCCGATGAACAAACTCATCGTGAAGCCAATGCCTGCAAGAAGAGCGGTACCGTAAATCTGCAGCCATGTCACGCCTTGGGGCAAACGTGCGATGCCGAGCTTTATACCGATCCAAACGAAACTCATGATTCCGAGTTGTTTGCCAACGAAGAGGCCTGCGGCAATGCCGAGTGGAACACCTGCGAAGAGATCGGCAAAGGTGACATGTTGCAGCGAAACACCTGCGTTAGCGAAGGCGAAGACCGGCATGACTCCGAAGCCGACCCACGGCGCGAGGCCATGCTCGATCTCTTTCAGTGGAGACTTGCCCTCTTCGATTCGTGCCCGCAGGGGAATGAACAGAGCGATGACCACACCAGCCAGCGTCGCATGCACGCCTGACTTCAGCACACACACCCAAACGATAAGCCCAACGACAATGTAGGGCGCCGTCCGCGTGACCCCGCGATAGTTGATAAACCCAAGTGCAGCTGTTCCAATAGCTGCAATTATGAGAACGACGGGGGACAGCTGGGAGGTGTAAAATAATGCGATAATGACAATTGCACCGATGTCGTCGATGATGGCCAAAGCTAGCAAGAAAACTTTAAGTGCGACGGGGACCCGCGAACCCATGAGTGCGAGAACGCCGAGGGCAAAAGCGATATCTGTGGCGGCTGGAATGGCCCAGCCATTGAGCGCTGTTGGATCGTCTGCGTTGAGCCCGATATAGATAAGCGCTGGAACGATCATGCCGCCGACTGCTGCCAGGATTGGCAAACCTGCTTGGCGCATGTTGGATAGCCGCCCTTCGACGACCTCGCGTTTGACTTCCAGACCAACAAGAAAGAAAAAGACGGCCATTAAGCCATCATTGATCCACAGCAACAGCGGTTTGTTGATGGCAAACGCTCCGATCTGAATGACGACAGGTGTTTCGAGAAAGCGATCGTAGAGGCCGGAGAGCGGAGAGTTGGCCAACGTCAACGCCAGCACGGCCGCTGCCATCAACAGGATGCCGCCAGCTGCTGGGTGTTGGAAAAATGCCTGAGCACCGAGTTTTAGAAAGCCGGGCTTCTTCGATTGTTCGGTCAAGTTGGGGCTCCGGTGGTCAGATATTTGAAGCGCAATGCCAAGTGATAGGCGTTCAAGTTTTTGATGCGGTTCTCAGGGAGGCCTCTTCAACAACTATGGGCGTGCGGAAGCACTCGGGCTTCACGGTGAACAGGCCGCAGCGAATGCTGGCGAGAACAGTTTCTGCCGCGCTGCCTATGAAAAACCCAGAGATGCCGGTTCGGTTGACCGAGCCCATGACCACGAGGTCGATATTGAGTTCGTCGACGAGGTTGACGATTGCACGGTGTGGCGTCGCGCGTGGCAGATGTAATTTGTGGTTGATGCCTGAAAGTGGCGCGGCATCAAGCAACGCTTTTATTCGGTCGCGATGCACGCTTTCGTGTTTGGCGAGTATCTCGGCGCGGAAGCTGTCATGAAGCTCAGATTCCAGACGCTCGTGATCATATCCACCAACCTCCCACGCATGAACGACATGGAGAGCGGCCGCGTTCGATTCCGACAGTGACCGTGCAAGCTCGATAATCTTGATGTCAAGCTCAAGGTCAGACGTGTTCTGAGATTTTGGATCGGCACATGCCAGAATGCGAGTGTACCGCGTTTTTTGTGAGCGTTTGATAATCCAAACGGGGCAGGGGCATTTGCGCACGAGATGTGTCGTGGTGCTGCCGGGATAAAAATTCCGCAGTCCGGCGCTGGACTCTGCACTGGTGATGACGAGATCATGATTTTGACGCAGAACCTCGCGGACGATCTCTAGAAACGGAGTTCCACTCCGCACGATCACGCGAGCATTGTCGACACCTTCTGCATGGATAGCTGGAATAAGTCGCCGCAAGCGTTTTTGACGTTCTTTTACGCCGGCAATAGTTGCGAAGCGATCTTGTACGACATCAATCAAAGTTAGTTCCGCTCCGTTGGTGCGCGCCAGAGAAACGGATTTCGAGAAAACTTCGTCTGCGCCGATGTCATCGTGATAAACAGCAAGGATGTTCTCAAACCTGCGCATGATTGATAGCTTTCAGTGTTGGTTTGTCGACATTGACGTTGCGGCGTGCACCACGAACATGTAGCTTTTTTGCGCGCTCGGATATGCGTGGGCCTTGGTATGAATCGGTGTCAGTGATCGTGTTTGATATCTGGAGTGTCTGTCACAGTTTCTCAAACTCAAACCGGGTTTTTCTTGATAGATTTTGCCTATGACGCACGCGTTTGTGTTTGGGGTTATCTATCGCTGTGTCTTTTCCTGCGCGCCGTCGTTTTCCGCTTCGCCAGGCTTTTACGGTTAACAACTCGCACAGCGGTTATCGGGCCGTTCAACTGATTGGAAAATCCGATAAGACCACCAGCGGCGGCCGATTGGAAAGCCTTCGAACTCTGCGCTATCTCAGCATTTTACGAACAGAAGACATGTTGTGGTTTCAGGCATTGCGTCGTTGAGGTCTCGCGGACTGCGTGATGCGGCAATGATGGAACAAGTGATTTTTTGGAAGAAGAGACTATGAGACGTGCAAGAAAGATTGTTGCTATGGCCGTTTTGGCAGCCGTCAAGTAGGTCAATTATCCGCGTGCCGACGCATGATGGTCCAAATTTCATGGCGATATGTGTAGAGCGGAGCTGCGTTTCATTAAGCCGGGATTTTATGATCGGCATTAGTGGGAACATCACGCAGCTCTGCTTCGGCAAGATCGCGCAACATTTCTGCCAGCTCTTGGTATTGGTCTTGTCGTGCAGTGGCGCGCCGCCACAACAGGCCGACAGTGCGGTAGACATTCCGGCGCTCAATTTTGAGAATAGAGATGCCACTGTCACGCCCGGCGATCGATTTCACGTAAAGGCCCGGCAGGAACGTGATGCCGAGATCCATGGCAACCATCTCGCGTAATGTATCCAAGCTCGTTCCCTCATAGTCGTACCTAAGCTTGGCACCGAATTCAGCGCACAGAGCGATGACTGCGTCATGTAGCTGATGTCCGTGTTCCAACGCCAGAACATCTTCGCCTTCCAGATCTGTTTGTTGGGCCACAGTCCGTTTTGCCAAGCGATGGTGTTTAGAAACGGCGAGATAGAGCGGTTCGCGGAATAACGGTTGGGCGACAAGAGACGTTGCCGTGATGGGCAGTGGACAAATGGCTAGGTCATAACGGCCTTCGCCAAGTGCGGTAGGTATTCCGATCGGCAACTCTTCGCGCACATGAAGTTTCAGGCCAGCATACATGCGTTGCAGTTCGGGAATAGCGCGCGGCAACAGATAAGGTCCAATCGTTGGTGGCATTCCGAGACGGAGGACACCGGCGAGTTCTTTGCCACCACTGACACCTAGGGCGCGGATTTCGTGTGCGTCGGCAAGCATGCGACGTGCGATCTCGACAATCTGCCCTCCGATGGGAGTGATCAGAACATGACGGCGGGACCGTTCGACAAGTTGGGCACCGACACGCTGCTCAAGAGCTTTAAGTTGTTCGCTAAGCGTTGGCTGGGTGGTGCTTGTCTTTGCTGCCGCGCGTCGAAAATTAAGCGTGTCGGCAATCGCGACCAGATACTCCAGTTGACGAAGGTTGGGCATTTCATTGGGTCCTGCAGAACGGTTCGTAATCATAGGTGACGTAATGCGCAATGCCGGAAATACTAGTTTGCAGGTTGCCTGATTGGAAAAACCGATGAGCGATTGTGCCACCAACGATTAGGAAATTGCATCCGGAGGACCCACTATTTTATTAGAGTGGACAGACGATTGTTGCTCGAAGGTCAGCCAGGAAAGAAAAGTATTGTACACCGATTAAAAAAGTGTCCGAGAGCGCCACCTATCGCTGTTCCCTGCCGATCCCATCCGCGAAATCGATCATTTTAAGAGACCAAGGAGTTAGAGATGTTTGATTCGTCCCGCGTCACAGAAGCAGTCGGAGTATTCTTTAGACTTAGCGGTGCGCCTCCAAATGGTTGTACGCTTTTTGAACAAGTGAAAGGTATTGGCATTCAGCCGAGCCAGTTAGATGGTCTCGATACGAACGCTATCGTGGAACTGTTCGGCCAGAGCGGCATTGATCTTTCAGAACTTAACAGTGGCCAGATCAATCAATTCATCGGTCGAGACACCCCCCCACCGCTTAGCAGCGGACAAACAGGGTGTCCGCAGGCGTGACTGTCGTTGACACCAGCATAATGTCTTCAGAAGGATTTTTATGTCGTATATGCGAACTGACGACGCACAGGCAAACCAATATCGCAAGACCATCGAGGAACTGCGCAGAAAAAATCTCGACGATCCACGTTTGCGACCGCAGGTAGCCGAAGAAGAATACTTCCGACGGGTCTTCCGGTGGATGTCTTTCACATGACTCTCGACCGTCTCACGCGGCACAGGTTTCTTTGTCATTCGTCATCCCTCATTGGATCACGA
>JAJDEA010000245.1 GCA_029260035.1 Phycisphaerae bacterium
TCTGGCAACAAGGGCGCAAGCGATCGTGCTATTGACGTCCCCCACAACTACAACCCAATCCGGCTTCTGTTCAATGCAGATCGGCTCAAAGAGTCGCATGATCTCCGCGGTTTGCTGAGATTGTGACCCGCTGCCGACACCAAGATTGATCTCAGGCTTTGGGATAGCCAACTCATCGAAAAACTGCTTGCTCATCCGCTCGTCATAATGCTGGCCCGTGTGCAGCAGAATGGGTTGAAACTCGGGAACGCGTTCGAGTTCCGCCATGATCGGCGCTATCTTCATGAAATTGGGTCTGGCACCGCAGACGCAGAGAATGCGCGATGGTTTCAAAGTGTCACCTCGACTTGTCGCAGCCATTTGTTCGCTTTCCGCACAAGCATAGTTTGTTTCATCGATCATAGGCCGATAACCGTTTTTGACCCTATCGCCCTGTTAAGAATAACTCAACGGGCTGGGCAAAGTCGGATACGGGTGCCACTGCTCTTGAGCAGTGCGAATCGCGTTCCTGGACGACTGGAGATCACTGCTTGAGAGCAGTGGCACACCAGCCGATAACAACACTCGCCTTCACCGATTCAGCACAGCGCGCTGACCCACCGCGATTTTATCGACCGTCTTAATCCGCGCCTGTACGCGAAACCAACCGATAACTTGACGATTCGCGCAGCACCTGCGCGAAGCTGCTGGTACGCTCATGGGAGGGTCCGAAAAGGATTGGAGTAAAGAACAAGTGTCACCCACAAATGCATCCCTTAGTCCGAAAACATGCCGTTGGAACAAGGCTCAATGTCTGGCTTTTTGTGCCACTGTCCGGTACGATGATACACCGTGATTAAGGTGGTCTTGTGAAAAAAGCGAGCTTCTTCGGCGTGCGCACAAAATCCTTTTTGACTGTGCAAGTGTTTTGTTCGATAGCGCTACTAATTCACTGCTCATGCGTCATTTCACCTTCTTCCCCCCGTGACGAAACAGTTGGTCCACTTGTCACTGATAGCGAAGCGACGACGGATCAAGGTAATGCGTCAGCTATCAACGCAACGTTGCCAAGTGCGAGTCAACCAGACGTCGAGCCACCCAACCCAATACCGGTTGGGGGCAGTGGTCAGCTCATCAACGTCGCGCCAGAACCAACAAGCGATTTGCCATTCGATTTTTCGTCTTCGGAATTCGATACTTCATTGTCGTCAGGCGATTCACTCAACCTTTTTCCACTGTCGCCGGAGTATGATGCCACGTTTCCAGACTCCCTGCCGTTTCTACTCGACAGCATGATTCTCGATCTGCTTGACCCCATCGGCCCGGCCCTGCCCGACGGAAATACCCCCTTCCTCGAACGGCTATGCATCGCACTCGGCGAGCAGGATTACGTCTGTCGTCGCCGATACGGGCTTTAGCGTTACAACTTTCCTGGCCATCCACTGCACGCGCACTCGGCTTGATACAAATTCGATTTGGTTCATTGCGCAAACCCAGTCTTGGGCCAGCCCCCGGAAAAATCTAGATTCGACCGGTACAGAAAACCCAAGCTTGCTCTATAGTGCCTTAAATTGTCAAGACTTCTCGTTCGGTCGTATGTAGCCATTGCAGGCAGCTCTCTGCGGGGCCAAGAATGCGAATCGAGACGAGCCGTAAACAAAAACCATGACTTTGTTGATCGCATCCATTCAGCCTCAAACAGCCAAAGAGCTTAGTGCGTTCGCGAAAGACGCCTGGCGCCAAAACGCAGACGCCGTCGAAGTGCGAATCGACGCGTTTACTGAATCCCCGAGTCTCGTTGCGAAGCATCTGGCAATGCATCGCTCACGTCTCTGGATCATAACATGTCGAAGCGAAGCGGAAGGCGGCTCATACGTCGGGGACACGGCACAGCGCGTATCCGCACTCATTGAAGCGTCGCGCCAGACAGGAGCGATCGTCGATTTCGAATGGGCGGATTGGACACGCTCAGCCAACATTCGGCAGAAGGTTCTGCTTGCAGCTACGAATCAAGAACCTGACAGCCCTCAATTGATCCTTTCCGCGCATGATCTTTCAGGCAAGCCCGACAATCTCGGTAGCGAAGCTTCTGAGATACTCAAAAATACGGGCACTATTGCAAAACTCGCCTACACAGCCGATCACATCACAGACAGTTTCTCGGCATTGGATTTGTTGCACAAGCACAGGGGTTCCGTCATCGCAGTCGCGATGGGAGAAGCAGGGGCTTGGACGAGGGTGCTGGCTAAAAAACTAGGCGCTTTCGGGACATATGGCGCCTTGTCACGCAACACACAAACAGCACCGGGCCAATTGGCAATGGACGACATGCGGAACCTCTATAGATGGGATGCGATCAATTCGGATACCAAGGTTTTCGGCGTGGCTGCTGACCCGGTCAGCCATTCAATGAGTCCGATTGTCTTCAACCACTGGTTCGATCAGGAAAACATCAACGCCATCTATCTCCCGCTCAGGGTCGGCGCCAACCAGGGCGGAATTGGCGGATTCCTTGATGAATGTCGAAAACGGCCATGGCTTGACCTTCATGGATTGAGTGTCACACTGCCGCACAAACAGGAAGCATGTCGCTATCTTGGCATTCGCGAAGACGCCCTCGCTAATAAGGTCGGCGCCGTCAACACGATCTCGCTGACGGGCGGCGATTTCCTGGGTTACAACACAGACTGTGACGCTGCAATCGATTCGCTCGCGAACGCCTTGGGCAGTCCACAGCAAGAACTATCCGGCACGACATTTGATGTGTTCGGAACCGGTGGAGCGGCACGCGCCATCATCGCGGCTCTACGACAAATCGAATGCCCAGTTACAATTTATGGTCGAACGGACGAGAAAGCGGCTGCATTGGCTGAAGAGTTTTCATGCAAGTCGAATGCATGGAGTCAGCGCACCCAACGAAACGGACGAATAATCGTACAATGTACACGTGTCGGCATGGAGCCAGAACTGGACGCAAGCCCACTGCCGGCCGATGCCCTGCAAGACTGCGATCTTGTGTTTGACATTATTTACAACCCGCTGCAAACCAAGCTACTGCGAGATGCTTCGCGTGCCAAGATCAAGACTCTTAACGGCTTGGATATGTTCTGTCGCCAAGCAGCCAGGCAATTTGAAATATGGACCGGCAAATCGCCGAACATAGCCGACGCCAAAACGGTTATCGAAGCCCATCTCACAAAGCCGCGAGGCAACCAGTCATGAGTGAGCCTTTGTTCAATACGAGTTATTCCATCGCACTGGTCGGCATGAGAGGTTGTGGCAAGTCAGCCGTCGGACGCTCGCTCGCTAAGCTAATCGATCTTCCCTTCATCGATACGGACGAGCAAATCGTCGAATCCGCAGGAATGACAATCGCAACGATTTTCGCCACGCGTGGAGAAAGCGGGTTTCGCCAAATGGAGACAAAGGTAGTGCAAGCACTAATAGACTCACCACAATCCGTAATAAGCGCCGGCGGCGGCGCGGTTCTGGAAGAGGCCAATCGGCAAACACTCAAAGAAATCGCTGTTATGGTTTGGCTCACGGCTCCCCCAGCCGTGCTTTGGGAACGCACAGAGTCAGATACAAAGACCGTCGAAAACCGCCCATCATTGACTCCCGCAAGCGGGCTGGAGGAAGTGAATCGCGTCCTCGCCGAGCGTACGCAATTGTATCAAGCTTGCGCTGACCTGTTGGTCGAAACCCAAGACAGCACCATTGACGAAGTCGCCCACAAAATCGTCGAATCGGTCAACGGGATCGCGAAATAGCCGGTTCCAGAGCAAGCTCTGTACTACTGTAGCGATCGGATGCATTTCTCGTTCGCGTTTTTGAGCGATTCGCCGCGACGCTTGACTGGTCGCTGGTATAACAAGTGCTAAAGACAACGTCGCGGCTGTGATTTTCGACAAAACGCATACCATTCATACGGCAGATATAAAATTCACGAACGTCGCCGCACCCTGTGAATAAAACATCGCGTTCTTGCGTATTGAAATTCATGCTCATTTGCCCAATAATCTGCAAACGGATTCTGACCGAAATCGCTCTGGCAACAAACCCTCATTGAGGTCGGCTAAAAATGAAAAGTGGACTAGGCACCTTCTGCGACGACTTCTACATAAGCTGCAGGCTGTTTCTGAAAATGCAGATGAAGTTGGAGCGCGAGACAGTTCTCCATTTTTTCGACCGCATCCGCAAAGAGTATCCGGGGCTTCGGAAACTCAGAAAACGAAACAACGGCGGCGTGATCATCGAAGAGGAAGCCTCCGAAGAAGGATCGCGTCGATGGATTCGGATCGATCCAGACGCACTGCGATTCGGTCACTATGCACCAGCCGATATCGAAGAAGTCAGAGCATTCAGTGAACTGATCGTCCAGCAAGCGCCGTATCACTTCTCGTTTAGTGACATTGACTTCGATCACCTTGAACTAGCCTATGGGTTCGACCTCAGCTATCGAGGCAATCACGATCAACTCGTAGCTGAAACGCTGTCGGGCGATAGCGCCGCCGCCAACTTCCTTTTCGGCGATGAAGCGGCACATGTTATCGACGTTCAGCCTTATTACGGAATCGCCCTAACCCCGGAATGCGACCTGCAAGCCTACGTCGAAGTCAAATCACGCACGACGACATACGAAGTTCGACGTGAATCGCATGAGAATCAGCCGATTAGCGTTCTCATGACGTTGCGAAAGTATTGGGGCGTCGATCCACCCGCGACACTGCACGCGGCGGTGGCAGGCTTGTTCGACGTGGCAGACGACCTGGCTACCGAGAAGGTCGCGCCGAACTTTGTCACGCCATTGGCCGCCGCTATTGCAAGTAGGTCGTAAGGTTCTTCAGCCGAACAAACGCAGAATGTGCGACTCCATTGCAGTGGGATCCGCCCATAAACGCAAGAGGGAACACGAGTTTCACGGTTGAGCCAAACCTCCGCCCGACGAAACCTTGCCGGAACTTCAAGTCCAAGACCTGCTCGCAATTCACAGCACATACGAGTACGATCAGGCAAGTGATAGCAATGCGAACCGATGATTTCCTCTACAAGTGCAATGCCTGACAAGAACTTGACAACGCGAACGATCGTGGGCCTGGAAATCCACGTTCAACTTCGGACCAGAACGAAAATGTTTTGTGGTTGTGCTGTCGAACCCGACGCGCCGCCAAACACATGCGTTTGCCCCGTGTGCTTAGGCCATCCGGGTTCCCTCCCCGTGATCAATCGCCGGGCGTTTGAATACGCTTTGCTCACCGGACTCGCGCTCAACTGCGAGATTGCCCGGCGTACGAAATGGGACCGCAAGAGTTATTACTACCCAGACCTGCCAAAAAACTATCAGATTAGTCAATATGACCTGCCCATCGCACAGAACGGATATGTCGAATTTGAAGTAAGCGGTGTTCCAAGAAAGATACGAATCAAGCGTGCTCATCTGGAGGAAGATGCAGGCAAAAATGTTCATGATGTTCCGGGCTGCACATTGGTTGATCTCAACCGAGCCGGCACGCCGCTGCTCGAAATTGTGACAGAGCCTGACATCGAAACGGCAGACGAAGCACACGCCTTTTGCACAGAATTGCAGCGAATCGTCAGATACCTAGGTGTCAGCGAAGCCAACATGCAGAAAGGGCAAATGCGTTTTGAGCCAAACGTCAACCTATCAATCAACTCAGACGGAAAGGAATTTCGCACGCCGCTTTCTGAGATCAAAAATCTCAATAGCTTTCGGGCTGTGAGAAATGCCATTGAATATGAATCACAGCGACAGGAAGCTGCCTGGCTGGCGGACCCGGCGTATGTGCAAGGAAACGTACCAAACGAAAACAGAGGGTGGGACGACGAAAAAGGCGTCACGGAGTTTCAGCGACTGAAAGAGGCGGCGCATGATTACCGATACTTCCCGGACCCGGACCTCGTACCTGTTGAATTAGCCGACGCCGTGATTGCCGAGCGTCGCGACTCGCTTCCAGAATTGCCAGCGTCATGCAGACGACGCTTTGTAAGCGACTACGGGTTGGATGCGAAAGATGCCGAAATAATAATCAACCATCGTGAGACCGCGATGCTCTTCGAGGCGGTCGTCAATTGCGGCGGCCCTCCGGAAATCGCTGGCAAGCAGTTCATCAACGTTTGGCTCATGTTGGCCAACGACAGAAACGTCGAAGTTACCGAGCTAGGCGTTGAAGCCGACCGAATGGCACGATTAGCCAAAATCACCGCAGCGGGAACGGTAAACAAGACTGCTGCGAAATCACTGGCTGAGGTGATGGTGGAACGCCAGGAAGACCCAAGCGTATTGGCCGAGGAGCTGGGACTGGTGCAGGTTCAGGACCGCGGTGCAACCGAGGCCTGGGTATCGCAGGCCATTTCAGAAAACGAGCAGGCCGTACGAGACGCCCTTGGAAATCCTAAAAAGGCCAAAGCGGCTGCAGGGTTCCTGCGAGGGCAAATCATGAAGATTTCGGGGGGAAAAGCGGATCCGAAGCTTGTGGGACAGCTGATCGAACAAAAGCTGGAACAGTTGCGGTCGGACACCTAAAATCCTCAT
This sequence comes from Phycisphaerae bacterium, assembly GCA_029260035.1. Taxonomy (GTDB): domain Bacteria; phylum Planctomycetota; class Phycisphaerae; order UBA1845; family UBA1845; genus OFTM303. The sequence goes on from JAJDEA010000245.1 coordinate 6,533, forward strand.
AAGATATGGAATGGGAAGGGGCAGTTATTTTACCAGAGGCGCATCCTCTTATGGGAAATGGATAACGAGAGGCGGATAGTTATGACGCAGCGCTGCCATCCATAGGAATCTCGATCATGCATCATTACATGGAAGCCGTATTCTCGATCCTGGTTCTCTTGACGGGCCTTGGATGTGTCGCCCTGTATTTTCGGAAACATCGCGGCGTTGAATCTGCCATAGGGAAAGAGATCATCGGCCATCGGCCATGGCGTAAGATCGGCGCTGCGCTCGTTTGTTTGCTGTCGATTTCGTACGTTCTTGGCGTACAACTTGTCGATGTACCGAAATACCCCCGCGCCTACGCCTGCTACTGGGTCGTGTTTCTCGGGCTGGTTTTTTGGCTTTGCGTATTAGCCTTAAGGGATCTGCAATATACTCGCAAGATGATCGCGGACTTGCAGGCCAGGCATCGCGACAAAATGGCCTCCCTCACCATGGGCTTGCCGGACAATGGAAATGAAAATGACTAGGACGTTGAATTTGCTTGCACGGCAATTTGTGAATTTCTTCCTGCTCGAATTTTCCGGCATCAAGACACTTACGACTACTATTCAAAAGAGACACAACATCGGCACTTCATGTAATCCGCCGCAAGGCCTGAAACTCGCGATGTTTGTCGCAACCGTATTTTCACTTCAGGGATGCGCACCGTCTCAACCTAATGATCTTGACAAGCTTGGGACCGTCAAAATGTCTTTAGGCGGAAAGAACTTCGATCTATGGGTTGCAGATGCGGAATCGGAAAGACTACGCGGGCTGATGTTCGTTTCATCTGATCAGATGGCCACAAAATCGGACGGTACGGAGAGGGGCATGATTTTCGCCTTCGACCACTCCGTCCGCTCATCCTTTTGGATGAAGAACACCATCATCCCACTCGACATTGCATACCTCGACGTCGATGGCGAAGTCATCACCATTCACACCATGATTCCGCTCGACGACCGAATTAATCAATACCCGCCGGACGAGCCTTATCGGTTCGCTGTCGAGGTCAATGGAAGCCTTTTCGGCAAGCTTGGCCTGAAAAAGGGGGACAAGCTACAGATTCCCGCATCTCTTCTAAAGGGTGATTCCTGACCCGCCGAATGTTCCCTTAATCGTGGGCTTGGGATTGATTGGACCTAGAGCATACCGAAGGTCCGAAAACTTCGCTTCGCCTTAACACGCATCCGAACCACCTTTCGGCACAAAGAGCATGAAGGCACTCGTCGTTGAATCGCCAAACCATTGCCTACCGGCTGGTTCATCGCAAACGCTGAGTGACGCCGGATGCGAAATAGACGTCTCACACAATTATGCAGATGCCATTGAGGCAACAGGAAACACAACCTTCGACGCCATTCTACTGGCAGCGCCAAGCCCAAACATAACCCCTTCAACAAGCCACGCTGACTACGGCAGACTACTCGCTCTAATCGACGCACAGCAAATCGCCGCAATCGTTGTATCTGGAGCACCCGCAAGTACGACAGACTTGGCGTTCGAAGACGGCTCGCTTATCGACGTCGTTGAACCCGGCGTTAGCCTGACCGAATTGCAAGGCCGATTCGCGATGATCAAGCGATACCATGAGAAGTTCAGATCACTGGAGAAGGAACTCGCGCAAATCAAGAAAATTGGAGGTCAACTCGACGAGCATTTTCGTGAACTGAATCAGGAGATGCGATTGGCAGCCAGGCTCCAGCAGGACTTCCTGCCAAAAATCAAAGACCCCATCGACGGCCTAGGATTCGCCAGTATTTACCGCCCCGCGTCATGGGTATCGGGTGACATTTTTGATATTTTTCGAGTAGACGAAAACCACACCGCTTTCTACATCGCCGATGCCGTCGGGCACGGAATGGCTGCCAGCCTGCTGACCATTTTCATCAAGCGGGCAATCATCTCCAAGCACATTGAAGATGGCGACTACAAAATCTTCACGCCTTCGGAAACATTGGCCAATCTCAACCGGGCGCTTCTCGACCAGGCGCTGCCGAATTGTCAATTCGTAACTGCCTGGTATGGCTTGTTTGACCATCGCACCCTCACCTTGCAGTACGCCGGTGGTGGACATCCCTATCCCATGCTCATCACGGAAAATCGTCATGTCGCGTCACTGGAAGCTGTCGGCGGCTTGCTCGGTGTTTTCGAAGATGAAGACTTCCCCACGGTGGAAACTCAATTGCATCCGGGTGACAAGCTACTGATGTATACCGATGGAATCGAACTTGTATTTCAGGAACAAGAGCCAATCGATACGCTCGCATTCCATGGGGTTTTCGAATCCCTGGCGGCACTGCCCGTCGACACAATGCTCAAACGTATCGAGAAACGCTTGAACGATGAATCCGGATCACTAAACCCGCGCGACGATCTGACTATCGTGGGCTTGGAAGTGCTGTGAGGTTCTCGGCCGATCCGGCTTGCCTTGATACCATTAACTAACCAAGCTGATTCACCGTCATTTACCACAATCAAGTAACGTCATAGTAAACTCCAGATTCCGGAATGACCCGCTGATAAAGAATTTGCTAATCCCGAATGATCGACGCAAGCAGTTCGGAAAGTTCGACCGTGGCAATGCGGATGAACGAATCGGAAGCAGCATAGGGAACAATAAGGTGCTTGTTGTGAACCATGCCTCCGCATGAATAGACGACGTTGGGAACATAGCCGTCTCGCTCCGACTCATCCGGCATTAGCCAAGGCTCTTCCATGTGACCAATCACTTTAGCCGGGTTTTCTTTATCGAGCAGGAGTGCGCCCAACCAGTATTGTCTCATCGGACCAACGCCATGCGTAAGGAGCAGCCAGCCTTCCTCCGTTTCGATTGGCGAGCCACAGTTGCCGATCTGGACGAACTCCCAAGGATAAACAGGTACGCGCAGGAGTTCGGACTCATTCCAAAAATGAAAACTATCCGAACGAAGAATGTACATGTTTTCGCCGTCGAGGCGAGACACCATGCAGTATTCGCCGCCGATCTTTCTCGGGAACATCGCCATTCCTTTGTTTTGCACGCACTTTCCGTTGAGCGTGTAAATCTTGAACCGGCGGAAATCTTCCGTTTCGATTAACTGCGGCAACGTTCGAAATCCGTTATATGCCGTATAAGTGGCGTAATAAACGGTCGAGCCGTCTTCATCTGTAAACTTGACGAACCGGGCATCTTCAATACCTCGGCTTTCATTTTCTGTGATGGGAAAAATAACGCGCTCGGCTAAGTCAGAATCCTCTGGAAAATCCAGATGGTAATTTGAATGCACAAGCCAAAGCATGTTCTGGACAAGTTCGTCCCAAGTCGTCTTGTACCCTTCGAGCGGGCAGACCGATTGCATCGCCCGCGTGAGATCCGCGATCGTAAACTGATCCGATAATTGGTCGAGTACGCCATCGGCCATCGGATTGTAAGCGCCCATTTCGATCAGCTTTCGGAAGTAACGCGCTTTGTTATAGCGCTTCTCCGCAACAGGCTGTTCAGTCATCGCAAATCGAGGCGTCGGGTCAACGGTAATTCGACATTCGCTGTCGACAATCCCTGTGCGAAATCCGATCGATGAAATGTGACCTTCGCCGCACGCTCGCACACTCATGACAAATCGCGATGATCCGCCAGGAACACCCTCCTGATCGGAATGCTGTACCATCGACGGATTAAAAAGCGCCACAGACTCCAGCGAGTATTCGAATGTCGCGTATGCCCCAAGAAGCAGCCGATGCGCTTGCGAAGGCAGAGATCGACCGTTGAGGTGGACCTCCGCCGATTGGCAATGCCTCTCAAAAACGGTACGAATGTCTCGGTGGCGATCACAGAATCGCTGAGTTAGATCGCTTAGGATGGCCGCAGCGTGATCTTCAGACAGAGATGTGACACGATCTATGACGGATTTCAGGCGTTGTTCTCCGCCCGGCAGAAACAGTCGAGTAATAACCCTCGTCGGATCGGCGGCCAGCTTGATAGGAAGTCGCGTAATATTCATTATCTTCGAGATTCTTCCTACCTGCCGGGCTACGTCAATCATCCGATCGTAAACCGCCGAGAACATATCCGCAGAACAGATCGACCTGCGCTCCTGCCCAAGACTCTCACTTTGGCTGTCCCGGCGCTGAATCCTCGTGCCCAGGTTGGCGACAGGATCGACCAACCATTATGTCTATCGGCAGTCGCGCCACACCAGCCGGGGTTCTCATATCTTTTCCAAGAACTGAGTCCGAAAAAAAATGATATCGCGACGTCTAAGCTAACGGGTGGTCAACGGTGTCGTGGATTCGTACCTGAAACGAAAATACCGATTCCCCCTAACCGTAGCAGAGCGTTCATCTGAGCTAAATAGCGTAGTCCACGGATTGTCGAGAAATCGCCTGACAAACGAAAATGGCAGCTTTCCATATGACCTAAAACAACTGATCTACCGAAGACGCCGCGCGGCTGTAGAATGAGGCGTCGAGTATTTCGGATTCACCGGCAACAGCGTCCCGGCATCGAGCAACAATCAGAACGTGAAAGGATACAAAGATGTTCTTTAAGAAGATCATGAAGATTCTGCGAGGCAGCGCAACGCCCGCTCAAATGATGATGGCGTGTGTCTTGGGCGCCTGTATCGGATTCATGCCGGGATTCGTACAAGCCCCGGGCTTGATTCTCGCTTTGACCCTATTGCTCATCGTCTTGAACGCCAACTTGGCGCTAGCTGCGATGGTTTTAGCTGGAGCCAAATTGTTGTCACTAGTATTCATGCCCATGTCATTCGGCGTGGGGCGTTCCCTGCTTGACGGGCCAACGCAAGGGTTCTTCAAGATGTTGATTAATACGCCGGTCCTGGCACTGTTCGGATTCGAATATTACGCTACAACCGGCGGGCTTGTGCTTGGACTGATACTGGGTGTGATTGCCGGCGTCGTCTTGATCAAAGCGGTGAAGGGTATCCGATCGGGCATGGCCAAGCTCGAAGAAGGCTCAGAGTTGTACAAAACATGGATGGCCAAATGGTGGGTCAAATTGCTCCTCATCATTTTCGTCGGCAAGGGAACAAAGGAAAGCTACTCTTCGTTACTCGAAAAAAAGGGCAAAGTCATCAGGCCTATCGGCGTCGTGTTCTGCGTCTTGACGCTTGTCCTTTTGGTGACCGTGCAGATGTTTTTCGCCGGGCCGTTTATTACGTCGGCCTTGCAAAGAGGAATTGAACAGGCCAACGGCGCTACGGTCAACTTAGAAAATGCCGATGTGGATCTGGCGCAAGGCAGAATGACTATCACAGGGCTGGCGATGACTGACCCGAACGCGCTGGACACAGACTTGTTCCGCGCTGCAACAATTGAAGCTGACATCAGTGCTACAAGTTTGCTCAGCAAGCAGCTCAAGCTGGACCGCGTCGTCATCAGCGACGCATCGAACGGTGCCAAGCGATCGACTCCGGGAAAAATCGTGGGTAATAAGCCTGCGCCAACGGAGAACATCACAACCGAAGCCGGAGAAAAAACGCTCGACGATTACTTGCAGAATCCGAAACAATGGCAGCAACGCCTTTCACAGATTCAGCGATGGTTCGATACACTATCTGGGCCATCAACCGACGACAAAGAACAGGGAGAAAAGGCTCAAGGCGAGTCTCTACGAGAGCGATTGGAACGAGAGGTTCAAGCGATGGGCTATGCCCGCGTCGCTGCGAACCATCTTATCGACGACGCACCAACTTTTTCCATCGCGGAACTGGTGGCTGAAAAGGTTCAAACGGACGCATTCAACGGAGAAACCATTGACATCCACGCAAACAACATTTCGACCCAGCCTTACTTGCTCAGCGAAGCGCCGACCGCAACGATCAAATCAAGCGGCGAAACGGCAAACCTTGCGCTTGCTCTCGGTGCCGTATCAGCTGGTGGCGGAGAAAACACGATTTCATTCGAGTATCGGGGCTTGCCGGTGGATCAAATCGCTGGCAACCTGAAGGCCGGTGACAACAAGCCGATCGCAGGCGGAACCATGGACCTCAAGTTGAACGGGTCCGTAACAACGAGCGGCGGGACGTACATAGACCTTCCGATGGAGGTAACGCTCAACAACACCAATATTTCCATCGGCGGCCGATCGGCACCGGTCGATCGCCTGATGATTCCTCTTGGTTTACGAGGCCCGATCGACAATCCGCGAATCCTGCTCGATGATTCAAGACTTGCCGATGCGCTCGTCGCAGCGGGAGCTGACGCTTTGGCGGGAGAGGTTCGCGGACGCGCTGACAAGCTCATCAAGGAAGCGGTGTCGGACGTGAATCTGAAGGACGGCATTCCGAAGCTCGACCTCAAGAAAGGGCTGCCGGACTTCGGCGGCCAGAGCAAGTCCAAGGACGAGAAGAAGGACGACGCCAAGAAGAAAGACGACGATCTTCGAGACAAAGCCAAAGACCTGACGAAAGGGTTGTTCGGTGGCAAGAAGAAAGGCGGCTAGTAAACGGCTGAGACACGCCATGGCTTCTTGTTAGCATTCGGGTCGGTTTCCTACTAAACTGGACTTGAAGACGCGATTGTGCGCCATTTGATTATGTGTCTATTACGCGGAGAGTTATTGTGCCAAATACACAATCACCCGATTTCTTCGACATCAACTCACTCCTTTCAGAAGACGAACGCCAGGTTCGCGACACGGTCGCAAGATTCGTTGACGATCGCGTCCTGCCCATCATCAGCGACTGCTTCGAGAACGAAAAGTTTCCGATGGAACTCGCAACCGAGATGGCTGAGTTGGGTTTGTTGGGGCCAACCATTCAGGACTTCGGCTGCGCGGGTCTGAACCAGGTAGCGTACGGCCTTATCATGCAGGAACTCGAACAGGGTGACAGTGGCGTTCGCAGCTTCGCCTCAGTTCAAAGCAGCCTTGTGATGTACCCTATCAATCGCTGGGGCTCGGACGAACAAAAACAGCGATGGATGCCTGCACTTGCGAAAGCAGAAGCCATTGGCTGCTTCGGACTTACTGAGCCTGACGGCGGAAGCGACCCGGGAACCATGAAAACCATTGCGAAGAAAGATGGTAACGATTGGATTCTCAACGGAGCCAAAATGTGGATCACGAATGGCTCAATTGCAGACGTCTCGGTCGTGTGGGCCAACACGGACCAGGGTATTCGAGGCTTCCTCGTTGAAAAAGACACCAAAGGCTACACAACACGCGACATCCCCCACAAGTTCTCGTTGCGCGCTTCAATTACAAGCGAGCTTTTCTTTGACAATTGCCGTATTCCTGACACCAATCGGCTACCCACTGCAGAAGGGCTGTCCAGCCCGTTAAGCTGCTTAACTCAGGCTCGATTCGGCATCGCTTGGGGGGCGATTGGTGCGGCGATGGCCTGCTATCGCGAGGCAAGCGAGTTCGCCTCAGAGCGAATCCTGTTCGGCAAGCCTCTATCACACAAACAGCAAGTTCAAGTCCGCCTGGCTGACATGCTGCGACGGATCACAACCGGACAGCTCCTCGCCCTTCAGTTAGGCAGACTCAAAGACGAAGGACGTATCCACCATTCCCAGGTATCACTGGCTAAGTGGAACAACGTTCGCATGGCTTTGGATATTGCGCGCGATGCACGCGATTTGCTAGGCGCCGGGGGAATCAGCGTTGAGTGCTGCCCGATCCGGCATGCGATGAATCTGGAAAGCGTCATCACCTACGAGGGAACCGAAACGATCCACCAACTCATCGTCGGCAGAGAAATCACCGGCGTCGCTGCGTTTTAGGATTTCCCGCAAGACGAATGAACTTCGCAGAATAGGCTGAATTACTTCACAAAAACCCGTTCTTAACAATGCCGTCAATTAGACATTGTTGCCGAAGCGGTTTTCGTGTGTACGCATGTTTCTGACGGACCAGCGGCGATCAACTTGTCTACGACAAATTGCGTTCGACCTACCAGTATTTCCGGCATGACGATCGGTTCGTTCGGTTTCCCAGCAGGATAAATGACATTCAGCGGCACGCCAGCTCGATCAAAATCGGTGATTTCGGAAAACATGGCGGGATTCTCCGAGGTGAAATCCGCCTTGATGGGGACAACACAATTCTCTTGCATTTTGCCCCTGACGGCAGTTGTTTCAAGCGCAGCCTTCTTGTTTGTTATGCAGGTCGCACACCAGACCGCCGTGTAGTCGATGTAAACCGTATACCCCTGTGAAGCCAGGTCTTTCGCCCGTCCCTCAGCCCACCGCTGCCAGGGGATTTTCCCGCGTCCCCAATCAGCATCAGTGAGGGCTGGAGACCCCGTATCTCCGACACAAGCCATACTTGTGTTGTAATCCTCGACAAGGTTTGGGATAGACGACGTACCAGTAAACGCAAACATCCAGCCAGCGACTGCCAACATGGTGGCAGCGCACCAGGCAGACAGCCTTCGTGGAGCGGAGGTCAATGGCGTCTGCAATCCAAGAATCCAGACTGCGACTGCTAGTATGACGAGAAAAGCCGAAGCTCTTATCAATCCATCAACGCCAATGAGATGGCCAAGAATGAACATTAGAAAAACAACCGTACCCATCAGCAGAAAGCCCATCAGTTGTTTGAAGTGCTCCATCCAGGCTCCGGGTTTGGGCATGAAACGCAGCCAGGCAGGATTGATGCTCAGGAGAATGAAAGGCGACGCCATGCCAAGTCCCACGACCATCAGCAGGGCAACGAGGCGACCGGAACTCGTCGTCGAAGCATATGCAAAGCCCACAACGGCGCCAAGAAACGGCGCGGTACAAGGCGTCGCGAGGATCGTGCTCAAGACACCTTTAAGAAACGTACCGAGATAACCTTCGCGTTCCTCAGCCGCGGAGAGCTTGGTCATCGCCGCACCGGGAAGCGTAATCGTAAAGACGCCGAACAAACTTAGCCCGAAGACAAAAACAATTGACACCATAATGACAACAAATCCGGCGTCCTGCATCTGAAAACCCCAACCTTTTGCTTCGCCAGCGTCTTTTAGTACAACCATTGTGACAGCCAAAGCCAGAAACGAGGCAAGAACTCCAGCGCAATAAGTAAGCCCCAGCTTGACAACCCTGCGAGGCTCCTCGGCTGCCTGCTGGACGAGGCTCAGGACTTTGATCGAAATCACAGGCAAAACGCATGGCATTACATTGAGAATCAACCCGCCAAGAAACGCCCAAAAAAGCCATTTCCAAAATGGCGTCGACGAATTGGCCACTCCTGTAGCTGAAGACTCATCAGCCCCGGCAGGGAGAATGGCCGCGACCGTTTCCTCCGCACCCGAATCGACTGCACTGTCGGAGGATGCAAGATGCGTGTCATCTTGTAATGCTTCGCCGCTTTGGGCACTGCCTACTTTCTCGCCAACAGTGAAGGAAAACGAGACCGCTTCCGGAGCAAAGCACTTCCCTGTGTTCGTGCATGCCTGATACTTGAGTATTCCACCGAACCGGATCGGGACATCCTTGGGCTTCTCCCAAACTTCACCCGGAACACGAACGGTGAACTTACCCTCATATTCGCTGAGCTTGCCCAGCACCTTGTCCTGCCGAACCTTTCCTTTCGGATAAACAGGGCGTGAAAAATCAATTTCACTAAAGGGGTCAACGAAAACTTCGCAGGCGATAAAAGCCTCGTTCGACGGCGTGTTCGATTGGATGTGGTAACCCTTGGCAACCTCCATGTTGAGAACAAGATCAAACTTGGTCTCCGCGTCGAAGGACTGAGTCGTCACCGAAGGCGACACCGACACATACTTGCTGACGTCGCGTGGTAGCGCTTTGCGTGCTCGGGAAAAAAGCTTTTCGTTGTCGAGCTCAACTTTGCCGCCTGACGAAACCACGGGCAATTCAAGGCTTACCTCAGCCTCTTCTCTCAGGCAGGCTTTCTCACAAACGAGATACTTGATCTTGCCAGCGATCGTCACCGTTTGGCCTTTGAGCGCACTCGGAGTAGACACACGCGAGAGCAAGACTGGCTCGCCTTCCAGGATGTTGCTTACAATGGTACCCGCGTCGATATGCAAAACCGGAACCGGGAATTGCAGCTCCCCTATTGTAAAACCACTCGGCAATGTCCAGGTCGCACGGGGTGGCGTGCCTGCATCGCCGCCATTCTTCCAGTAGATGTGCCAGCCTTCGTCAATTTGAAAATGAAGACCAACGTTGAATGACTCCCCCGGGACAACTGCCTGAACGGAAGAAACCAGATTGACCTTCGCTCGCTTCTTGTGGCGTTTGCCACCAAATTGGCCGTGAGCGGCTGCGCTTGCAAACGCCGTAACGAAGAAAAACAATATCACTAACTGCAATTTGTATTTCATATTCGGATCATTTCCCTGTGCGCATATCTCGGATGGCGGAAAGCGTACGCGTTTGCCGGCACCGACAAGAGATTCCCTGCGTTGTTGTACGTCTCGCAATTATACTGGGTTCCGGGTTCGACAAACTCATACAGCATGCCGTTACGAGCGAGTTACTCTTCATCACGTCGGAATTCTTACATCCAGTAGGGGACAGAGCAGAAGCCAATCATATGGGGCCTCGTTAGTTTGACAGGTCTTGCCCCACTACTATAATAATTTTGGAATGCGGAAATATTACAGTAAAATTGAATTTTTACTGTAATAATGGTAGTGAAAGAGAATCGGTCTTTTGCTACTTTCCATAAATATAGTTTCTGTGTGTCGGTTCCCGCTGACCGGGGATCAACACTGTTTTCGGTTACCGATTGCTGTTCCCATGCGCGAATCGTTGGTCAAGCGATATGGGAAATGATTGGCGGATCAGCCAATTGGCGAGCTTGTTTTTTTTGACGGGCGTATTCCTCTCAAGTGGGAGGCTCGAACGGCATTGACGACTGGATTCTACGATCCATCCACCCGCATTTTGCGGTTCGTTTCTTAGATCGCATGATCTAGAGCCTTTGTCCATGTTTTGACGACGGTGCTCATCAGTTGCCCAGCAGAAGAGGGCATCCAATCGGCTGTCGTCCGGTTGCCAGAAGGATACGCCATTCGGAAATCGTGCATTGCCGGTAAGCAAACGCTTATTGGGCAAACCATCTGGTCTATTGCGCACGCTCGTACCCGGTCGGGACCGCAAACATCCGTAAAACTTGGGATTTTCATTGCGCGCGTACCGGAGGCTTAGGTGCTTCCGGAGGCGATTCGTCTCCCATGAAGGGGGCATTTCGAATCGGCCAAATGGTGCGCGATGTTCATTGGAATACGTGAGGTCGGATTGGGTCAATCATGGATATTTTATACAAGATTCTCGCCCCTGCGCTGGGTGTCATAGCCGGTTTTGTGTTTGTCGCATGGCTGGGACGTTCGCGACTTAGGGCTGTTCAGGCCGAGGTTGAAAGACAAAAAAAGGAAGCTCAAAGCGAAGCCGACGTAACTCTGAAGACGGCCGAGGTTGATGCAAAAGCAGAGTTCCTGAAGGGCCAGGAAAAGCTTCGGCACGAAGCTGACGAGATGCGGTCGGAATTCAAGAGCGTCGAAAAACGACTTGCGAAACGCGAAGACAATCTCGAGGCGAAACTAGATACGCTTGAAACGAAGGAGCGGAATCTCGAACAAACACGCGGCAAACTCGACGCTCGGTTGACCGAGGTCAAAGTAACCGAAACGAAAGCCGACGCACTACTCGAAGAGCGACGAGAAGACCTGCTCCGAGTTAGCAAGATGAGCGTCGAGGACGCAAAAAATGCCGTTCTAAACGAAATCGCAGGCGAGCTCGATAACGAAATGGCTGAGATGGTTGATAAGGCGGTCTCTGCAGCCAAAGACGAAGCGTTTACGAAGTCGAGGGAAATCACCTTGACAGCCATTCAGCGATTCGCCTCGGAACACACCTGCGACAGCGTCGTATCAAGCGTTGAAATCCCGTCCGATGATATGAAAGGACGTGTGATTGGCCGCGAAGGCCGAAATATTCGAGCGTTTGAGAAAGCAACAGGCGTAGACGTTATCGTCGATGATACGCCGGGCATCGTGCTCGTGAGCGCGTTTGATCCTGTTCGACGAGAAGTTGCAAGAAGGACGTTGGAAAGACTGATCGAGGATGGCCGAATTCACCCAGGACGCATTGAAGAACTTGCCGTTCAAACTCAAAAGGAAGTCGAGGAAGAATGCCTCGACATAGGCAAGAAAGCGACAGTCGAAGCCAACGTCGGCGGACTGCACCGCAAGCAACTCGATCTCCTGGGCAGGTTACGATACCGAACCAGTTACGGCCAAAACGTCTTACAACACAGCATCGAAGTAGCGTTTCTCTGCCAAATCATTGCCGACGAGCTGGGTTTGGACGGCAGACTGGCTCGGCGATGCGGACTTCTTCATGACATCGGCAAAGCCATCGACCACGACGTTGAGGGAGGCCATCCCAAGATCGGTGCCGATTTCTGCAAGCGTTTCAACGAACGACCTGAGGTTCTCAACGCAATCGAGGGTCATCATGCTGACATCCCGTCCACCAGCCCTTATACCCCCATTGTCATGGCTGCGGACGCAATCAGTGCCGCAAGGCCCGGCGGTCGCAGGGAATCGCTCGAACGGTATATACAACGCCTTCAACAGCTGGAGGAAATCGCCAAAGCACCACAGGGCGTCAAAGAGGCTTTCGCTATTCAAGCAGGACGTGAGATTCGCGTTATTGTCGACGCCAAACGTGTAAGCGACGCGGTGGCTGCGAAAATATCGCGCGATGTCGCGAAGGAAATCGAGGCCAATATGACCTATCCGGGCGAGATACGGGTTACCGTTTTGCGTGAGGTTCGCGCCGTCGCTACTGCCAAGTAAGGCGAAAGGCCCGTTCACACAATCGCCTTGGCCCGGTCAATTGGATTTGCTCACTGAGTTCGGTCTCGCTTCGAGACTTGCTCAAGACGCGATCATTCTTCAGGTTTTCAATGGAACTCTCTATTCTGTGCATCGGTGATGTCGTTGGCTCTCCGGGACGACTCGCGCTTCGTGAAGGTCTAACATCCATTCGCGCATCACGGCAGATCGATTGCGTCATTGCAAATGTGGAAAACGTTGCGGGTGGGTCAGGCTTGACACCTCAACTGTACGAAAAAATGCGAGGATATGGCGTCAACCTCTTTACACTGGGTGACCACATATATCGGCGCCGTGAGATCATCCCAATACTCGAAACCTCGGACAACATCGTCCGCCCCGCCAATTTGCCAACTACCGCACCGGGTAGGGAATTCGCCATTTATCATACCAGTACAGGCCAATCCATCGCCGTCGTGTCTGTTTTGGGCCGACTGTTCATGAAGACCATGGGCGACTGCCCGTATGCAGCTGTCGATCGCACTTTGCGCGCGATCCCCAAGACAGTGAGTGCGATCGTTGTTGACATGCACGCGGAAGCGACAAGCGAAAAAGTGGCGATGGGATGGCACTTGGACGGACGCGCCTCGGTCCTCTTCGGCACGCACACGCACATTCAAACCGCCGACGAAAGGGTACTCCCCAAGGGCACGGCATACATCACCGACCTTGGAATGACCGGCCCCTACGATTCCGTCCTCGGACGAGACAAAAAACGCGTCCTGGCCACGATGGCCACTGGCCTTCCGAACAAGTTTGACGTTGCGACCGACGACGCGCGACTTTGCGGCATTATCGTGACAGTGGATACGAAAATCGGCAGAGCTACACAGATCGAACGGGTGTGTTACGAAGCTAAGCTGGAGGACGGCCAACCATGACCCCATCGGACTCCAATCGCATTGTAAACGAACTATTGAAAGGGTGCCACGCATCCTACACTTCAGAGGAGTTGAAGGCGAGAATACAAAAAGGGCGAACCCTGCGAGTCAAACTGGGGCTGGACCCC
>JAJDEA010000246.1 GCA_029260035.1 Phycisphaerae bacterium
TGATCATGATCAGGTGCGAGCATCGTTCCATCCGTCAGCGAAAATGTGACAAACGAAACCAATATGCGCAACCTAGGCAGATCGCGCTAGCCCAATCATTCCATAAAAATGGCTAGCAAATCTTGTGCCGAACGTCATTGACCCTGCCTCCCAAAGGTTTCGTGCTTCATACCCGAACTTAGATAAATCAAATTTGGGCGGCCGCTTCCCACCGCGAGGCAAGTTGATTTCATCCTTGGTGTCCGGATGGCTCGCGAGATAATGCTGAACAGCCGCCCTCGCCGTAGGTGGCGTGACACCGAACTCGGCTCCCAATTTGGCATAGGACAACTTGGCTGCCTGTCGGCGTCGAAATACCTTTTCCGCGTGCTGTTCGGCCCAAGAGATCAATCGCGGCATCTGAAAGATGGATTCGTCGACCCACTTGTCGGGAAGGTTTACGTGTCCTTCGATCAGACCATCACTTTTTGTGAGGTGGCTGGTCTCTATAACAGCCGTGATGTGGCGCCGCGAAAGCACTCGAGGGCGAATCTGAAACCCGTTTTGATTGCATTCAACAGCTTCCTGCAACGCTGGATAATCTTGGTCAGCGGCCAGAATTTGTGGAACACCCTCAAAGATACCGAGGCGATTCGTCCTCATAGCGACGATACCCTCGGAGCTTACCTGAATGGATTCAATGTGGAGCGAAAGCTCGACATTGATGTCCGATGGGTTACCTTTGACAAACACTTCGTCTAGCCGAAGTAGTCGATCAACTGCTGCTTGGGGATCAAGCGATTCGTCGATCTGCTCGTCTCCAGCCGACAACGTTTCAAGCTCTACCTCGATGATCTGTTTGCGTTCCAATGCTTCGCCAAGTTGTTGTTCGATTTGTACTCGAACGAGCGTGGAAAGATCGGGCTTTGACAGTGAATTCGTCCAGCCAGCAACTTTTGCGTCAATGTCCTTAAGTTCCCGCTCAAGCAAGGGTTTGCGATCTTGATTGTTCTCCAGGCGTTGAACCAAATCTGACCGTACCTCCGCGATCAACTCGCACAACCAAGCAGGATGCTTCTGCTTGTTGTTTTCGTCGAGCGGAAACAATGTCTCACGCAGGCGAGCGACCACCACCTGCCAAAGCCAAGGCCCTCGCAGATAGAGTCTATTGGTACAGCGTCCGTCATTCGCGCAAGGGCAACGATAGTAATAGTAGGAAGCCGCAGTCTTGCTCTTGGCGCCGGACTTCGACGGCCTCATCGCCGCACCGCATTCTGCGCATCGCACCAATCCGGTCAAAGGGTAAACCAACGTCAACCCTTGGTTCAGTGGCTGTACTTGCTTGCCATCGGTCGACTTTTTCGATTCCCGCAGCTTCATGATCGATTGGCTGCGTCGGCGAACATCCGCACTCACTTTGTCGATCACCGAAGAATCGATAATTGGCTCGCAGAAGTCCTCAATATAGATGACTTCGTCGGGGTTCTTCTTGCGAATAATCCGACAATCGTCCTCGATATCGGTTGCCAGGAAGTTAAAACGAAACAAGCCTTTGTAAACTGAATTCGTCATGATCGAACCGACGAGTGACTCGTTCACCCTGCCATGCTGGTGAACGAAACCGTCGTCCCGATTCAGAGCTTTCGCAATTCGTGTTCGCCCCCATCCCTTCTCGAAAGCGAGCTGATAGATGTGTCGAGGAATGTCGACGGTGGCCGGATCGGGTTCAAGGATGTGGTATAGTTTTTCAATGGTCTTGCCGTTTCGGCGAGTAACGAGTTCAGTACGTACCGCAAGGCGATATCCGCACGGTGGCGGTCCACCAGGCCAACGTTTCATCATTACGACATCGATTTTTCCCCGCAGGACATCATGTGCCTTTTGTGCAGCGGCACTGGATGCTCGTACCGCTTCCATCACTCCATAGATGCGACCAACGACGGTGGTTGGATCCGTGAAGCCTGTGTCTGCGGTCAAAACGAGCACGCCGTATTTCTTACGTAACTCGTCGCGGATCTGTTGCATTTCATCCACGCGTCCAAGTCGCTCGAGCGTGTCAACCACGATCGCGTCTGGTTTGACTAGGCCTGTTCGGATTCCGTCCATGAGTGCGCGAAAGCCTGGCCGTTTTCGTTTGTAACGGCCGCTAATCGCGTCGTCGCGAAAATCCTGGAGGTGTACCCAATTGTCGCGGCCGTTACGCTTTTTGGTACGATCGATCTCGTCGAACTGTTGGTCGGGCGACCTGGGGTTTTGTTCTTCGTCCGACATTCTCCCGTAGCGTACATAACGTAACGGCAATTCAGGATTGAACGTAGAAGTAATCATTGACTAATCTCCGGAAGTTGGCCTCTGTTCCTGTGCAATATCTGCGGCGATTTGAGAGGCGATTAACTTGACCAGCCGAGTTCGCCTGAAACTGCGCACCTTCGCCAGCAATTCCGCTTGTTGCTCGTCGGATAAATCCGAGGGCCAATCCATTTCGCCATTGGCGAGAAGTTTGGCGCAGTTAATGAGCGTTTCCGCGGGTATTTGACGTGAGTGCTTGTGTTCTGACGGACGAGCGCTGGTCGATCGGGGATCGCTGTGAGGCATGCTGGCCTCCTTTCGGTAGGAGGCGCGCGTTGGCCCTTCAGCAGCGGACAACCACTGTCAGCCACTGATTAGGCATTTGCGCGCGAGTAAGACGAAAACACCTTGCGGCGAGATTGCGGGAGTGCCCGGACGAATGAATGTTGAACTTGTGTTCGATCGAACAATGCAGAAAACGAGGCTAGGGAGTCGCGCCAAGATCTGCCAGCAGGTCACGAAACTTCTTGATTGCCTCGGTCGATTCTTTCGTTAATAGTCACGGTCGACGCGCCCCGTTGTTCCGATCGATCGCGTTCAGCAATGCTGCAATTAAGAACATGCCGATCAACATTACCACAATTGGAT
>JAJDEA010000247.1 GCA_029260035.1 Phycisphaerae bacterium
CAGGCCACGGAGTGCTTTCCCTATCTCCGTAAGATTCGCCACCGGATCATCTGGCACCGGTAAGAGCAAGATCCCGGACCTGGTTTCCATGGCAAGAAACGAGTCGCCGAATCGCGAACGGAGTGTTTCATGTAGATAGAATCTTCCTCTTGCGTCGCAGTTTGTTCTTATCATTTTTTCGGGGAAATGGAGGCGTACAGGGTTTATGAATGTTCGGGTTCGTTGTGAACTCTAAGCGACTTGAGCAAATATCCTGCCGCTTCGCCGTTGCGAACAAGGACACATGAGTGCGCAATACTCTTCGCAATGTGCCACATTTCAGACTTTGGACGCTGCGGTCATTTTGCCGGCTTTGACATTGAAGTGACTCAGCTTGGGATTCTAGGCGGAGATCGCACGATATTGACACTCACCGATTTTGCTTTCCACGGAGAATTAGGGTGTTCACCCCATAGATTTCGCTCCTCGCGAAGCGGTAGAGTAGAGGTAGCGTTCGGGGAACGGACACAAAAGTCCCGTAATCCGAAAGGAGTGCATGCAGTGACAAACGGCAATGGTCAAGTCAGCGTAAGAGCCCTGAGTGTCGGCCCAATCGTTGGATACACGACCTATCGATCGGTTCGACTCTGGGGGCGCGGAAAGCACAAGAAGAACGAATGGTGCTGGGGCGTCGCTCGTTTGAAGAAGAAAAACGAGAAGAACTTCCAGGCCACCAAAGTCTTCAAGATGAAGAGGCATTTCGACTACACTGCGGTTGTCGATTTCGACGAACTGTTGCCAGGAACGGCGTATGATTTTCAATTCGGCTATGTAACAACTGCCCAAGACCTCGCCGCAGCACCTAAAAGCACAAACTTAAAATGGACTAGCGCTAGTGTTGGTTGCGTCCAAACGGCTCCGGAAAACGATCGAGACCAGATCTCGCTAATCTTTGGTTCTTGTCGCTATATATTGTCGGTTTGGGGCGGAGCGATTTGGGATGAACGAGGCGACAAGGTCTATCGCTCAATCAACCGCCAGATCGACGGATACACGGAACAAAGTGCTTGGAAGGACGAGGATCGAAATACGGACCCGATTCCCACCGATCTTGTTCTCATGGTCGGAGATCAAATCTATGCTGACGATCTGAATTTTGTAAGCCCCGATGATTCGTTGGAAGATTACCTAAAACGATATCGCCTGACCTTCAGCCAAGACCATGTTCGACGGCTCATGAGTCGTTTGCCCACGTACATGATGCTTGACGATCACGAGATCGAAGACAATTGGACACAGGACAGAGTGTCGGAAAAAGGCGGAAAATTCGGATCGGCCATGCATGCGTATCAAAGTTATCAGATGATCCATGGGCCTGCTTATGAACCAGAGCTTGGACAGGTCAACAAAATCTGGTACTCGTTTCGTCACGGCTCCGCTGACTTCTTCGTTCTCGATACGCGTACCGAGCGGTTCATCGAGAATCGGACACCAAGGATTATTGGGGATCGCCAGATGAGGGCATTGCTGGCATGGCTATTGACGCCTACAAACACAATTAAGTTCGTGGTTTCTTCCGTACCTATGTTTCCGGACGGTCGCACGCGGAGTAAGGACAAATGGTCGGGATTCGAAGCCCAACGATTGCAAGTGCTCGACTTTATCCGTGACCATGCGATCAAACGAGTCGTTTTCCTATCCGGCGACGTGCACTGCTCGATGACTTCAGTATTGGGTTGTTCGACCCATTCGGATTTCAAAGTACACTCGATCATATCCTCATCGTTTTTTTGGCCCTACCCGCAGGGACAGGATTCGGACTTTGACCTGACTGGCGTGCTGTCAAGAAGCGGAGAGAGCCGTTATGAGATCACCAAGACTAGCGATGTTATTTCGTCCGACAATTTTACACGTGTGACTGGTGACTCGAAGGGTATATGTGTAGAAGTATACGATCGAAAGGGCTACAAGAAGGATTGTCAGGAGTATTCCTTTTGACTGAATCCATTCGCGTAAGGAGGCAAGATTGTGACGTTGCGAAACGAGTTTCCCATTGTGCTTGCACACGGAATCTGCCGATTTGACCACCTTCTGAACATGACTTTCGGCCTCGATAACAAAAAGGATGACAGCCTGCATTATTTCAAGAGGATCCGCAGTACGCTTGTGACCGAGGGTTTCAGCGTGTGGCACTCCAATGTAAGCTGGTCCGCGGGCGTGGACCGTCGAGCCGATCAGCTTAAAGCTGAGTTGTTGAAACTGACAAACGAATTCCGAGACCACCGCAAGGTTCACATCATCGCACACAGCATGGGGGGGCTGGACGCCCGTCACATGATCTACGAGCACAAGATGGAGGACTTTGTCGCCTCGCTCACAACCATTGGGACACCACATCGCGGCACGAGTTTCGCTGACTGGGGCGTTAAGCGTGCAGGTAGAATAGTACCATTTTTAAAGAATCTTGGCCTCGACATTACAGGTTTTCTCGATCTGACTACGGAAAAATGCGAGGCATTCAACGCAAGAGCAGAAAACTTCGAATCCCGTAATTCAGTCAAGTATCAGTCCTTCGCCGGATCTCAAGAGCGAAATCGAACGTTCTGGGCGTTGCAGTTTCCACAAAGCATTATCTCGGATGAAGAAGGCAATAACGACGGGCTCGTTTCGGTTGATTCGGCAAAATGGCGTGGAGATTTCTTCGTCAAAGAGTTAGATACCGATCATCTAAACGAAGTCGGATGGTGTGACGCTGCTGAACCAGAGTACCTGTTTGCCCGCGACGCATTCGAGCAACGAATACGCGAACTATATTGCGAAATCGCTCGGTCGCTACCCGGCGAGTAATGATGCCTCCCATCATGCTTCACCAGAAAACGCCAAACAAGAGTCTTCTGAACTTAGCTGACGCCGTAGTGTCCAAAAATTCAACTGCACCGAATTAGAGCTCCGCAAGCGCTGGCGGGATTGAGTTTTTGGAAACAACGGTGCGGTCGCCACCAGATCCTCAGCGGGCAGCCTCGAAATTCGGAAGGGATACAATGGCGGAGAAGCCCAATACCCACATCTTGTATTCGCGGACAATCGCCTCCTTACTCGGTATGTTCGCAATAATTCTCGTCGGGACAGGTGTCTATTTCGGACCTATGTCCAGAGTCGAGGCAATTGAACAACCTGAGCCTAATCCGCAACCCACTATCAAGTATGACAGCATCGACAAGAAACCAGATAGGCAGCTAGACTCTACTGATCGCGTTGCATCGGTAAACACTGCGTATGCGGAGATTGGAAAGGCGTACCGGGCAGCGGTCGACGTGACACTTTTCACCTGGAACATGTTTTACTTGCGATGCGTGGCCATATTCACTGCGGCGGGATACTTGGCCTTCAAGAGCACGCCTCGGCACATTTGGTTTGCAGTTGGATTGCTGGTCATTTCTGCATTAATGACCGTATTTATTACTAAGCCACAAATGCATAACAACCAAAGAGTGATTCAAAAAACGCTAGCATCAGGGTTCTTGCTGGAGATCAGAAATGAGGGCTTAGGATACAGATTTGTACACGAAGTCCATTCAGCAGGCCTCAATGAAGAAGCACCTAATTCGATACGCATGTGGGAACGCCAACGGACACGCTTGATTAAAGAGTATTCCAAGAAAAAGCAAAACTCTGATGAGTATGTGCATGCGTGGGTAGAACCTAAAGAATGGAAGTACTTCGGTATCTATCCGAACTTGACCCATTTCGCAGTGATCTACAGCGTGGTCCACTTGTTGTTTGCAATTGGCCTTGGTCTTCCCTCGATTATTGCCAAATATAACCGAACCAGCCATAGTACGGCATGAGGCGACATGGACGACAGAAAATTCGTCGAAAAAGCAAAGAGCGCAGCACTAGCTACGTTGGAACCCGTCCGCAACGATGTGGGAAGCCTCCCTCCCATCCTTGTCGGTCGGGATACACCAATCATCCGGACGAAGGTAGAAAGATTTTATCCCTCTGTCGCAGAAATCTACGAAGCCTGGGTCACCCGCTGCGAAAGCAAGCACACCCAACGTGCCCACCGACGTTACATCATGTCGATCGTGGAGTTTTTGGAAATCCGCAGGCCAGAATATGCTCACCGGCTGTTCACCGTTACTGTGGTTGATGAACTCGCTTGGCGGGATGACATGTTGGCCGAGGACAAGGCTCCCAAAACACTCAGCCGCCGCGTCTCTTCGGTCTCGAGTTTTTACAAGTACCGCCAAGGCGTTGCGGCTGATGTGAGATTGCCGATCACCATTCCCGATCCGGCCCACGCCCAGGTTATTTCCAGGTCTTTAACCGACCGAGTTGAGGAAACACCGGCCATCTCAGTCTCGCGGGCTCAGCATCTCGCCGGTCTACCGGAGGGTGAAACCCACATTGCCGGCCGCGACCGGGCGATCTTGACGTTCTTCCTGTACATCGGTGCCAGACTGTCGACAGGTTACCGTTTGAACGTCTCGGATTTCAATCGGGATGGCGAAGAATACACCAATCGCATCAACGAAAAAGGAAACAAACGACACACCATCGGTCTTCACTTTGCTGCTGGTCAGACCATAAGCCTATACCTACGACTGGAAGCGCAGATTCCGGTTAACAGGAACACAATGGTGATTACTGCACAAAGTCATCGACAATGCACACCTCGCCTGCAGAAGGATAAGGAAACGGGATGAAGAAAGTCCAATACCTATTTTACTCTCACGTTGCATTCGTATTTATGGCCGGATGCGCTAGTACATGGACGGAGCAAGTACAACTTCGCGTCCAGCGCTACCATCTTGAAGGATCAAAGTCCGAGTACCTAGCGTATCTACCGCTCGGGGACTCATGCGAGTTTCGCGAGGCAGCATGTAATTCTGGCACCAAACGCCCAACGCTCGTGTTTGTTCATGGGCTCGGCGGTTCGAAGTATCTTTGGAAAGACATTGCGAATATCATGCTCACGCAACATGGGTATCCCATCGTTCTCGTCGATCTTCTCGGCCATGGTGACTCAGCCAAACCACTTAACGCCGATTACAGCCCGAGTAAGCAAGGGCATCGCCTCGCACAACTGCTGGCGGGCCTAGATCTGCTTTGCGGGAATGAAGTCGTTCTGATTGGCCAGTCGTACGGCGCAGTGTCGTCCCTGGAAGCTGCGTTGCAGTTTCCTGACCCAAAGACTAAACCATTCCGCAAGCTGTTGGGTGTTGTTTCAGTCTCCGCGCCAGCACTTTACTATCCTCGCTTAGAAGAGTCCCCTTCGACGCTGGACAATCTTCAAAAGGAATCGGCAATTCGAGATATCTTGCAATTGCTACTTCATGACCGATTCTATGAACGCACTATTCTGGAGAGCAGCCAATGGCGTCGCGGCCGTATTACTGATTCCGATCGACGAGAAATCCATAATCAATATCGCAGCCTAGCCGCCAGAAAGAGCCTGAAACACGCAACGCTACACATGATCAAAGAACTCAAGGGGCATCGCGAACAGCAGAACCGCTTCGCATCTATCGATTGTCCGGTCTTGACCATTGGAGGAAAACTTGACGGAATCGTCCCGTCGCAAGTGCAGACAGATCTCGCCAATCAATTCCATCAAAAGCCGGTGTTACTGGAAAAATGCGGACACGCGGTTGCCCAAGATCAACCCGAACTACTTCTGGGGCTATTGGTAGATTTCGTCGGCAGCCTCGGTGGTTCTTGAGAATACTGGATGAAGTATAGTGTTGTTCGGTTTTCACCCTGCTTAATGCTGGTTTTCAGGCTTCAGTTTCCATTCACATTCGAGGGTGATGTTAGACTTCTACATGCCTGACATACTTCTGAATCCGCTATCTCTTGGTAACTCCTCACTTGGGTATCATTCGGGTGCTTTGCGAGAAAAGCGTGTGCTCGTTGAATCGCATCTTCATATGCGCCTGTCTGAAATTCGACTTCAATTCCCCTCCGTTTTGGGTCGTCGTCATCTGGGAGATCGCAGAATTGTACGGCGCGTGATTCAAGCGTCAGATGCGAGTTCATAAATTCTCAATCGGGATATTTCTGTTGAAGTCGATCGAATAATTCGTTTGCGCGTTGATTCGTAAGGCTACCTCGCATCTGCGCCGTGTCACAAAGTCTGACTACTTGCTCAAGTTGTTGCTTTGCTTCATCCAGGCGACCGACTTCGAGCAATGCTAGGCTCCAAAGATACTGCGATTCAAGCGTGGCGGAATCCGAAGCCCCCTGCGATGCACGGTGCATACGGAATGCTTTTTCGGCGGAAACGGCGGCTTCGTCATATCTGCCCTGTTCAATTAAACACAGGGCGAGCCGTGCATGGGTGTCCGCCTTGTCTGGATGCGAATCGACCTGAAACCTCGCCTGAACAGCTATGGCCTTCCGGTACACCGTTTCCGCTTCCTCGAGCTTTCCTTGGCATTGAAGTGCGTCGGCGAGATTCACCTGGAAGCGCACTGTGTCGTCATGATCCGCCCCGAACTGAGCTAGAGAGATATCGAACCAATCAATCGCGAGCGTTTCGGCCTCAGTGCATTTGCCCATCCTTCTTAACACATCTCCCAACAAGTTCGCCGTGCGGAGCTTGAGATCAGTTCGCTCTCCAGATTGTCGCCGGTGATCAAGGGCGCTTTGGAGCATCTCAGCAGCCTCAGGATATGCGTCGGCACTCTCGTAAAGACGAGCGAACTCCTCTTCGCGGCCCGCGAGGTACAACGGATCCGAGCGAAACTCCTCCCCGAGAGTTTGCAGCCACGACGGTTGCATTGAGGCTGGCTGCTCTGCTTGATGCAGCAATTCGTCGAGCACGGAAACGGCGAGCTTCGGATCTGCCTTGGCCATGTACTTGCTAAAGACCGCCACCACATCAGCGGCGACGTTGCTTCGCTGCTCCGAAAATGCGTTCTCTTTCGCCACAGACTCGGATATCAAACTTGCCGCTGCGACGATCGATGTTATGGCCAATGCTGTCGTAACGGCTATGGCTGTTCTGTTTCGTCGCACGAATTTTGCGAGTTGGTATGTAATGCTTGGAGGCCGTGCGATAATCGGTTCATTCCGCAGATATCGGTCAATATCGGAGGCAAGTTCCGTCGTAGATTGGTAACGATGCCTTGGATCCTTGTTTAGGCATTTCATCACGATGGTTTCAATATCATAATGAATAGGAATACGCGTTGAGCTTGGCCGATCCGGCATGGCACTCAGAATGTTATCCAAGACATCCCGCATATTACCGACCACCGGATACGGAAACCGACCGGTGAGCATCTGGTACAAAACGACGCCCAACGAGTAGACGTCAGTGCGCAAGTCGATGTCACGCGACGTTCCAACGGCCTGTTCAGGGCTCGCCCATGGAAGAGAACCAAGGAACTGGCCGGTTACAGTTACGGCAGGGAAGACGGTCCATGTCTCCGGCTCGGCCAATGTGGCCAACCCAAAATCCAGAATGTGAGGAGACGCATTCTTGTCGATACGGATGTTGCTGGGCTTTATATCGCGGTGGATAATTCCGCGCAGGTGTGCTGCACTCACGGCGTGGCATATACTCACGAACAGCTGAAGCGTATCGTCAGTTGAAAGCGTTTCGTCAGCCATGTAGACGTCCAGGGAACGTCCTTCAATATAGTCCATGACGAAGTAGCAATGTCCGGCTGTCAATCCGGAGTCGTGTATCGTGACAATGTGCGGATGGGTGAGCTGTCCAAGCAGGAATATCTCTCGTTCAAAGCGAACTCTGTCATGCGGACCGGAACAAAGTCCTTCGCGCATCACCTTGATGGCCACATCGCGCCTGGGAGATTCCTGAATAGCCTGGTAGACGATGCCTTGGCCCCCTCGATGAATCTCTCGGGTGATCTCGTAACCTGGAAAGGAATCGGGCAGTGTTTGCGTTGCACCCTCGTCGGCGCGTCCTGATTCATAATTATCCTCCGCTTCCTCGACGAGCTGGCGAGCGGCCTCAACCTGCTCTCGCAAACGACCCGGTTTTTCGTGGGAGTCTTTATTATTCATGGTAAGAGATCTCTTCTGAGCATGATGCCATTAAGTAAAGTGAGAATCGTTTCATATGTTGCGCAACGAGCGATCTCAATTATCTTGTACTCAGCAATAGAATAGCGTGCGTTATGCTAGAAATTCGGCAGTCCTCTCTACTGCGGAACGATTTGGCAACGTGTTTTTTGGGCGCTGAAGCACCTAACCGCTTTCAGCAAGTAATCCGGGGAGGCTTTCCAATATCCAGAGCCCGCTAGGGGTGGATTGAGTTTCGATCTCGAATTCACTAGGTGTCATACTCGTCAGTTCAATCGACCGCTCGATTTGCATATCCAAGTACTCGGAGACATCAGGATGACTCCGTGCTACATCTTGTGAAGCAGTCATTCTTAGATGAATGCACGTTCCGAGAGGAATTACGGCCTTCATCCGATTCCCCATCAGCCGGAGACTCGTGTCGCAGCCATCCTCGGCCATTCGACGGCCTTCCTCATCGCTACGAGCTCTCATGTGGAAACTGCCAATTCCATCATAGCAATGACCATTGCTGACGTCCTCTTCGAAACTGAAGAGAAATCCTCCATTAGAGTTTGCCAGAAACCTGAACGGTTGATTCCATCCATGGTCTGCGGTGAATAGAACACCATCAAATGCGACGGGGACGAGGGGGGCCTTGAACGACATTTGTATGAAGAGCGTTGTGTAATCGGTGACCACAAATGAAATGCGTTTGAGCACGAATCCCTTATCAAACTCTTCTGCCATTAATTGACTTGTGATTTTGTGCGGGTGATGCTTCGGATACTCTGGGACAACCGTAAAGTTGAATTCCTCAATTGGCAGATCAATTACCGCTCCGGGAAAACGGGATTTTATATGTTCTAATTTCGGTTTCGGGATATCCTCAATCTCAAAATATTGATCTGTTCTTGGATATTCTGGGATAACTCCCATTTCAACTATTTGTAATCTTAAACTTCCGTGCAACCGATGGTGACCAAGCGTGAATGAGGCTCCAAAGGGATATTGGTGCGTGCCAACCCAACCCTTAGGTAGGGCCATCAAGATTTCCTTAGGGACACCGACGGGCGTTTTATCAATGAAGAGCTGGTCCGTGATCAGCGCCCCAAAGTCTGCTGGAAGTGGGATGCGCGATTCGAATTTGTATTCTAGGTCCAGCTTGAGGTCTCGCGCATCAATTTCGTCAAGCAAACTCCTAGCCTTAACTTTGGTCTTCACGAGGGCAAAGCCTAATGTACGCATGTCCAACTCTGAAGCCTCTCCCAGTCGAATCCTTGTGCAAATATCACTAAGAACATCAAGATTCTCAACCAGGTAGCCTCGTTTTCTCTCATCAATTGGCGCCCGCAACTGATCCAAATAAGCTTGCACCCTATCGCGCTTTTCTACTGCCACTTTGCTTATGGTTAATTGATACTGACGTATAGAGGCACTCTCTTCCGCAGCCAAGGCTCTATCGTGTGCTTGCATCTGGCGCTCGCGCATCGTTGCGATCACGGCGATTGAAACGAATACAAGCACTAGCAAGACTGCTGCGACGCTCGCCCGACCTTTGTGTCGCTTGATTGTCTTTTTGAATACGTACCACCCGCTATCTCGCTTGGCCTCGATGGGTTTCCCTGATAAGTAGTTACACGTGTCGCGCGCGACCTCGCCGGCTGTTTGGTAGCGACGCTGGCGGTCTTTGCTTAGACATTTGAGGACGATCGTCTCGACTTCGTCATTGATCTGACGGCGAACTGTGGAAGGTTTGGTGGGCTCATTTTTGACAATATTGTCCAGTACGTCGCGCATGTTTCCAACCACTTCGTAAGGAAAGCTACCGGTTAGCATTTGATAGAGGATCACGCCGAGCGAGTAGACGTCAGTGC
>JAJDEA010000248.1 GCA_029260035.1 Phycisphaerae bacterium
GACAGCCCATCGTTTCCAGGTATATCGTTTTCTCGTTCGTAGGCACTCAGCCCGGCTCCCGTTCAATAAATCCAATGCACGAATACATACTAGACGATTCGCCTCGCCTCGCCAAACGGACGAGGATTAACAACAACCAGCAGGCGTCGGGGCCCATTTCACGTTGCCGAATCCTCGTTTTGCGCCGCGGCAGGTTTTTCTATTGTCGTGGTGTCGTTGTCATCAGCTTTGTTCGGCTCTTCCAACTTTTTTCCGCACTCCGGACACACTCCCGACACATTGCCGGTTAGATCATAGCCACATTCGCAATGTCCTTCCTGCGGGAGCTTACGGTTTCGCCGCCAGAGGAAGAAGGAGGGAATTGCGATCAAGAGTGTTGGAATCCAGAGTGGTACTGATAAATAATTATGGGGATCCCCATTCTGACCTCTATAGAATTTAGGCCAAGTCTCTTTGACCCAAGTATAGAGTAACGAACCCCTTCCAACGTGATCAGAAAACTCCCAACGACCCTTGAGTTTCGACGTATCGAGCGGAATCCTCAAGGTTACTACGCCAAGGTCTAGCCAAATACCTGCCGAGCGGAAATCGGCGAGTATCGGTGCCGCGGGAATATGTTTCAATGCGAACTGCGGCTTAACTTTGAAGCTCACTAGGAGCAACACTCCCATCATCCCCGCCACCACCAACCCAGCCATTCCCAGTCGTCGTTTCGTGGTTCGTTTCACTCTGCCGAGTCCTCGTCAACATTATTTGAGTCGTCACAGTTTGTTTGCAGTTTCTTTCCACACTCCGGACACACGCCCGACACATTGCCAGTTAGGTTGTACCCGCAGTCGCAATATCCTTCCCCCAGATTTCGGTTTCGTCGCCAGAGGAGGAAAGATGGAATCCCAATGATGAGCGTGGGAATCCAAAGGGGAACAACCAAAATGATAGGGCGGTAATAGGGGCCAAGGGGCTTTTGACCGCTTGGCTTTGGACAGTAAGGCCACCACGAAGCAATTCTTGCTGGCGATATCACCCCTGCATCTGTATAGAACCGCGAAGGCCCCTTGAATACATTCGTCTTGTGTGGGATTTGCAGGAAAATTGCACCTTTGCCAATTGATATGCCCACAATCGTTGGATATTTAGTGGTTTTCATTGAAGAGCGGGCTCTATGTTCTTTCCGTGGATCGAGGGAAGGGTCGGATTTTCGCCATTTCCATCCAACGGTGATTTTGGTGCTCACCACGAACATCAGCAACAATATCCCCGCCACTAGCAAGCCGCCCAGTCCAAATCGTCGTTTCGTGGTGCGTTTCATTAGACTGAGTCCTCGCCTCGTGCACAGTCTCTTGTCGCTGTTTTGTCGCTTTTGTCACCAGTGTTTGGAGCTTCCAGCTTTTTTCCGCACTCTGGACACACTCCCGACACATTGCCCGTCAAGTTGTATCCGCAGCCGCAATATCCTTCTCCTAAATTTCGGTTTCGCCGCCAAAGAATGAAGGATGGAATCGCGATTAGGAATGTTGGAATCCAGAGTGGAATGGCCATACCAGGATTCTTATTGAAACTGATGAATCTGGGTAAAAATCGCCACCACATCGGATAAGCAGGACTAACGCCAAAACTCCAATACCAATCGCGATTCAAAATGTCTTTCGATACCAGCAGGTCTGCACAACCCTTATTAATCATAACGCCCGGTAGAGTTACCACACCAGACGATAATCGTAATCTTTCAATTTCAGCCATCGTTGTTGGTGGCGGTGGGTGTTTATGCAATCTGACACCGAATTTGAAACTCACAACAAAAACCAATAGTATCATCCCCGCCACCACCAACCCAGCCAATCCCAATCGTCGTTTCGTGGTGCGTCTCACTTCGTCTAATCCTCGTCAACAGACTTTAGGCTGTCACCGTTCGCTAGCAGCTTCTTTCCACACTCTGAACACACTCCCGACACGTTACCAGTCAGGTCGTAGCCACATTCGCAAAATCCCTCCCCTAGCTTTCGGTTTCGTCGGAAGAGAAGCAAGGATGGAATTGCAATGATGAGTGTGGGAATCCAGAGTGGCAACCCTAAACCTTGGATCCTACCTGGGTTCCTCCAAATGAAAGGTAGCCAAGGAAGTGCATATTTGTCTAAGTTGGAAAACCCGAATTGCCAAGTCTTAGGGAAATCTGGACAATCTTCATCCCAATAAATAATCATACTTCCATTCTGGACGTAGACTGCAAAATTGGTGCACCACAATATGGGGTTCGCCCAGGCACGTTCATTCGACATTTCGCTCGCCATTTCAACAAAAGGATTCCCAGGGTATTCTCCTTCCCATTTAAGCCAAATCTCAACACGCGTGCTTAAGACCAATATTGACATAATCATCCCCGCCACCACCAACCCAGCCAGTCCCAGTCGTCGTTTCGTGGTGCGTTTCACTTTGCCGAATCCTCGCCTCGTGCAGTGTTTTCTTTCGATGTCTTGTCAGTATTGTCAGCAGCGTTCGACTCTTCCAACTTCTTCCCACACTCCGGACACACGCCCGACACATTGCCGGTGAGGTCGTAGCTGCACTTCGGGCAAACCGCTTACCCCTCCAATCTCTGAACGCATTGCGTTTACAGTTGTCGATCGAGTCGGCGGTATTGAATGGCTTCGAGCAAGTCCTCTGCGGTGAGTCGATCCCATTGCAGTCAGACATTCTGGATGCAAGAGTTGAGCGCGATCGGACAGCTGTCACACTACGAGAGGTACGCGAAAAACGCAAAGACGTTTATCAGCAACTTGCCTAAGCATCGTAGCAGTGTACACGCGCCCGGCGGTTCACTCTTGGCCGTTGGGCGCTGTTTAAAAATCTGACAGCAGATCGTACTGAGCATGAGTTTGCCAAGGTCTGTGCAGGGAACAAATCAACGACCATTCTCTATGAATGGTTCCGCCAGTGAATGTACGTCGAAAATAGAAGTTCCCCCTCCCGAAACGGGCGGTACGAGTCTACAAGATTGCACGCAGCTGACCAACGGAGCTAGCGCATTTGATGGACAGTTTTCCCCGTTGAAGAACCGAACCCGTTGGCCCTGCTGGCCTGATAGAAATGTCTCAAACGGATTGCTTCCCTCGACTAGGCAAATGTTGCCTGGCATTGGTTCCAAGACTCGAAACACAATACAGGCAATAGTCGCGGCATTGCTTGTCGATTGGTCAAGTGCACCCGGCGAAACAGACACGGCGTACTCGATCATCCCGTTTATTTCATCGATGTATTGAAACAATGGAAAGTCAAACGGAGAAATCGGAGAACATGCGGTTCCCGGTGAAACACTAACAATTTCGAGCATTCCTGGGTCGTATTGTATGTTGAGCTGGGCACCAGCTATCAGCGGAAGACCTTCCCCAAGTTCAACTGACACGAGCATCTCGGGTGCGGATGTTTCACAAGTCGGTTGGTTTGTTGTGATGCAGAGGCTTGGCAGGTCGCAACCTGTGCCAACACAATATCCATTTGAACAATTATCAACTATCGAACAGGAATCGCCGTCGTCGCAAGGCTGCCCTTCATTATCAGCTATCGCTTCGCATTGGCCCGACGCGTCGTCGCATATGCCTGTAGTGCAAGACGAATCAAGATTGGAGCAGTCAGCCAAGCCGACTGGGCAGTGGCAAGTCGGAGAAATGCTTATCGCCATGCACGACAAACCCTGTTGCCCACCTTCAAGGGAACACTCTGTGGTGTTGTCGATTGGAACATTGCTTCCGAAATTACCGATCAGTTTTGTTACTGTTGGATTTAATCCATCGACTAAACAGATGTCAGTGTCACTCTCAGAAAGAACGACAAAAGTTAAACAAGCGACGGCGGCAGGGCCTGTCGTTCCAGGAGTACCAAAGTCACCAAAAACTGCAAAGAAAATATCGCCGTTGATTTCGTCTACTATTTTGCTTAACTGTTGGACGAACGGTGACATGCTGTCGCAAGCACTGCCCGGTGCGACATCAACAAGCATGAGCGAGGCTGGGTCATAACTCAGGGCGAGTTGAGCGCCTTTCACCAGGGTGGTACTGCTTCCAAGTTCGACGGCAACCTGAACGGTTCCGTTAGCGACGTGGCACTGGTTGTTGGTGACGACACAAAGACTCGGCTCTATGGATTGCGCACTTACCTGAACCTGTTGACCTAATAGGACGTAATGAATTGCTGCCAGCATAAGAAACGCAAGACGGTATTGTCGCATGGACTTTGGGCTCCTTTCCGAAAAACAACTTGAACGCTTTTAGTCCCAAGCCGCCCTATTCACTCCTCTCAATTCTACTGAAAACAATTGGACCACAAAGAGAAATCCGTTTGGAGTCCCAAAAATGTTGCCCATGGGCAACGAACACAACCCAAACTAACATAAGAACGTCAGACTAATTGCCTGAAAACCCTGTGAGTTTCTTGATTGTGACGAGATAAACTCGCAGTCAAGTGCGACCCCTGCGCGATCGACGGATGCACAGGGGGAGCGTGCATCAACACACCGATTACTGATCCATGCCATCCCATTTGCGGCGACCCGTGTCTGTGCATAACCTGCTTCGACGGCGATCCATGCACGAGTGATGTATACGTCAACGCGGCGTGTCAGTTTGACCGGCTATGCGCCGTCGGCTCGTTTTGCTGCCAGAATGAAGAATTCGTCGCTGCACCAAACAGCAGGAGCCATTCGGTGCCTCTGCGTTTACAGTTGTCGATCGAGTCGGCGGTATTGAATGGCTTCGAGCAAGTCCTCTGCGGTGAGTCGATCCCTGTCTGCTATATCAGCAATCGTGCGAGCGACACGCAATACCTTGTCATGTGCCCTTGCAGAAAGGCCCAGCTCGGTCATCGCTTGTCGCAGCACGGATTCGCCCGCTTCGTCTATCTTGCAATGTTCACGCAGGAGTTTTCCGTCCATTCGACCGTTCTTGAGAGTCGATTTTTCGCCGAACCGTTCTTGCTGCCGGCGGCGCGATGCCAGGACGCTTTCTCGCATCGAAGCTGACGAAGTTCCGTCCTTACCACTTCGCAATTCCTGAAACGGAACGCCCGGCACTTCAATGTGAATGTCAATTCGATCGACCAAAGGCCCACTTATGCGCGATAGGTATTTTTCAATTTGAATCGGCGAACACTTGCAGGGCTTGCGTGAGTCTGTGAAGTACCCGCACGGACAGGGATTCATAGCCGCGACGAGCATAAAGGATGCCGGAAAACTGACCGTCGTATGAGCGCGAGCAATCGTGATGTTAGCGTCTTCCAGCGGCTGACGAAGTGCTTCGAGCGACTGTCTCGAAAACTCCGGGAATTCATCGAGAAAAAGGACGCCGTGATGTGCCAGAGAAACCTCGCCCGCCTTGGGAATGACGCCTCCGCCAACGAGTGCCGACGTACTGGCGGAATGATGAGGTGCTCGAACAGGAC
Organism: Phycisphaerae bacterium; assembly: GCA_029260035.1. Classification (GTDB taxonomy): domain Bacteria; phylum Planctomycetota; class Phycisphaerae; order UBA1845; family UBA1845; genus OFTM303. The sequence goes on from JAJDEA010000248.1 coordinate 5,431, forward strand.
GCGTGGCCAGGAGAGATTGGCCAGCCGACAATTCGCCGGCCACCGAATGAATGCGCGTCGTTTCTAGCGATTCTTCAAGAGCCAGCGGCGGCTGAATCGTCGGGAATCGTTTGGCGAGCATCGTTTTTCCGGAACCGGGGGGGCCTATGAACAAAATATTATGCGAACCCGCAGCGGCGATAGTAATCGCACGCTTAACTTGCTCCTGCCCTCGAACGTCGGCGAAATCATGCTCATAAACCGCAGCGTTGTTGAAGACCCGTTCAATGTCGATTACGACTGGTTCAAGCTCGAGCTCGCCTGACAAAAAGCTTGCTGCCTGCGTCAGATTGGTGACAGGGATGACCTCAAGCTCTTCAACGACCGCAGCCTCTTGAGCATTCTCAGCTGGCACGACTATCCCAGAGAATCCACACGACTTGGCGAGTATCGCGGCGGAAAGGGCGCCTTTGATCGGTCGAACACGCCCGTCGAGAGCCAGCTCTCCGACCAGAAGGAATCGAGATGTTTTTTCGCTGGCGAAATCTCCATTAGCAAGGAGAATTCCAAGCGCAATAGGCAGATCAAAAAGAGGCCCTTCTTTCCGCATATCCGCCGGGGCGAGATTGATGACGGTCTTGTATCGGGGGAACTGATAGCCGGAGTTCTTGAGGGCACTCCGAACGCGCTCGATGCTCTCCTTGACAGCGGCATCCGGCAAGCCAACGACCGTTGCTCCGCCAAAACCTCGGCGTGCGACATCAACCTCGACCTCGACCGTGACGGCTTCGATGCCAAAAAACGAAACGCTGTGCAAGCAGGATACCATAGGGACGGCGATTGTAGCGTAGTGGCGTCTTGTGTGCGACATCGAAGTATGGATTTACCGATAACACGGGTATGCTGCACAGTTTATGGAGCTTGCTCTCGCTCAAGTGAATTTAGGAAATGAGAATTCTTTACGCCCTCAATAGAATGCCCTGGTTTACCAGGTGTCCCGTAAAGTGTTCGGTGCTTGCACTGGTGACACTTACGGTTTGCTTCCCGTATCCGGGGCGTTTATTACGTCACATCGACCACTGGCGTAACCCTCACAAGCTGATTGAACCAGACGAGCCAAGTCTTCAGCCTTTACTCGAAGAACTTAGGCCGAAGCTCGGCGAAAACCCGCATTCGCTCGAATCGCTAAAAATCATCGAACGTTTCGTCTACGAACGCGTGCCCTACGAGTGGGATTGGAACACATGGGGAATGGCGGACTATCTGCCGACTGCGGGCGAAATCTTGGCATCGGGGCGCGAGGATTGCGATGGGCGCGCTGTTGTCGCTGCATCGATTCTTGCGCATTTCGGATTCGAGCCGCAGATTGTTACAGATTTTTCGCACGTCTGGGTCAAGACGAAAATCGGCGAAGCGATGGGGCCCGGCGAGCAAAAGGCGATCGTTTCGTCTGGAGACGGGCTGGCTATTCGATGGAGAGGGCTTCTGCAGATTCCGCGAGCATTGGCATTTGGTGCCAGCGTTTTTCCGTTGGCTCGAGAAATAATTATTCTGTTCGTGTTCTGGTTATTACTTCTGGACGAACGCGTCCCGGCAAGTCGCAGAGCAGTTTCGATCCTGGTCTTGGTCGCGGGTTTGTTGTTCCTTCGCGCTGGCGGTGAGAGCTATCGTCACCCGATCTATTGGCTTCAATTCGTTGGCTTGTTATCAATGTCGCTCGGCACGTTCGTTGCGTTTTGGACGAAACAGGCGAAGACGTCGGAATAGGGCTATCGTTTGATGAGGCTTTGATGCCGCGATTGTAACTCTTCGTTGCACGCTGTAAGGAGTTGTCCTCGGGCGTACGAATTGTTTTGCGTTTACCGAATAGACTGTTAGGCTGCATACATGTAGTGCGTCGTTTGTCTTGATACAATTGTGTTCAGCCATATCGATAGCTGTTTCAAACGCGCACGATCATTTGGGCGAGTATCATTCGCACGTCAACGGGTCAAATTGGCCCATTTTGGAGGAAAGACTATGAAGGCAAATACAAAGAAATTTCTTGCGGTGCTCCTGGTGTTGGCACTCCCAGCTGGAGCCAGTGCACAATTCGATTTATTTGGAAGTAAAGCCGAGCCAAGTCCACCCGGCAAACAAATCGCGTACTTCAAGGTCAAGGGGCGAGTAGTCGAAGCGCCTGCACCAGTGTCGCCTCTTTTCGGTCAGAAGAAACCGGTGACGATGAAGTCACTCCTGTCGCGGCTGAAGGCTGCGCGCATGGACCCGAACGTCGTGTCGGTAATTGTGGATTTCGAACAAGCCACGCTTGGTTTCGGACAAATCGAAGAGCTTCACGCAGCATTGAGCAAATTCGCCGCTGTGGATAAGGACGTCTACATTCATGCGGACACCCTGACGACACCTTCTTATGCTGTCGCTACCGGTACGGCACACATTAGCGTCGTACCGACTGGCGATCTCTGGCTTCTCGGCCTATATGGCGAGATCCCCTACATCCGAGGCACGTTGGACAAATTGGGGGTAACTCCGGATTTTGAGCAGTTTGAGGACTACAAGTCTGCCGCTGAGTCATTTATGCGAACTGGCCCGTCGAAGCCTTCACAAGAGATGAGCAAGTGGCTTTTGGATGGCATCTACGATGGACTTGTCAAGCTCATTGCAAAAGGAAGAAACATCTCCTCTGAAAAGGTAATGGCGATCATTGACAACGGCCCCTACTCCGCGGAAGAGGCGCTTGAGAAAGGCCTGGTCGATTCCGTCATGCACAAGCAGGACTTCATTAACAAAGTAAAATCTCGTTTCGGCCATAAAGCCGAAATCGTCAAGAATTACGGCGATGATGATGACATGGATTTGCCGCAGGATTTCGGCAGCATGGTTTCCTTCTTCGTGGAATTGATGAACCCTTCTCGAACGAAACACAGTGAGCCGAGCGTAGCCATCGTCTACGTTGAGGGTTCGATTGTGACGGGTGAAGCCGAGATGTCGCCGTTTGGTGGTGGGAGCGGAGCGCACAGTACCACCATTCGCAGAGCTTTGGACAAAGCCGCGAAAGATTCCACAGTTCGGGCGGTCGTTCTGCGTGTCGATTCGCCGGGCGGATCAGCATTGGCATCGGAGATTATTCTTGATGCAACCAAGCGCGTCGCCAAGCGCAAACCGCTTATCGTATCGATGGGCAACGTTGCAGGCAGTGGAGGATATTATGTTGCTTGCGGATCGAAAATGATCTTCGCAGATAGCAATACGATTACGGCTTCGATCGGAGTCATTGGTGGCAAATTGGTAACGACGGATGCGTGGCAGAAAATAGGGGTCAACTGGCACTCACAGCAACGAGGCGCGTCGGCTGGGCTCTTCAGCTCAGCGACGAAATTTTCCGACGGCGAACGTGAAAAACTCCGCCATTATATGGGGACGGTCTATGAAATATTCAAGGATCACGTTGTCAAAGCGCGCGGCAAGAAGTTGACCAAGCCGATTGAGAAGATCGCCGGCGGGCGTGTCTTTACGGGCGCCCAGGCGATCGAACTTGGTCTCGTAGACAAAATTGGAGGCCTGGATGATGCGATCAAATTCGCAGCGAAAGAAGCCGGCGTTGTAGACTACGATATCCGGGTCATCCCCGATCCGCCGTCGCTCATCGACATGCTGACCGGCAAAGACCAGGATGACGAGTCAGTAAGGATTTCATTGCAACGGAACTTTTCGCTTGGCGACGTCCCTCTAATCAGCGCCGCCTTGCAGAGCGTTTCCGCGATCGATCCTATTCGAGCACAGGCCTTTTTGCGAACGCTACAGCGAGTCGAGATGCTCCATCGCGAGGGCGTTCTTGTGATGATGCCCCATGAGATGGTTATTCGGTAGTGTAGAATGACTCACCTACGGCAGTGTACGCTATCGATGACGCTTGTGTGGTCGTGTGATTGGAATGTTGGAGCATGAAAATAAGAAACATTCCCACTTGGCGCTCACCGCTTTGGCCTGCGGCGTTATGTATCATGTGCTCGACCTGAATCATACGATCGAACCCTAATCGATTGGGTGGTCATCGGACTGGTACGTTGCGCCACCATTTGGAATCTCGTACCATTAGGCCGACGACTCTATCAATCTGGTGGCGGCAGGGCTATGTGGCACTTGCAACGAACGGTCTTTTCTGGGCCATTGGTTTGTTCAACACCTACCTTATTCGACCCGAGGATGTAGGCACTTGGAAGAATTGGCTGGGGTGGGCTTTCATCATTATTGCTGCGCTAGACACTATTTCTCTCTTTGGAAAAGAACGGCAAGCCATTACTGGGTCGCTTCAGAACTCGAAACCAACCGGATTATGAATAATCCGGATACCACATTGCGTCGGCTACCGTCTCTTCGACCTGTTCGTCTGGAATCAGGCGTCCTCGGCCCTCATGCCGGACCTGACGGATGACCGCAGCGGCGATCTTGCGGGTTACATCCCGAAGATCGCTTTGATCCGGATAGATAGCACCAACATCCAGGCGCTCTTGCGATATACACTCGGCGAGCGCGCGGGCTGCGACCAGGAACATCTCATCCGTAACTTCGTGCGCCTCCGACAGGATGCAACCAAGGCCTACGCCAGGAAAGATGAACACGTTGTTCCCTTGACCGATGTGAATCGTCTTGTCCCCGAAATGGACAGGCTCGAATGGACTGCCAGTAGCCACGATCGCTCTTCCGTTTGTCCAGGCGATTGCTTCGGACGGAGTGCATTCGGCTTTTGAAGTAGGATTACTGAAAGGAAGAATGACCGGCCTCTCGACATGCGACGCCATCTCGCGGACGACCTCTTCGCTAAACATGCCGGGCCTTGCCGTCGTTCCGATCAGCATGGTTGGTTTGACTTGCCGAATGACTTCACTGAGAGAGATTGTTGCATCGCCCGAGAAACCGTAGTGCGCAAACTCCGCTGATTTCATGGCGAATTCCCGCTTCTGCTCCTCTCTAATGATTCGGTTCTCGTGTAGCAACCCGTTGCTGTCGACGAACACTTGGGCTGATCGAATCGCGGCTTCATCCATCCCTTCTTCGCGCATGGCCGCCCTGATCATTCGCCCGATCCCAACACCCGCAGCGCCAGCACCCGCATACACGATGCGCTGATCGGCAAGCTTTCCGCCCGTGATCCGCAACGCTGCCAATGTTCCTCCGAGCGCTACGGCGGATGTACCCTGGATGTCGTCGTTAAAACAAGGGAGGCGTTTGCGGTACCGATCCAAAAGCATGAAGGCGATGTTCTTGCGGAAGTCTTCCCACTGTAGCAATGCCTTTGGAAAGCAGTGCGCGACTGCCTCAACGAATGCCTCGATGAAGACATCATAAGACTCGCCTCGAAGACGACGGTGACGATATCCGATATACAGTGGATCGTTTAGCAACTCAGCGTTGTCCGTTCCGACATCGAGACTGATTGGCAGGCAGGCCGTCGGGTGAATTCCCGCACCCGCGCAGTAGAGCGCTATCTTTCCGATCGGAATACCGATTCCGCCCGCCCCCTGATCCCCAAGGCCCAGGATGCGTTCGTTGTCGGTCACGACAATCAGCCGGATGTCTTTGTGAACGGCGTTGCGCAGCAGCTCGGGAATGCGATCTATGTCATCGGGCGTAATCCAAAGACCTCGGGGCCGCCGCAAAATGTGGCTGTATCGTTGGCACGCCTGACCAACCGTAGGGGTATAGACAATCGGCATCAATTCCGCCACGTTTTCCACCAACATGCGGTAGAACAGGATTTCATTGCGGTCCTGGAGCGCGGCCAAACCGATGAATTTCTCCAGATCATCAGACTTGGCGCGGAGATGTTCAAGCTCCAGCGCAACCTGTTCGGCAAGGGTGAGCTGCCTCGGTGGCAGTAACCCATCCAAGCCCAACATCCGCCGCTCTTGGGGCGAGAACGCCGCGTCTTTGTTTCGCATGGGAGTACGTAGCAGCTCGATGCCGTTCAGTTCCGGCTTGGCTTCGCTAGTTTCGTTCACAATCGTTGTCGCTTGCATCACTGAATCTCCCGTCACGGTTGGCGTGGACTATCATTTTGGCCGCCTGAAAGAGCGTTGCGGCCGTTGTCTTCGCTGGTATATGTGCAAGTTCCATACCATTACCTTGCAAGGGGCAGATGCGTTTGGCATTGGCGCGTTGAGTAAATTCTCAGCCTCGATTCCGGAAAGCCGCATTATGGATGCAATCCGAATCGGGGTGACAACGTACGCGTAAGAGCGTCATGGAGCACAACAGAACAACGACTGTTGGCCGATGGCCGTCGATTGCGAGCGTTGACGATAGTCGACAACTTTACTCGTGAGAGTCTGGAGATGAGGTGGCCCAGCGAATGACGATGACGAGAATAGGCCCTGTAGGGGGATATGAACTACCGACGCTTGGATTCGAACCAAGGACTTCCTGCTCCACAGGCAGGCGCTCTAACCAACTGAGCTACGCCGGCATATTGGGACATAAGCATACGTTTCTTGCGACTGAATGCAACAACCGTATCTGCAAAGCATTCGACGGCCAAGATGTGCTCAGCCCAAATTGATGCGCCAGTGGAGTTGTTGCGGCAGCGGAAGGAAAAACGATTCATGTCGAACGTCGCGAGGTTAGGCGACCGCCCAAGTAGTTCGGTAAGGGTTCGCCGAATCCTGTTATTGCTCCTCTCCCAGTAGTTGGCTTTCTAACTGGTTTATCTTCTCATCGAAAGTATCGAGCACGCCCTCCAATGAAGCTGCTATCTGTTCCCGTTCAGATTTTGTAAGCTCTTCTTGGCCCAGCACAGCGGCGCTGTCTGCCAGCGTTTCCAGTCGTGAAATTGACACCGTCACAGAGAATACGACATCCAACAAATCTAAGTGATGAGGGAATAACGCTAACACAGATTTAACAGCCTGTCTTGCGATCTCTAGCGAGGCGTCCGTCAAGATCGCACTTCCCGATTCAATCGGCTGAAGAACGCCTTTAGCTTTGCGAATCAACCTTCGAGCTTCGCGACGCTTGGTGGACTCGATTTTCGGTACAAAAACTTGTACCTCGTTCATCAGTTTCAGCCAGGCGATCGCCTCGCTCCGCACCCACTGAGAGTTGGAATCGTCAAAGATCTCTCGTTTGTTCATTCTTGGTCCTCCGAAATTCCTGCCGATCTCCCAGCCTCGGCTCCCGTACCTACGGCACTCATCCCAGCAAAGCATCCTCTGGTAACTCGGGTGCGGAATGTGAACTAACTGCAGCAGTAAATACGGCCCGAACGAAATCACGCTTTCGTTGGATCCCGTCAAGGTTGATATTGACAGGAGCAATATCCTCGGACTGCGGCGTAATAGTCAGAGATTGATCGTCATATCGACATGCAATTTCCGAATCGCCCAAGGGGATTGTTCTGCGAGACGCATTCCGCCTCGATAATGGATGATTACTCAAGACCTCCAGTGCTCCAGGTGTGACACGATAGTAGATAGACCAACCGTAATGAAGAGCAATTTGGCCACAGACCATCGTAAGCAAAAGAACGCCTGCCAAGTGCAAGGTTTTGATCCGAGCAAAGCCAAGAGCACTCCATATCACAACAACTAATATCACGAACCACCAAACCTGTGAAATCGGAGACTGGAAGTATGGCGAACTCTGGGCAATCACCGGCTCAAAAAAAACGTCATCCAATTGTTCAAGCTCATGCAGTTCATTCGCGTTGCCATAACAAATCAGGCGTTTATCCCCGCGTCTGTCAACGTATTTTTGGCTCGTCTTCTTGTTCTTCGATTTGTTAACTACCGATGCAATAATCCATGCGGAAAACGCCAATCCAATTGCAATGAATAATGACGAGCTGAACAAAAAACTGGCGCATATGTACGTCCCAAGCAGACATTCCAACTCACGACCTTGAGCCAGACTAAGTTGCGAATGCACCGCAATGACAAGCGTAACGTCCGCTTTTTGGGGCTCTGTAACGTTTGTGTCCTTCAAATCTTTCTTTGATTCCATTTATTGCAAACGGCCGTGTTGACTACTTCCCCCGATTGACCCATGTGTAGTGATAGTCCTCATCTTCGATGGTTGTTGCTACATCGGTCATAATCAACGGCTTAAAAGTATCGCACATGACGGCCAACTCACTCGTGGTCTTCGTGCCGACACTCTTCTCATACATGCCGGGATGCGGGCCGTGCGCGACGCCCATCGGGTGCAAACTGATCGATTGTGACTCGATGCATTTTCGGCTCGTGAAGTTGCCGTCAACGTAGTACAGGATTTCGTCGCAATCCACACTCCAATGGCCATAGGGACACGGTATCGCCCTGACGCCATCGCGGTCGTAGAAATCCACATTTCTCGGCACGAAGCTGCAAATGATAAATCCTCGCCCCGCGAAGTTGATATGCACCGTCGGAGGCTGATGAATCGCCCCGATGCGAGGTTGGTAATCGTGAATGTTAAATGCCACAGGGTAGGCATATCCATCCCAGCCGGTGATGTCCCAGGGAAAATGCTCGTATTCGTGAACGCTGAGCTGGTTCGCATGTTTCACGACTAGCGGATAAGGCGGCTCGCCATGCTTGGCTTTGTCGAACTTCAACAGCTCCTGCGGATAGCGAAAATCACGATGACAATACGGCGCATCCATCGTAAGTTGACCTGACTGATTGCGAAACTGTTTGGGCACATCGATATAGGAGATGGACTCGAACACAAGAAACGTCCCGGTGTTACCTTCCGCGTGAAGTCGATAAGGCGTGCCTTTGGGGATAAGCACATAGTCGTGTTTCTTGAACGGCAGTAT
>JAJDEA010000249.1 GCA_029260035.1 Phycisphaerae bacterium
TGTAGAGACCATGCTCGCCCAACGCGTTTATGGAATCGCCCTGGGCTATGAGGATGGCAACGATCACCAAACGCTACGTAACGATCCGATCATGCAGATACTGGCTGAAGGCGCGTCTGATCCCGACGATCCCCTCGCTTCTCCTCCGGCGTACCGGTCTCGTCGAAGGACGTAAGCCAAATCTGTATGTTTCTGCGTCTGTAGCATCGGCATCGGCGACGAAAGCTGACTATATCCGCACACGGGCCCAAGACGACGAGTTCTACAAAAAGCTCGTTACAGACTACATCGAGGAATTTGGAGCTATCGGGCGCAAGGACATCGAGGAACTGTTGCTTAGCAAGCTTAGCGACGCTCTCAGTGAAGAGCAGAAGCTCGACAAGATTAGCAATCTACTCTCGTCTATGCGACGAGCGGGGATCATCCGGAATGACGGAACTCGGAAGGCTTCCAGCTGGGTGTTTGCAGGAAAGAACGCAGGATAATGCAGGATAAAAAAGTGCTGCCCTTAGAATAGCAGAGAGCTGGAATCGTCCTTGACGACCCCAGGATGCGGTTTTTGGCACGATTGCCGGGCAATAGTCGGTGTCCGAAATACAAAAAGAACCGGAATAATAAGGTCGAAAATCGGGACTCAGACGAACCTACAAGACTTTCGGAAAGATGACACAGAGGAAAGCAAGAATGTTAGCGCATAAAAAATGACCGGCGGGTATAGGAACGCATAAAGCGCTCACACAGCATGGAGCCGAATTTCGCCCTTCCGGTCACATAAGAGTATAACTCAGTATTCGGCAGGAGCAAACAGATTCGGTACTCTTTTTCGCTTGTTTGGCCCACTCTTGGGCATGTGGTATACTCCCGTCGTGTGCGGTTTCCAGTTCGTCCACCTGCTAATTGTAGTAGGTTTTGGCGAGAAAAAGTAGTAGAAAACCGCGTTTGCGGGCGTAATTCAGTGGTAGAATGCCAGCTTCCCAAGCTGGACGTCGGCGGTTCGAATCCGCTCGCCCGCTTTCACTTGGAAGTGCTTATCAGGCCTGGACTTACGCGTCCGGGCCTGTTTTCTTGGCCTGGTCAAAACAGCCCCAAAAACGCCATTTTTGGCCGAGTGGGTCAGAAGTGGGTCAGTGAGGATCCGCCCGTTCATTTCAACACCTCCTCGACCGCACGGCGTGCCGCATCAATGAGTTCCGGCTGCACCTGCAGGTAGTGCTTCTGCGTCGTGCGGATGTCCGCGTGCCCGGCGAGCTGCTGAACGACGTGCAGCGGCGTCACTTGGGCGATGTTAGTGCAGTAGCTTTTGCGCAGGTCGTGGAACTTACAACGTGGCACTCCACCTCGACGGCAGATCACTCGGAAGTCGCGGGTGATGTTCTGACGCTTCACGCGGTCGGTGGCGTCCGGCCCGTTGCCGTTGACGACAACGTATTGCTGTCCATCGCCGGCCGCAAGTTGGAGCTCGGTGAGCACGTTCACGGCCTGGGCGGGCAGCGGGACAAGGCGCATGTCCTTGTCCTTCGGGCACCATGCCTTGGTCGTGCCGGTGGCTGGCTTGCGGACTACACGAACAAGCTGACACTCGAAGTCCACGTCGCTCCACGTGAGATTCAGGACTCGCCCTGACGAAGCCCGCCCCGGTCATGCGAACATTTACCCAACAAACTAACTTTACCGGTGGATCAAGATACGGGGTGAAGGTCACTTGCGGTTTGGTCCAGCCTTGAACCAGGGAGGTCAAATAGCTATCGTGCAAGCTAGGCAATTCGGGTCTCGACAAAGCTTAAGTCGTTGGATTAAGGAACATAGATCATGATCAGCACACCCAAGACAATCGCATTTGTGGCTCTTTGCACAACAATCGCTTTTGCGAAAGCACCGCTCGATCCCGCGAAACAATGGGGACAGTGGCGTGGACCGACAGCCAATGGTGTGGCTGAACACGGCGATCCTCCGGTCAAGTGGAGCGAATCTGAGAACATCCGATGGAAAGTACAAATCCCAGGCAACGGGTTGTCCACGCCGCTCGTCTGGGGTGACGTCGTCTTCCTCCAAACTGCTATCTCAACAGACCCAGCTGAAGTGGAGAAGCGTTTGGTAGAACAAGAAGCCCGCCAACGCGAGCGAGCTGAGAGACGTCGCAGTGGGGATAGACGCCGCGATGGCAAGGGCGGGCCTAGCGGCCGTCGCGGTCGGGGCATGGGTCGATCGACCCCAAGCGAAGTGCATAAGTTCGTCGTCCTTGCTCTCGATCGCAATACGGGCAAGACTCTTTGGCAGAAGACCGTTCACGAAGAAGTGCCGCATGAAGGAAGTCACCGCGACGGGAGTCTGGCACCGGCGTCTCCGATCACTGACGGCGAGCATGTCTATGCGTTTTTTGGATCGCGTGGACTCTACTGTCTGACTCTGAAGGGCGAGATCGTCTGGAAGAAAGACCTGGGCAAAATGAAGACGCGAAACGGTTTTGGCGAGGGAAGTTCTCCCGCCCTCTTTGGGAAGACGCTTGTTGTCAACTGGGACCACAAGGGTGACTCTTTTATCGTAGCCCTTGAAAAAGAAACTGGTGACGAGATATGGCGGCGGGAACGAGACGAAGTGACCTCTTGGTCAACGCCACTAATCGTCAACGACGGTGGTAGACCGCAAGTGATCGTTAGCGCCACCAACCGCGTTCGCGGCTATGATCTCGCTACTGGAAAGACCATTTGGGAATGCGGTGGACTGGGCCTAAACTGCGCACCAACGCCTGTCGTTTCGTCCGGAGTTGTATTCGCCATGAGCGGATACCGTGATCCCGCGCTATTGGCAATTCGATACCAGAACGCAAACGGCGATCTCACGAATTCGAATGCCGTTTCCTGGTCAATGAGCAAAGGAACATCTTACGTCCCATCGGCACTTCTTTACGAGGACACACTCTACTACTTGCAAAAAAACGCGGGCATTTTAAGTTGCGTCGATTCCAAGACCGGAAAACCGCACTACTCCCAGCAAAGACTTGATGAGATCACCGGCGTATACGCGTCTCCTGTCGGTGCAGCCGGTCGTGTTTACGTTGCAGGTCGCAACGGCTCAACTTACGTTCTTAAACATGGAACATCCTTCGAGGTGCTCGCGGTCAACAAGCTGGAGGAAAGTTTCGCCGCATCGCCTGCGATCGTCGGCAACGACATCTACCTTCGCGGGGAGAAATTCCTCTATCGCATCGGAACGGAATAGGATCTTATCTGAAAACTGAGCAGACAATTCTGCTTGGTCCATGCTCAAGGCTCATGTAATCAGGAGTGCCGTAATGTCGTCCCTATCTCCGTAAACCTGGACTTCTCGGTTAGACCCTGCTCCTACGGCTGGGCAATGTCGAAGTCATTTCGAGTACAACCTCCGATCCCAGTCTTGGCACGCCATCGAACACCGAATCTCGCCGTGCGCTCCTTGTATCGCAAACGTGGACCCTTTATAGTGGGCTTGTGAAGAAGCGAACCAGAACTGTTCTCAGGATTCTCGCCAGTCTCATCGCTGGTTTCACTGTTGTCTCAATTCTGCTTTTCCTTTGGCTCTCACGAAGTCCTACTACACAGCTCATCGACGCTTCGGGAAGCAGGCTCACCGCGGGGTTTGCCCACGATCAAGTGGATGAAGTCATAGATGACTCGCTCTTTGTCGAAGCTCAGGCGCTAATCAAAAGTAAAAAGTTCGCATTGGCCAAAGAGAATCTCCTGCAGATTATCGAGGAGTCCGATCGTGATGGTGAGGCCTGCGTTCTCCTGTCCGATGTGTCATGTAATCTCAGGGAAGCTGAAGCGGCGGTTGACTTTGGGCTTAAAGCTGTGAAGCTTCTTCCGAACAGCGCCGAAGCGCATCTGTCGTATGCCAAGGCCCTGGGATTGCAGATGTACACCGACATGCAAAGTATTAGCGGCATGTTTAGCGCATTGACGCACCTGGGTCACTTTAAGGAGGCGCTCAGCCGTGTCATCGAATTGAACCCCGATGATACCGAAGCACGTACTATGTCAGTTCTGTGCAACATGGCCCCCAAGCCCTTCGGTAACATTGAAGCGGCGATCGAAGTGAGTCAAGAAATCGAGCTTCGCGACCCGGTCGGTGGAAAGCAATTGCTCGCCGCATGTTACCACCGAAAGAAGGAGACCGAGCGGGCCATTTCACTCTTACTTGACGGTATCGAGGAGTATCCCGCCGAACGCAGTTTTCGTGTTGCGCTCGCAGATATCTATGCGGAAGAGAAACGCTTCGACGCCGCAGATCGCGAGTATCAACTGGCGAGGCAAGGCGAGAAAGACGAAACGTATTATCGCTCACTCTATGGCCAAGCACGGATGCGTATCCTGAACGAATTCGATCCCGTGCGCGCAATCGAGTTGCTCGACGAGTACATTGCGGGCGAGCCCGATGGTGACAATATGCAGTCAGCGGCGCATGCCAGTTGGCGCAAGGGCAACGCGCTGGAGCAATTGGGACGACACCAGGATGCGCGAGAGGCTTACAAGGAGAGCCTCCGCCGAGAACCAGGCCTCAAACTCGCCAAGAACGCTATCGAAAACCTTCAGGATTGATACAGGCTGCGTTCTCGCCGGGAACTTCATTCGGGCGATTTCCACAAACGATGGATGCGCATCCGCTACATGGGAACTCGACACTGAAGTGGCATTTCGCGACCCAGCATCGACAATCAGTCAACACTGAGTACACGAAGCGGAATCAAATTATAAAGGCCATTGCTCTCCTAAAGTGTTACGTTGAGGCGAGATTGACGCTTGGTGTGTCCGATAGTGCCAACTTCGTTTCGCGATGACGTGACATTAGGTTGATACACGACGGTTACAGTAGATTCAACAAAACCCGAAAATTGTTGGGAACTTTTCGCAAGATCGTTCGACTAATGCTTTGTTCACCGAGCAGCGGTCAGTGAATCGTATTGATTGCGTTTCCAACAACTGAAGGGATTGAGCATGTACAAAAGGAACTACTTGGGGCTGTCACTATTATCGGCGGTCTGTTTTTTGGGGCTAACGAAGTCCTCCCTTGCAAGCGTCAAACTTATTACACTGCCACCCCGCGAGCGGGTTGAGGTGCAGCTCGACAATCCAAACGTAACCCTTGTTGAAGAGGAACGTCTTGTACCCCTGACCGCGGGGGTGAACGAGGTCGTGTTTGGCTGGGCTAATGCAAACATCGATAAGGAGAGCATTCAGTTCCGCTGCCTGACCGATCCCGAAAACATCAAAGTCCTCTCGGTCTCCTACCCGCCGGGGGAAAATGCCTTGACTTGGCAGGTCGCATCACCGAAGGCGATCTCGGCTCGCGTGCGGATCAGCTATATTATTGGCCGGTTGGATCGATCCTTCGCCTACCGGGCGATCGCGTCTTACGGTGAGAAAGCGCTGACCCTCCGCCAATACATCCAGCTACACAACAACGCCAACGAAGAATTCGGATTGGCTGGCATGTGGTCCGGGTTCGGAGAGCGATTCGAACGCCCTATCGGGATAAACGAGACGAAGCGACTGCTTGCCACGAAGTTCACTAACGTACCGATTCGCAAGACCTACACAGCCGACCTCGCGAGGTTCGGCTACTTGGACCCCGCGAAGAACCAACTTCAGATCCCAATGCATTACGTTTTAACAAATGACGAAGCCAATGGCCTGGGTCGCTTTCCATTGCAACCTGGAAAGGTCCGCATTTTTCAGGACGATGGACAAGGAACGCTTGCGTTTCTCGGCGAAGACTGGGGTGGTTTCACGCCTAGAGACGACGAAATGACACTCTTTCTCGGGCAGGCCAAAGACGTCGTCGTGAAACGCACGATCGACCAGCGCAACAAGGTGCGCGTGCTCGGCAATCTCTACAACTACGATGTAATCGTCAAATACGAAATCGAGAACTTCAAAGACCAAGAAGTTGTGCTCGATGTGATGGAGTCGCTCACGGCGTTGAGACGGGAAATTCTCCGAGACACAGGTCGAGACGTCGAATGGGAGTTCGGCGATCAAGGAACCCTCTCGAATCTGCAAAACGTAGAGAAGAGTACGGCCGAGAAGGTTGTTTTCAACGTTCCGCTGCCACGGCGCGGCGCCGATCAGAAGGCGGTGAAGCAGGTGCAAACGTTGCACATTATTATCAAGAACGAATGGTAAGAAAGCTGCGAATAGACAATTACCGAGTTTCGGTTCGCCATAAGAGCTTATGATGGAGGAGAAAACACAATGAAGAATCACATGGTCTGCCTGGCACTGTTTCTGTTAGTTGCGACGCATGCGGTGGCGAAGAACGTCGATCTTTCTACTGTTCCACCGCGCGACACGGTACAGCTCACAATCTACAACAGCGAAGACTTAACGCTGGTGCGCGAGACACGCACGATCTCGATGAGGCAAGGCATCAACCCGTTGCAGTTTTCGTGGGCCAACACGCTGATCGACCCCTCAAGCGTCGATCTCCGATTCAAAACCAACGCAGACGAACTGGACCTTCTCGACACGACGTTCCAACATGATAAACCTCAGATGCTTTACTGGAATGTGCGAAGCGAGTTCGAGGGCGACGCCACCGTCGAGATCAGCTACTTCACCAGTGGCATTCACTGGTCCGCAGACTATGTATGCACAAGCGATCTAGACGAGACCCAAATGTCGTTCGAAGGGTATGTGCGCATTACAAACAACTCCGGCGAGGATTACGCCGACGCACAAATCCGCATGGTCGTCGGCACGATCAACCTCGTCGAGAAAATCCAGGATCTCGCGCGTCGGGGCATTATCTCGCGCGGCGACCTGGATGCCTTCCGTGATGGCAGAAAAGCGGGGATGTCCAAGCGCGCCAGACGCGCCGTGCGCGAAGAATTGGAGGCGAAAGCCGACTCCTCTTTCGCCGCTCCAAAGAACATCGTGAAGGAGGGCTTGTCTGAATACTTCATCTACACCGTACCGGGTACCGAAACGATCAAGCACACATGGTCAAAACGAATGAGATTGTTCCAAGGCCTGGATGTGCCGTTTGCGATCCGGTATCGATATCGGCCTGCGCAGTATGGCTCACAGCTTGTCCGCATATTCCTGCTCCGTAATGACGAATCGAGTCGCCTCGGTGGCACGCCGCTCCCAGACGGGATCGTCAGGTTGTTTCGCCGCAACGGGCGAGACGGTTTGTCGTTCGTGGTCCAACAGCAGATCAAATATGTACCGATCGGGCAGGAGATTGAGCTTAACCTTGGCTCCGATCCTGAGGTGATCCATGAACGCATTCGTATGAGCAGTAGCCGCGACAATTTCTGGTTCCACCGTAGCAGAGCAAACGTGTACTTCAGTCCGCAAGAAGGCCATCGTGTCGAAATTAGAGACAGCATAGTCGGCTGGGACGATCACCAGGAATGGGTGGAGCGAATTCGCAACTACCGCGACAAGCCGATCGACGTGGAGATCCGCCGTAGCTTCTCAGGCCATGTTGTCTTTCGGAGCAACCTCGATCCGAGGCTTCACGACTACCGAACCCCACAGTTCAACGCGCAGATCGACGCTGGAAAGAAGCGGGAACTTGAATACGAGCTTATCACGCATCAGGGATACAACAAGAAACAGGATAATGTGACACTGGATCGCAAAGGCTGAGCTTCATGCTCTATCATCACTGCTCGGGTTCCCTGATTTCGAGTGCCAATTCCCCAAAATGAATAACGTTGGCTCTCCGACGCGGATAACATCATTATCCGAACACTTAACTAATGACCCGTCTTCGTTACCTTCCCCATGGTGACGGAGGCGGGTTTTTTCTAGATAGGCATTGTTTGGTCACTTTTCTGTATTCCAGTAGAATCCCTCATGTAACATTTCTTTTAGCTGGGCCGAACGAGGAACTGACTAGTGACCAATCAGGATGACACAACGCCGTCGTATGATCCGACGCTGACGAATACCTCCTCATTGGGACCCGATGGCGGAAGGGCATTCTCCCAACCCGCCGATGATAAATCTACTCCGACGCAAATCGGTCCATTCAAGATTGTCGGAACGATTGGCGAAGGTGGCATGGGAACTGTCTACGAGGCGGAGCAGGAAAGCCCGAAGCGTACCGTTGCGCTCAAGGTCATCCGCGCAGGACTGGCGTCCGCTGGCATGCTCAAGCGTTTCGAGTTGGAGTCGCAGGTGCTGGGCAGGTTGCAGCATCCGGGGATTGGTCAGGTCTATCAGGCGGGAACGGCAGACACCGAGTCCGGCAAACATCCTTACTTCGCAATGGAATATGTGCGCGGCGTCGATTTGCGCAAATTCGTCAACCAAAAAAACCTAAGCACCCATGAGCGTCTCGATTTGCTTGCGAAAATCTGTGATGCCGTTCATCACGCCCACCAGAAGGGTGTTATCCACCGCGATCTCAAGCCCGGCAACATATTGGTGGATCAATCCGGACAACCCAAGATCCTCGACTTCGGCGTGGCTCGCGCAACCGATTCGGACATGCAGGTTACCACCATGCAAACCGATGTGGGCCAACTCATCGGCACCCTGCAATACATGTCACCGGAACAGGTAGCTGCCGATCCGAATGATCTGGACACGCGCAGCGATGTATATGCGCTGGGCGTCATCGCCTACGAAATGATGGCCGGACAAGCGCCTTACAATCTCAAGAACAAAATGATCCACGAGGTGGCGCGGATCATTCGAGAGGAGGAGCCGACAGCACTGAGCGCGACGAGCCGGGTGTTCCGAGGTGACATTGAAACCATTGTCATTAAGGCGATGGAGAAGGAAAAAGAACGTCGTTACCAATCGGCTGCTGAGATCGCAGAGGATGTTCGACGTTATTTGAAAGATGAACCCATCCTCGCCCGTCCGCAGAGCGCCATCTACCAACTCCAGAAGTTTGCCAAGCGCAATAAGGCGCTAGCCAGTGGACTGCTGGTGGCCATGACGGCTTTGGTGATCGGGATGGCCACGAGCACATACCTTTATATTCAAGCGGAAAGTGCAAGACAGGGCGAAGCTGAGCAACGTGTCTTGGCGCAAGATCGAGAAGCGGAAGCTGTAAAGGCTCGATCGGCTGAAGAGGAGCAGCGCAAGCTAGCCGAACAGCGAGAGGAAGAGGCCATTAAGGCTCGCGCTGAAACACAAGCCCGGGCGGATGAGCTCAAAACGGTTACTGAGTTTCAACAATCGATGCTCGGAGAGATTGATGCCGAGACAATGGGTCGAGGGATTGTCGCTGCGCAGCGGGAAGACATCCGTGGGCAGATGGAAAGCGAAGGCGCCGAAGCGGTGGAAATCGAAACGGCCCTATCCTCCTTTGATGAATTGGTTGCCAAGACCAACGCCACCAACCTGGCCCTGAAGGTGGTCGATGAAAATGTTCTTGCTCGCGCGGTTAAAACAATCGATGAGGAGTTTTCCGACCAGCCGCTCACCCAGGCCGCGTTGCAACAGACGGTGGCCACAACCTATGAGAGAATAGGGTTGTACGAATCGGCGATGCCCTTGCAGCAGCAAACTCTCAAAACGCGTCGCCGCATTTTGGGTGACGTTCACACTGAAACGTTTGAGTCAATCAGCGACATGGGCACCCTCCTCGAGTCGATGGGCAAGCTCAAAGAGGCAGAGCTGTACTACCGCGAGGCGTTGGAGGGCGTCCGCCGCGTTATGGGAGACGATCACGCCGGCACGCTGGCATCGATCCAAAACATGGGCAACTTGCTCGCGAAGATGGGCAAGCTCGAGGAGGCAATGTCGTACTACAGCGAGGCTCTGGAGGACAGCCGCCGCGTCCTGGGCGACGACCACCCGGAGACGCTGAGCTCGATCAACAACATGGGCCATTTGCTCCAAACGATGGGTAAGCTCAATGAGGCCGAGCCGTACTTGCGCGAGGCGTTGGAGGGCTTCCGCCGCGTGCAAGGCGATGACCACAGAAGCACGCTAACTTCGATCAACAACAGGGGCGCCCTGCTCAATTCGATGGGCAAATTCAAAGAAGCCGAACCCTTTAACCGCGAGGCTCTGGAGGGCTATCGCCGTGTCTTGGGCGACGACCACCCGGATACGCTAACCTCGATCAACAACATGGGTAGCCTGCTAAATTCAATGGGCAAGTACGACGAGGCGATGCGCTTCTACCGCGAGGTGCTGGAGGGCAGGCGCCGCGTGCTGGGCGACGACCATCCAAGAACGCAAACCTCGATCAACAACATGGGCCACCTGCTCCATTTGATGGGCAAGAACGAGGAGGCCTTGCCCTTCCTTCGCGAGGCTCTGGATGGCAGCCGCCGCGTCCTAGGCAACGACCATCCGAATACCCTGCACTCGATCAACGAAATGGGCGCACAGCTAAGTTCGATGGGCAACCTCAAAGAGGCGGAACGCTATTACCGTGAGGCGCTGGAGGGCTGCCGCCGCGTCCTGGGCGACGACCATCCAAGAACGCTGGTATCGATCAATAGCATGGGCTACCTGCTCAATTCGATGGGCAAGCCCAAAGAAGCCGAACCCTACTATCGCGAGGCGCTAAAGGCTTGTCGCCGCGTCAGTGGCGACGATCACCCAGGAACGCTTGTATCGATCAACAATATGGGTGGCCTGCTCATGAAAATGGGTAAGCTCGATGAAGCCGAACCCTACCACCGCGAGGCCAGGGGTTACGTCGCGTCCTGGGAGACGACCACCCCAATACGCTGGCCTTGATCAACAACATGGGCGGCCTGCTCGAAGCGATGGACAAGCTCAAAGAGGCCGAACCCTACTACCGCCAGGCCCTGGAAGGCAATCGCCGCGTTCTGGGCGACGACCATCCGAATACGCTGAACTCGATCAAAAACATGGGCGGTCTGCTCAAGTCGATGGGCAAACTCGATGAGGCCGAGCTATACTATCGGGAGGTGCTTGAGATCAATCGTCGCAAGCTGCCCGAAGGCCATGGATCTATCGCGAGTACGCTTATTCAACTTGGACAAATTCTCATCGCCCAGGAGAAGTTCAAAGAGGCGGAGTCCATGCTGCGTGAGTGTGTCGCGATTCGCAAGAATGCGCTTCCTGCGGACCATTGGCTACTTCCAAACACGGCCAGCACGCTTGGCGAAGCGATCTCCGGGCAGGGCGAGTTTTCAGAGGCGGAGCCACTGCTGCTCGATGCATTCGAAACCCTGGAGAGTCGAGCAAGCGCGATACCCCCGGCCTATAGCGAAGTACGACTCCGAGAAGCTGCCGAGCGAATCACTAATCTCTACGACGCCTGGCACACCGCCGAGCCGGGTAATGGCTACGACGCCAAGGCCGCCGAGTGGCGAGGGAAGTTGGCGGAATCAGTTGAGACTGAGACACCGAAATAGTCAGCGTTAAATTGGCGCGATGCGCAGGAGATGTCGCATGTCCATACATTTCAAAATGTTTCGTAAGGCACTGGTTTTCACAATAGTGTTCGCTCCGACCGGTTGTACTGGGCTTTTGCGACACACGCTTGTCCACGACGGTCGCAACCGGGTCTACTTCGTCCACGAGCCGGAGGGGCAGGTATCGAATGCCATGCCACTTGTCATTGTTCTTCACGGCGCCGGCAATGACGCGAAAAAAGTCGCAAAAATGACTGGCATGAATGACAAGTCAAACGACAGGGCATTCCTGGTCGCATACCCCAACGGAACCGGCGTTGGTATGCTACGAACTTGGAATGCCCATCTATGCTGCAACCCTGCGTTAGGCAATGGCGTTGATGACGTGGGGTTCATTAAGTCTGTCATTTCGAGAATTGAATCAAATTACAACATAGACCCAAAGCGGATTTATGTAGCAGGTTTTTCGAACGGGGCCATGATGTCGCAAGTCGTGGCGTGCCAGCTAGCTGACCGGATTGCTGCGATAGCCCCTGTAGCTGGACCAGTTGACCCGTCAGCGTGCACCCCATCAGAGCCGATGTCGGTTATCACCTTTCACGGCACGGACGATCAAATCGTGCGATACGGCGGAGGCCAGTTTCCTTCGTGGGCGGGAGGACAATCGTATGCAAGTGTTGATGATACCATGACGTTTTGGAAATCACACGATAACTGTTCAACGACCCACCCTCCACAACAGAACGGGACTATTCGTATTAACCGATTTAGCGATGGGAATGATGGCACTGAAGTCGTCATGTATACGATTGACGGCGGGAATCATTCTTGGCCCGGCGGCCATCGAGTTTCCTTCTTTGGCCAAACGCCCACACATGCCATCTCAGCCACCGACCTTATCTGGGAATTCTTCGAGCAGCATCCTAAGCCATAGTCGCATTTGCTTAGCGCTTTCCGCGATTCCTCAAGAAGATTGTTCAAGCAATAGGATTCCATATGTGCTTGGTTGCTCGGCCTGTTCTTCATGCAAGTGAATGAGTGACCGTTTCCGTGAAACAGATCGACCTTCGCGATAAAACCTATCTGTAAATCCAGCGTTAATCGACCGTTTTCAGGAAGCCTCTATCGTGATCGGCTCGCCAAAGAAGGCGTTTGTATATTAGGACGTTACGATCTCACAGAATTTGAGCAGATTCTAGCCTTGGCCGAGTGTCATTGACTAACCGAAACTGCTAGAAACAGTACCAACGAATGTGCGGGCATTGAGACACGAACTGTTGCGGAGCGATACGCATGGCGATGGCTGCCTTTGAAGAGCTGGATTTCGGCATGACACCCCTTGGAGAGCTGAGTCTGCGCCGGCGCGAGGTGCTTTCATTGGATCGAGCCGAAGTGTTCGAGGTCAAACTTGCCGATCAGCTCCTGATGTCTAGCATTGTCAACCAGGCCGAGATCGCGCTGGCGGAACATGCGCTACCCCTGCTCGCGAGCGATGAATGCAACGTGCTAGTCGGCGGGCTTGGCCTTGGATATACCGCTAAGGCCGCGCTGGAAAGCGAGAAGGTCGCGACGGTTACTGTGATCGAGTATCTAGAGAGAGTCATATCCTGGCATCGGAAAAAACTCGTGCCGCTTGGCCCAGCGCTGACTCAAGATGCGAGATGCCGACTCATTCACGGTGATTTCTTCGCGGTTGTTGGGTCGCCTGCGGAGCACGATGGTTTTCCGCCCGCCCCGGGACAAGAGACTCACGCCGAGGTGGTGTCGAAACGGTTTCATGCCATCCTGCTGGACATCGATCATTCGCCGCAGTGCCTCTTGCACGAAGGACACGCCGAGTTTTACACGTTGGAAGGTTTGAGCCGGTTGACCGACCACCTTCAGCCAGGCGGAGTGTTTGCGTTGTGGTCGGCTGATTCTCCAGAGGAATCGTTGACGGAAAGTCTAAACGGCGCGTTTGAGAATGTGTGCGTTCGCAAGGTGGAGTTTTATAACCCGCTACTCGACGAACAGGACGTGAACTACATCATCGTCGCGCAGTGCGCGACGAGTTGCTAAACGGAGCTTGGCGGTCTCGTGACCGTTGGGGAATGTAATGGGTTTCGTCTGCGGGATTTGGTCTCGTGTGCGAGTTGCTGCGATTGGTGGACAACGATGGGCGTCTTGGTGACATGTCACGCGGTTTCGAAACACTTTGGCACCCGCCAACTGTTCGATGCCCTCTCGATCAGTTTTTCGGATGACGAACGTGTAGGTTTCCTAGGTCCAAACGGTGCGGGCAAGACGACGTTTCTAAAATTGTTGGCTGGTCTTGAACAGGCCGACGACGGCGAGGTGAATCGTCGTCGGTCGGCGCGGATCGGTTTTCTGCCACAGGAGGATCGGTTTCCTGATAATGCCACGGTGGCGTCGGTACTGGGCAATGCGTTGGCTGATGACCCAATGGAGGCGTACGAGCGCGAGACACAGGTTGCGATTATCCTGAGCAAGTTTGGTTTTGAGAATCCCGACTGCGCCGTGGCGGAATTGTCTGGAGGTTGGCGGAAGCGGTTGGCCTTGGCTCGCGAGATGATTCAACAGCCCGATTTGCTTCTAATGGATGAGCCGACGAACCATTTAGACCTTGAGGGAATTGAGTGGCTCAAGAAAATGCTACTCGGCGTGTCGTTTTCGTTTGTTGCGGTGAGCCACGATCGGTATTTCCTTGAAGATGTGACGAGTCGCGTCGTGGAGTTGAACCCGGTCTACTCGGACGGGTACTTCAGCGTGATGGGTAGCTACCGCACTTTCCTGGAGAAACGGGTTGAGTTTTTGGACTCGCAGCAGACTCAGCAGGTGACGCTGGCAAACATCGTCAGGCGTGAGGTCGCATTCTTGGAGTCGAAACCAAAGGCACGGCGGACGAAATCAAAATCACGCGTCGATGAGGCTTATCGACTAAAGGATGAGCTTCGCGATTTATCGCAGCGCAACGAACGAGCGACAGTGCCCGGCATCGAGTTCGACAGCACGGGCCGCAAATCGAGGAAATTGCTGGATGCCAAGGGATTGTCCAAAACGCTCGGGGGGAGGTTGTTGTTCAGCGATGTCTCGCTGACGTTGTCACCCGGCGTGCGCGTGGGTCTGTTGGGTGCCAATGGGAGTGGAAAGACGACATTGATTCGCGTTCTGACCGGCGACTTGCCGCCTGATAGCGGTTCGATCGAGTTGGCTGAAGGATTACGCGTTGTGGTGTTCGATCAGAAGCGCGAAGAGTTGCCCCAGGATGTAACGCTTCAGTGGGCGCTAGCTGGCGACAATGAAAATGTCGAGTTTCGCGGCCGAAATATCCACATCAGCGCGTGGGCGAAGCGGTTTCTCTTTGCAGTGAATCAGCTTGATATGCCGGTAGGGGATCTTTCGGGTGGAGAGCAGGCGCGGATTTTGATCGCTCGATTAATGTTGAGGCCTGCGGATATTCTTGTTTTGGATGAACCAACCAATGACCTGGACATCACCTCGCTCGATGTGTTGGAAGACAGCCTTACTGGCTTCACTGGCGCAATTGTGTTGGTGACGCACGACCGGTTTATGCTGGAACGCGTTTGTACGGAGATATTGGGCTTGGACAAGACAGGGCGAGTCGGACGGTACGTCGATTGCGCTCAATGGCAGGCCGCGCAGGCTCGGATCGTCCGGGGAGAGGAAGGAGCTTCCGCTCGCAGTAAGTCCACGAAAAAAAAGGGCCGAGTCGTTGAAGGCGGTTTGACTGCGAGTGAGAAAAAGGACCTTCGGAATATGGAAGCAACGATCCTTGAAGCCGAAGAACGTGCGGACCAGTGCCTTAAAGCGACAGAAGATCCGGCCGTGGGCAGCGACCATGTCGAAGCTCAGAAACGCTGGGAGGAACTGGAATCTGCCAAGAAGAAGGTGGAGACGCTCTATGCACGATGGGAAGAACTGGAGAATAGGGCGACTTGAAGTAGTGCCGTCTTGTCACCCCGTTTTGGAAAGCTGGTCTCATCAATCAGGCAGAGGGAGTCTTCGCAATGATGAGATTCCGCAACCAACTCCTGCAAGCGAGCCAATGCACGCTGCCAATCCCATGTGTGCGTCGTCAGAAAATCCTGCAGCGTTCTTGGTGCCATACCCAAAGCGTCAGCCATAGGCTCGACGCACTTGCGGCGGACGTTCGAAAGTTGGCCACGCACATATCGCTGAAGATGCTCACGTCCTTCACTACGAGCAAAGCAATCGTCGAACACCCCCAAGAAACGATCCAGATCACCCGCCAGCCGACCTATTCGCCGACCATCCATGTTCCGCACCTCCAGCATGTTGTCACTAGAGGCAATATCGAACAAACTACATCAGATTTTTGAGCCTAACCCGCGTTGTCGTGCTAACACCCACTTCAAAAACGCCTTCACGCAGACATCGCGAGAACGGAAGCAAGGAAAACACGCAATTGAAGACTAGCTGGCTATCGCGCTTTCGCCTTGTATAGGGCTTTGAGCGTTTGGATCTGGCCTGCGTGGTAGACGTCGTGGTAGGCTGCTCCGAACACATGATCGGCTGGTTTGTTGGGCCCACCGCCTGGCCCTTCCGTCAGGTGTGCCCACGTTACATCAGCGACAGCTTCCAGTAGAGCGCGATGCTCATCGGCCAGCAATTTGGCGTAGTCCTGCCATTGCTGCTTGGTCAGTTTGGTTGGCAATTGGAACCAATTGCTTCCCTTCAGCGGGAAGGATCCACGTTTGTCGCCACGGATGCGGCGCCTGACCGCATATTTCCAGTAGGCACAATGAACAACAATTTCGGCCACGTTGTGTCGGCCTTGCTTCGGTCGCCACGTTGCTTGCGCAGGTGTAACAAGACGGATAGCACCTTTGATGTTTGGACCGTGCCAACTCTTCTTGTCGTAGCCTTGCTCGATGAGGCGTAGGAGGAGTGACCTTTGGTTGGCTCTTTCCTTTGATTCTGCCATAACGCACGAACACTATCCGATTCGCGCTGAGTTGTCGATTCCGAGTAAAATCGAACGATGGAATCGCTCCATCTCCGTTCGGTGACAGTTTTTCATCAACCATTGTCGCGGACTGATTGTAGGACTGCTCAAGCATACATAGACTTGCTGCATCAGGCGGGTATTATAGCCAGTAGGGTGCGTCCCTGACGCACCACCTATTCTTACGCTGGCAATGTTGCTGGTTCGACAGAAATGCCATAACATGGCACACGGTATTCGATACGCTTTGGAATCGCGCCAATCCGCCCGGACGTACAAGAAAAGGTGCGGCTGGGCCGCACCCTACTAACTGGCTCTGGCAACGCACTAAAAAGGGGAATACCCCTACACAGACCAAAGATCAGGAAGGGCGTTCGCGAAACTGTGGAAAGCAGAGCGCCGAAGACCGCTGACGGAAGATTCATTGATCCGAATACAGGTAAACCGATTGACGGCAAGTACGACCTCGGCCACAAGAGGGGATCCGAGTTTCGACGGTTGAAGGCGCAAGCAGAAGCGGAGGGGCTTAGCCAAAAGGAATTCAACGACCTAATGAATAATCCCAACCTATATCAAATTGAGGATCCCATATCCAATCGAAGTCACAAGTTTGAGCTACCATGAGAAGCAATGAAATCATAGATGCCGTTATGAGAAATGACAGCGTTTCTCTTTCCGCACTCTTAGAGAGCGGCGGGCAGATCGACCAGCTTGATTCGGATGGGCGTACTCCGTTGATGCATGCAGTTATTGATCGAAACCACGATCTAGCAGTGTTATTGCTAAAATGGAAAGCGAATCCGAACATTCAAGAGAAAGGAAGTTGGACAGCTCTCCACTTTGCCGCTCAGGAATGCGAAACCAGGATGGTCAGATTGTTGTTAGAGAATGGCGCCGAGGTCGATGCAAAGGACGAATACGGTAACACTCCTCTTTGGAGGGCCGTATTCAATTCGGAGGGCAGAGGAGAGGTGATCCGGCTTCTCTTGTCTCACGGAGCCGACAAAGACATTTCGAACAACCACGGGATTACACCATCCGGGCTTGCGGAGACGATAGCGAATTACGACGTTGCTCAGTTTCTCAAATGAACAATTTGTAGGGTGGGCGTAGTGTTTGAGTTTTGGATTGACCTGCGAGCCAATTCGCAAAATGCCGTGTCAATGGCAGTTTGACTTAGTCTCAGTGTAGATTCCGCGCTTGACGCATGGTCGTCCGTATGAACGGCTCTCGCAAGGTCGCCTACGAATACGATGCGCTTGGCCGGCGGATCGTCAAGGTCGTCGACGGCCCCACGCCCGTCACGCACTACTATTACTACGACGGCCATCGCCTCGTGTCGCGGGCGGCAGTGATGTCACGTCCATATCGCACAGTTTCCCGTTTTCGTAAACGCGTCGAATCTCGACGTGTCGGCCGCCATCGAGACTAATAGGAGAAATGCCCTCTACTTCACGGACGCTGCGATCCGCGAATTTGAGAAAACGAGCCGGAAGCGAGGGGAAAAGAACTATGTTCTGGCATCGCAGCCTGCAATGGATGCGATCGCGGATCGTAAGCCTATCCCCTTCGAGTGTCACGTCTCGCTCAAACGTGTCATGCGTTAGCGAATTGATCTTGCCTCGCAGGTCAACCGGCATACGCCCCGGCAGCCGTCGTGCAATCATCGACTGAAAAGATCGCCATCCCCGCAAGAGTGCTCGCAAAAACTTCGAAGGGCGAGGCTGATCAGGCCATAATGGCCTTAACGCGCCACATACCGTTAGCGAACCTGCATTAACATCAGCCGTCGTCCGCATGGAATGTCGGCCCGTCAGTCGCAAACGGTGCGGGAATACCACAAGCACGCCCGCATCTTCAATACATCTACCCGACTCCGGCCAACTAGCACGAAACGCGCCGCCTCGCCTCGAACTGACGCTAACGCGGCACTTTTTCGATGTCTTAATATGAAGGCCTGCATTGAGAAGATGTGTATCTTCCAACTTTTGATCTTCCGCTGCATCCAGCAGGGGAAGGTCTTCTTGATAGGCACCATACGCCTGCACGAACTTGCCTGCCATCAAAACACACAGATCGTCGTGCCATGCCGGAAGCCTCATTAAGGGAAAATCTCGCCAGTGATTTCGACAGTCCCATGCAAGCGATGCGGCTTCAGGGAATCGGCCAGCAAGCATTTCAATCCCATATGGACTAATGAAACCCGTCCCGCAAGCGCTTATCGCGCTGCTCGCAGAACCGTCATGTCCCGCAACAGTGCATACGAATGACAACATTCTGCGCAGAGGGTCCGCAACTTCATCCCAGCCGAATTGGCATAGCAGCCTGCCCAGTTCGTCAATGGCTAGTGTCGTGCGACCGACATCTGCACCGCCTCGCTCAGGAAACCAACCTTCTTCTTCCTGTCGCAGAAGCAGTTTGGACAGTCGCGATCTCCCCATTTCGAGAAGTTTTTGGTCACGAACAAGTACGCCGGTGTCAGCCATCATGCATACACCCGCCGCTTCGAGCCAAGGCGGCATGGCAGGGCGCTTCGCGATCCACCAGGCGTGCCTGGCGAGATCATCCAGAATCGATTCAATCTCGAAGCCTGAAGATTCATCAAGCAAGCGAGCGACCTTCCCGGCAATCGTTGCATGCAGCAGGCTTTTTCTCAAACGCCGGTTTGCCGGATAGCCATCAATGCCCAGCGTCATCTGCCATTCAACTAAAGCAGTACGCGCATAACCACGCAGGCTATCGACGGATGAACTTGGTCCAACGTCCGCCAACAAGCCCACCGCCAAAGCCGCCGAGATTCGCCTGTTCAATTGTACCGCGGATGGCACACGTTGCTTGCGATGCAGCTGCGCGAGATCAATCGGGCCTACAGCGTCCAATACCTGAATCAAACGAGGCAGACATGCCATCGCGGCGTCAAGATAGACCTGCCGATCAGACTCACCAGGCTCGATCTGAAACGTGTTCGACGTCGAGGTCCGCGATAAGCCGCGTGCCAAATGCTCGGCTTGCTCGGCTGCAAGTGGATTGGTTTTCAGATGCGCCATGCGCTGCGTCGCTCGATAATTAGGGGGAGAGCACGAATCGACGGCACGATTTGTTCCGCAGGCTCTACCTTAACGATTTATCGAACGGTGAAAGGGTGTAAGTGAGGCTATTTCGTGTGTAATCGGCAATGGTCAGGATGGTTCGGTACGGGATCGTACCCGCCTACTCCGAAAGGAAGGCATCGGAGAATCCGTCGAAAAGCCAGGTATCCGCCACGAATTACGCCTAACGTTTGAATGGCCTCGATCGCGTATTCGCTGCAGGAAGGTACGAATTTGCACGAACCGATCAACATGGGACGCAGGCAGACTTGGTAAGCGCGGACCATTAGAATCGCCAACCACCGCGGCAATGAGAAAACGACATTCGCGACTTGCTTGACCATTTCTCCATCGCGGCTTTAGAACAGCAATGACGATCCCATAAAAGAACTTGAAGCCAAGAACAACCTAAAGACCATGCTACAACTCACGCTTAGTGTTATACCCTAAAACACCAAAACAATACAACGTCATTCCGGCGCAGGCCGGAATCCAGAGTCTACCGTATGTCGTCGTACAAGTCCCTCCACGTCGGGTTCTGTTCCTCAATCAACGCAAGCTTCCACCGCCGCTTCCATCCCTTGATCGCCTTTTCACGGATAATCGCCGAATCCATCGTCGCATGACATTCATACCACACCAGCCTGTCGACCCCATACCGCTTCGTAAACCCGTCAACCAGTTTTTCCTTGTGTTGCCCCACCCGCTGGACCAAGTCCGACGTAACACCCACATACAGCGTGCCATTGCGCTGGCTTGCCATTAGGTACACGCAAGGCTGTTTCATCCGTCCGAGGCCACTGGATTCCGGCCTGCGCCGGAATGACAAAGATTTCGCATGTCCTCCGTGGCTATCTTCGTGGTGTCCGAGCCGTGCAGCGTCTCCAAGTCCTCCCAAACATTCGGCTGCGTTGCCTTCACGAACGGAATGAAGAGGGCCGGGTCGACGGCATGTTCGCGGTCGCAGTTGGTAGACTCATCCTTAGCATGACCTGCGACGTTGAGCAGGTGAGGCTCAATGGCATCTTCGAAAGCGATTTCTCGATGGTCAATTGGCATAATCCGACCTACCCCGTTTTATAGTCTAAAACATCGAGACAAGGTAGGCGACTACGGCAGTAGCTGTCGTTGCGACGGCGAAAATCCCAATAAGCTGTTTCACGCGATGAGAAAGGAAATTCAATCGCTTGTCAGTTTCTTCCAAACCTCGGATGCCAAAGGAACACGCGTGCCAAAGAGCTGCGCTCACCGAGGTACGAGCGAGACGCATGATCTTCACGGCTGGATTGACTGTCGCGGCGCTATCCGTCTCAGCAGTCGTGTCGGGAGTTTCATCCGCCGAGCCGAAAGGATCATCAAGAGGCTGTAGGTCCGGCAAGCCGCCATCAATACCGGGAGCAGCGAGGATAGGTTGAACGTTGCTCTCGGCTGCGCCTGCCGACTCGCTTTGTTTATTTCTCGCGGAAAGATCAGCGGAAGAGACACGTCCCAGTTTAGCCTTTTCGCTCAGGTTCTCTGGCATTCCAGCATCATCTGCCTCAGCGGCAGGCGCATCAGCGGGTGGTTCGACAGGCTCCGGGACAGGTTCGGTAAACTCTGCCATGAAATCAGGAACTGCGCGTTCTGAATCGTCCTCTGTCGGAGACGTGTCACTTTCCTCTCTGCCTTCAGCTTTTAAAGGTGGCTCCTCTGGAGAGGCTTCCGGCTCGGTAAACTCCGCCATGAAGTCGGGAATCTCGGGCGACGCGGATACACCGTCCTGCTCGGAATCTAATTCGCCGAAAGGATCGCTTGCAGCTGCTGGATCAGATTCCACAACTTCCTTTTGAGAAGGTGAATCCGGCTCGGCAGGTGAATCAGGTTTTGAAGCAGAAGTCTGTTCGACGGAAGAGTCCGGCAATGAATCAAGCGGCACATTCGCGTCGGCGGTCGCTGGAGTTTGGGCCGGCGGAGCCCCAATCTCCTCTTGCGTTTTCTCGATCAACCCATCCAACTCGGCTAGTTTCTTGTCAACGTCTTGATCCAACTCCGCTTCGGGATCGGCGGCAATGTCGAGCGGGTCCGCGTAGGCGGGATTATTCAACGCGCCGACCTCCTGGGCAACCTCGTCAGCCAGCGCAGAGGCCTCGGCAAGCAAGTTGTCCAAGTCATCCGCGCGAACGGCCCCCTTTTGATCGTCTCCACCGGGTTGGTCGTCGGATGATGGACTGGTGTGTGGATCGTCAGTCATGAGAACACGGAAACCCTAAGAACACTCAAGCGCTAGAGCAATCTCTTTTCCACTATTGCATCAGAAAGAACGTTTCTTTCGGTGTACATTTACGATTCAACGCTACAATTGCACATGCGAGGCAACACGCCAGCACCGAAGAGTCATACCGCGCGACGTCCATGGGAAA
Source organism: Phycisphaerae bacterium (assembly GCA_029260035.1). Lineage (GTDB taxonomy): Bacteria > Planctomycetota > Phycisphaerae > UBA1845 > UBA1845 > OFTM303. The sequence goes on from JAJDEA010000249.1 coordinate 21,811, forward strand.
GACCTCCCGCGCGACGCCAGAATATGCGTACCATCACGAGTCACGGATTTATCGGTCCAAAACAGGACCAACCTGAGCTTGTCAGCGCGAGCGACAGAGGATAAACAGCATTCCATGATATGCCGCAGGGTTTATTGTCCGGAATTGACCACCGGCGAGCTGACGCTTTCGCCGGAAGAATCGCACCACGCGGTAACAGTGCTGAGATCGAAGGTGGGCGATGAGTTAGAGCTTTTCGACGGCAAGGGAAACGTAGCTGATGCTTCGATCAATAAAGTGACCCGACGGCATGTAACAGTCACTGCGGACAGGATCGAAGAGCGACCGGCCGACTCGAGTATTCGCCTGACGCTGGCCGTTGCTATGCCCAAGGCGCAACGGCAAGCCTTCCTTGTTGAGAAATGCACCGAGCTAGGCGTATCGGCGATTTGGCCATTGATTTGCGAACGGAGTGTAGCCATTCCAAAACCATCGGCCGTAGAAAAATGGACGCGACGTGTCATCGAAGCCGCGAAACAATCGAAACGGTGTTGGCTTCCAACGATCTCGTTACCCATTGCATTTTCTGCAGTCGTCGAAAAACGGGCGGATTTTGATGCCGTCGGTCTATTGAATCCAGCTGAACAATCTGTCACGCTTCGGGAGTTCGTTCAGAAAAGCGCAAGAGCGCAATCCATGTTGCTGCTGGTCGGTCCCGAAGGAGGCTGGACCAACGAAGAGCTTGATCAGACGGACGATGCGGGCATTTCACTGCTGCGACTGGGGAGGACAATCCTGCGAACGGAAACCGCAGCCGTCGCTGCATGTGCCACAACCATAGCATTCGATTGAAATCTTCAGCAATAAAAAACAAGACACAATCACAATGAAACCACAAAAACATATTTCTCGCCGCGCCACTTGCCTACAAAGCTATGTCGGGTTGCCGTGCCGATTGGCAACTCTTGCCTTGTTTATCCTGCTCGCACCGCCTTCATTGGGAGCAGCCGAAATCGACGGAAAGAAACTGACAACGCTGGACCAGTTTCTTGAAACGCAGCAGCGCGAGCGTGGAATTCCCGGCTTGTCCGCCGCTGTGGCAGTATGGAACAAAGTCGTATGGAGTAAGGGTTATGGGGAAGCGGACATCGAAAACCATGTCCCCGTCACGCCGGACACCGTCTTTCGAATCGGTGATGTATCCACATTAATAACAGCGGTTGGTGTTTTGAAGTTCGTGCAGGAAGGCAAGCTCTCGCTTAACACTGACATTCGCAAGTTCGTCCCGGAGTTCCCCAACAAAGGAGCCGCGATCACCGTTCATCACCTACTCGCTCAGCAATCGGGAATTCGCGATAAGAGGAATGCGAATGGTTATTACAACACTAAGAATTACGCCAAAATGATCGCAACGATCGATTCGTTCAGAACTTCCCCCCTCGCAGCACAGCCTGGCGAGGCCATTCAATACGGGCATCGCGGCTTCACATTGCTGGGGCTAGCGCTGGAACGTGTCAGCAGCATGACTTTTTCAGAATATTTGGACAAACATGTTTGCACACCACTCCAAATGAATGCCACGACGGTGGATGACAAATACAAGATTATTCCACGACGCGCGCGAGGCTACTACCGCGCCCACGACGGCAATCTGCGCAACGCTCGACCGGCTGACATGAGCAATCGTTTCCCCGGCGCAGGATTGGTCTCCACCGCCAACGATATGGGCCTGTTCGCGGCGTCATTGATGTCGAACTCGCTCCTTGACCCTGTCATGCTTGAGATGATGACCACGGATTACAAAACTGACGACGGCAAATCAACACAATACGGCTTGGGTTGCTTTGTACGGTCACACAAAGGTCGCATTTTGTTCGGCCATGCCGGTCGCGTGCCACAAGCTTCAGCCATTCTCGTATTCGCGAAGACTGAAAAAGTTGCATTCGTGCTATTGACCAACCTGGAGCAGGCGGACGTAAAAGCCCTTGGGTTGGAAGCATTGGACATCCTGCTTCCTTCACTGAAACATCCCGTAAGCGCAATGGAAGATGGAAAATAAACCGGTTAGAGTTCAGAGCGGACAGCGTAGATCGCAGGAATACAAATGGCGAACTTAGTTGCCGCAAACACACAGTAGCAACACGACTCTCAATACATGAATGCGTGCTGAACACCATCTCAACGGACGGCACTCAGCACGCATGTAAGGCGATTTGAAATTAGATTGGCATTTCAAAAAAATCGGACGACACGACACAATCAATGCACTATTGAACGAGCTGCACGGTTCGTGCACCGCCAATCGTCTGAAAAATGGTCGTCAGTTGAGCACTATATTCATCGATGGAACCTTCCGCATGAAAATGTTCGCCGCCTCCGATGATCGCGATCTGTTCCATCATAGCCGTATCCGCACCTGCACCGACACTTACAGCAAATATCTTAAACCCCGCATCAGCGGCGGCCTGCGCCTGTGCGA